>NZ_JARJLM010000182.1 GCF_029335485.1 Cupriavidus basilensis
CCCGCCGCCCTCCGCCAGGGCGATCCACGCGAAATTTCCCGCATGCGACACGTTGAATCCCGGGGCCGCCGAAATTTCTAGCCATGGCTTGCCGTGCGGGCCGGTTTCAAAGCGCAGGGAATCGGCAGGCAGGCCAAGCCTACGCCCCAACAGCGCGCGCAGTGCGGCGCGGGTGGCGGCGTAGCGCAGTCGGTCGGATTGCAGCCGAAGATTCGCCGCATGGGCTTGCTCTTCGGCGTTCAGGCACTCGATCAATATGCCCCTTGAGGCGCTTTTCCCGTCGAGATGCAACTGCCACAGCGCGACGCTCGGCATCGGACTGGGAAGAGATGTGAGGGGCGGCACGCCCGGGGCGAATCGAATCTCCATTAAGACCATGACGAACGGCGAGCGTATCTATTTAGAGGGGCCAGCCGATGCGTCACGTGGCTGCCAAGGCGTATCAACCGCAGCCTGGACGAGTGAGCAAGGGAGAAATTTAATGGCTTTCACATCCCGAAATCGTGATAAAAATTTCATCTTTACTAACAACAGGGTTACTTTTTTATTAATTGACTATCATTCTCATTCTTATTAACGTACCTGCTCCGCACTGCACCAATTCAAGGAGCCGCCTCCGTGATTCCCTTAACCGAAATTGGCACCAGTCTGACGCCCGCCCTTGGCGCGGACACGCTGTTGGGGCTTTTCGTGGCAAATCGACGTGCGCTGGTGGGTGCCGCGGCCCGCATCGTGGGTTCTCGCGACCAGGCCGAAGACGTGGTGCAGGACGCCTTCCTGCGCTTGCGCACCATGACGGACGAGCCGTCGATCCGCAGCCGTCTCAGCTACCTGTTCCAGATCGTTCGAAACCTGGCGATCGACACGTACCGACGGCAGTCGCTGGAACAGAAATGGATGGCGCCGGAGGACGAAGGCGTCAACGCGCCCTCCCCGGCCACGCTGCCCGACATCATCGTCCGGGATCGCCAAGCGCTGTGCGCGCTGATGGGCGCGCTGGCCGAACTGCCGGAGCGCACGCAACGCGCGTTCGAGATGTGCCGCGTGCAGGGCATGGCGCAGAAGGATATTGCTTCGGAACTCGGCGTCTCGCCGACGCTCGTGAATTTCATGGTGCGCGATGCCTGCATCCATTGCCGTGCCCGATTGACCCGCCAGCAGGCCATCTGACTGGCGCACCCAAGACCGCCTCGAATCGCCGCCACGCCGGTATCACGGCCTGCCCCCCGCTGGCAAGGCTGACCGAAGCCACCGCGTTGCCAATCCACCGAGCCCCCTTGGACAATCCGGAATCGGCACTGCTATATTGCGTGAACCGATTCCGCCCCCCGATTCCATGGCACGCTCGCTTGCGCTCGTCGCGTTGGCCGCTTCGCTGTCTGGTTGTGCCGGCGCCCCGTCCATAGGCCTGTCTAGAGCCTATTTCCCGCTTTGGCTGCTGAGCGCCGTGATTGGCATCGCGGGCGCCATCGTTGCCTGGCGCATCCTCATCGCCACGGGCTGGGCGGATATTCTCGGTTTCCCGCTGCTCGTCAACACGGCAATTGGCCTGATGATCGCCGAGATCGTCTGGCTCCTCGGTACGGGGCACATCCTATGAGAATGGCCGGTGTCCGCCGCGGACCGCTGCTCGGAAAGCTGATCGTCCTCCTGTCGGTCTACGCGTACGAACGCACCGTCCGCTATCCCGCTTCGGACGACGCCTCGCTCGATGCGGACCTCGCCCGCGCGATGCTGGGCACGCGGCGACGCACCATCGGCACGGAGCGTGGCACGGCGTCCGTGGCATCCGAACAGATCGCGCGCGCCAAGCAGAATTACGCACTGACCGCGCGGACGGTAGAACGGTTGCGGCCGTTGGCCGCCGATGGCTATGTGCCGAAGGCTCTGTCACGTTACCGGCATGGTCGCGTAAGATCGTGCAATGAAAAAGACAAAATCGCTCTATCATGGCCACCGATTCCCGGCGGCGGTCATCAGCTGTGCCGTGCGCTGGTATTTCCGGTTTCAGTTGAGCCTGCGTGATATCGAAGAGTTGCTGTTTGAACGCGGCATCATCGATAGCTACGAGACGATCCGCCGATGGTGCGACAAATTCGGTTCGGGCTTCGCACATCGCCTCAAAGCTGCCCGTCGCAAGCCGGGTTCGACCTGGCACCTCGACGAGGTGTTTGTGATGCTGCGCGGCGAGCCTTATCTGTTGTGGCGGGCAGTCGATCAGCACGGCGCCGAACTTGATATCCTGCTGCAGAAGCGGCGCGACAAGGCTGCGGCAAAACGGTTCTTCAAACGCGTACTGGCGGCCTGTCCTGAGGTGCCGCGCAAGATTGTCACTGACCAGTTGCGCAACTATCCGGCGGCGAAGGCTGAGATTCCCGAACTGGCGAGCGTCAGGCACGTCTTCGTCAAAGCCAGTGCTCGGGTCAATAACCGCGCCGAAAACAGCCATCAGCCCACGCGTGAACGTGAGCGTCGAATGCGTGGTTTCCGGGTTCCTGAGCGCACGCAGGCTTTCCTGTCGAGCTTCGGTCCCATCCGGCAGCATTTCGCGCTCAAGCGGCATCTGCTACGGGCATCACTCTACCGAAAACAACTCGCCGCACGGTTCGATGCATGGCGTCTTTTGACCGGCCTCACCCAAAATCCGTCCACCGTCTTCTGAGCGATGCGCCGCCCTTGCTTGCATTGTGTTCAGCCACCGCAACGTGACAACACCGCCGCTGGCATTGCGACCTAGATCGCTCGTCGCGGCGAACCGCACTGCAGCGGTCGAGGCAAGACCAGGTGCGTCGTCGAGCGAACGATCGCATGCACCGGCCATCCGGCACCACGGTCACACGCAGGCCGTTCTTGGTGAGATAGGTCGAGACCAGCTCGCGGATCTCCCGGTCGTCATCGACGATCAGGATGCGGTCGATATGTGCGTCCATTTGCATCGTCCCGGCGCGATTGCCAGCGAACAGCCGCTATGCTGTGCTGCATGGCATGAAGGACTGGCAAGCAGTTGCGGAGCTGGCGACTCGCGCCAACGCGCGCGGCATGCCCACTCCCCGGGCCACCACCAGCATCATGTCGATAATGCCACGGGTGGCGCCCAAGCGGGGGCAGACCTGACGGGCCCGCTCAATGCCCGGCGCTCTGGCCGCCGTCAACGTGCAGGATCTCGCCGGTGACGAAGGGCGCGGCGTCGAGGTACAGGACCGCATTGACGATGTCCCGCATCTCGCCCATATGCCCCATCGGATGCAGCGCGCCCAACGCCTCATGGGTTTCCGGTGCATGCATGGGCGACTTGATGATGCCGGGCGCCACCGCGTTGGCACGAATGCCGGCCTTTGCATACTCGATGGCCAGCGACCTGGTCGCGGCGTTCAGGCCGCCCTTGGTCAGCGACGCCAGCACCGACGGCACGCCGTTGATGGCATGGTCGACCAGGCTAGTGGTGATGCTGACCACGTGGCCGCTGCGGTTCTTCTCCATCTCGGCGATGGCCAGCCGCGTGATATGGAAGAAGCCCGTCAGGTTGACGCCCGTCATCGCGACGTAATCCTCGTCCGTATAGCTGGTGAACGGCTTGGCGACGAAGACGCCGGCGTTGTTGACCAGCGTGTCAACACGGCCGAACCTGGCAACGGCTTCGGCGATGACGCGACGCGCCGTGGACGGATCGGCGATATCGCCGGCGACCGTCAGGATGTCCTGATCGTCGGACGGCCTAATGCTGCGCGCCGTCGCCACGACGCGGTGGCCACGCTCGCGGAATGCCTTGACCAGTTCGGCGCCAATGCCTTGCGATGCGCCCGTGATGACTACGACTTTCTGTGCTGTGCTCATTTTGAACCTCGATGTAAGTTGAGTCGGCCTCGCCGCCGATCGGGCCGGTGGCTCCGATGGGTTCCAATCTAGGCAATTCCGTACGGCCTTCGAAGACCTCGCGGGAACAAACAGTTGTGCGTGGCAAGTACAAGTGGCGCCGTACGCCGCTCCCTCCGAAGTGATAGAAAAGTACCTTTATCATCACTTAAATGGGCTGCCGGCCCTCCCGCATCGACTTCCGTCGATGCCACACATATGATTCTTGGATCGCTTGATCCTATCGGCCGCATGGTCACCAACGACAAGACATGAAACGGCAATTCGATGACCTTCAGCTTGGCAGCATCGAGCTGTTCTGCCTGGCGGCTGAGCTGGGCAGTTTCACCGCGGCCGCCGTGGCCGCCGGCGTGACACCGCCGGCAGTCAGCCGCACAGTTCAGAGACTGGAGGAACGCCTTGGGGTCCGTCTGTTTGTGCGAACCACGCGGCAGATCCGCCTGACCGACGAGGGACGGGTGTACTTCGAGCAGAGCCGTGGCGCGCTGGCGCAACTGGTGGACGCGGAGCGGCAGATCAGCGGCCAGCACGGGGCCCCCGCCGGGCGGCTGCGCATCAGTCTGCCGACCCCTTACGCCCACTATCGCGTGCTGCCGGTGCTGCCGGCATTCCGGAAGCAGTACCCGGAAGTTGACATCGACGTGCACATCAGCAACCGCAACGTCGACTTCGCGGATGACACCTATGACCTCTCGGTGCGAGGACGCGCGCCAGATGACTCGAACCTGATCGCCCGCAAACTGGAAGACGCCGAGCTGGTTGTCGTGGCAACACCCGGGTATCTCCGGCGTGCCGGCACGCCGCAATCATTGGAGGACCTGCTCAAGCATGAGTGCATCCAGTTCGAGCGGCCAAGCAGCGGCCGCAAGCTCCCATGGAGCTTCCAGGTCGACGCAGAGGAGACGGAGATCGCCACGACCGGCGGGTATGCGGTGTCAGAGGATATTCTCGGCGGGGCAACGCTGGTGCGCGCCGGCGCCGGCCTGTTCCAGACCTACCGCTTCGTCGTGGAACAGGACCTGCGCGATGGCGCACTGGTGGAGGTATTGCAGAATTACGGCGGCAGTTCGCGGCCTTTTGTGCTGCTTTACCCGTCCGCGCGCCATGTCACGCGCCGGGTACGGGTGTTCGTCGACTTCCTGGTCGAGAAATTTTCGGCATAGCGGCGCGAAGCGCTGCGCTCATGCGGACCGGATCTGGGCAATGACAACGAGAATCACGGCCGCATTCCCCGGCTGCTGGAAGTGGGAGGAAATGGTCCGCGCGTGGCCGGCCTTTTCCGCCAGCACGTCACGGAACAGATCGGATGCGCCGTCGAGGACCGTCGGCTGTTCAAACCAGCCCGGCGCACTGGCAATGTGACCGTCGACACGGACAATGTGGTCCAGGCGCCCGAAGCCATCCAGGTGGGCGTCGATCTGTGCCAGCACGTTGAGCGCCGCCAGTTCGGCCGCGCTCCTGCCCTGGTCGACGGTCAGGTCCGTGCCGATCTGGCCCTGCCAGACTACCTTGCCATCCTGCAGCGGCAACTGCCCCGAGATAAACAGCAGATCCCCGGCCTGGCTGACCGCTGTATAGCTGCCCAGAGGCTGCGGGGGAGGCGGCAACACCAGGCCGCGCGCGGCGAGTCGTTCGTGAATGGACATGGTGTCTCCAATTGGATCGGGCGGGAATTCGAGAACCGCATGACGTATCGTCACGGGGGATGCCTTGCATTCTGGACAACCATCGCCGCAAGATCATTGTGGGCCACCGCATTTCACTTGTTCCGTGGCTTTCACAATGCGCCCGCCGATCCGGCTGCCGTCGCGCCCCCTATGCAGCCTGCAGTTCGTCGCCGCGCGCCATGCGCCGGATCGCCTGCGGCGGTTGCCCAAAGGCCCGCAGAAAGGCACGACGCATGCGCTCGCGATCGCCAAATCCGGTGTCCCGCGCCACCACATCGATGGTATGACGGCCGGCTTCCATCATCAACCTGGCCGCCTCCACACGCAGATGCTCCACGGCCTTGGCGGGCGTCTGCCCGGTCTCCTCCCGGAATGCGCGGGCAAACTGGCGCGGGCTCAGGTGCGCCGCATCCGCCAGTTGTTCCACCGAGAGTTCCAGTTGCAGGTTCTGTCGCGCGAAATCCAGCGCGGCACGAATGCGGTCCGAGCGGGGTTCCAGGTCCAGCAGCGCCGAGAATTGCGACTGCCCGCCGGCCCGGCGGTGATACACGACAAGCTTCTTCGCCACATCGCGCGCGACCGCCGCGCCTGCGTCTTTCTCCACAAGCGCCAGTGCCAGATCGATACAGGCTGACATGCCGGCCGAGGTCCAGACCGGGCCGTCGATGATGAAGATACGGTCCTCCTCCACCCCGACGCCCGGGAAGCGCCGCCGCAGTTGCTCCGCGTAGTACCAGTGCGTCGTGGCGCGACGGCCATCCAGCAGTCCTGCCTCCGCCAGGTTGAAGGCGCCAGTACAGGTCGCGCCAATGCGCCGCGAGGTCCGTGCCGCGCGCTGCAGGAACCCCACCAGTGCGGGCGGCGTGGGCAAAACGTCGTTGTCCCCCACTACCAGCACCGTATCGAAGCGGCGCCGGCCAAACGGCTCTGTACTGACGGCGAAGCCGCCCGAACTCATCACGGGCCCGCCATGCTCGGACAGCAGGTGAACTTTGTACAGCGGCTCCCCGAGCGACCGGTTGGCGAACTCCAGCACCGTCGAGACCGCCAGATTCAATGCCTGAAACCCGGGATAGAGGGCAAGGGCTACGTGATGCATATCGATCTCCATGGCGAATCAGAGGCACTCGCCGGGTGATGGCAGAAAAGGTGGCATCTATGACATTGGCGTCACGCCATTATGTCCCTAATCTTCGTTTCACGCAGCCGTCGGATCCACCGCCGATTGCCAAAACCCCCATCCACGCTGAATCTGGAGAACTGACATGACAACACACTCGTACGCCGGCACCGCACTGATCACCGGCGCGTCTTCCGGCATCGGCGCCATCTATGCCGACCGCCTGGCCCGCCGTGGCCATGACCTGATCCTGGTGGCGCGCAGCCGCAACCGACTCGAAGCGCTGGCCCGCCGGGTTACGGACGAGACTGGCCGGTCGGTCGAGATTGTGACGGCAGACCTTGGCCTGGCCGCCGATGTACGACGCATCGAAGACGTGCTGCGCACTGACGCCAGCATCACCACGCTGGTCAACAACGCCGGTATTGGCGGCGCGGCGCCGCTACTGCAATCGGATGTCGACAAGATGCAGGCAATGATCGAACTCAACGTCACCGCCCTGACGCGCCTCACCTATGCCGCCGCACCAGCCTTCGTCGCGCGTGGCCAGGGCACGATCATCAACATCGCCTCGATCGTCGCGGTGGCGCCCGAGGTCCTGAATGGCGTGTATGGCGGCTCGAAGGCGTTCGTGCTGGCCTTCACCCAATCGCTGCAGCACGAGCTTGCCGGCAAGGGCGTGCGCATCCAGGCCGTGCTGCCGGGCGCAACCCGGACCGAATTCTGGGACACCGCCGGCCAGCCGGTCGAGAACCTGCCGCAAGGCATCGTCATGAGCGGCGACGATCTGGTGGACGCCGCCCTGGCCGGGCTGGATCTGGGCGAGGTGATTACCGTGCCGTCGCTGCCCGAAGCTGCCGACTGGCATGCCTTCGAGGCTGCCCGCGCCGTGCTCGGTCCTAATCTCTCGCGCGACCAGCCCGCCGCGCGGTACGGCGTCGCGCGGTAACAGGTGCCGCCAGACGGGTGCTCTCTGCGGCGCCCATTCGCTGACATGCCGGTATCCGGGAAGCGCCTCGGATACCGCGTCTCCTCCTCGCCTTTTCCCGCTCCGTTCCTCCCACCCTCCTCTCTCGACCCGTGCAAGACGCCTCTCCGAGTCCCCTTTTGTACCGCCATGTCAGCGGGTGTTCGACGCAGTAGTCTTGTCCTCGCTAGTGGCGAACTCGCTTTCCAACTGACAGGCGACGGCAAGGCGATTCACGAACTCATTTCCCCGAGTGCCAACCGTCGCTCGCAGCGGCATCACCCGTGCTCAGGGAAGAATGTTGGAGTTTGCCGGCAATCCAACCCTGTTCAGACCGTTCGCGATGCGGGCCAGATTCTCCGGATTCCTGAAGGGCATACGAGCGATCTGATCTGCGAACGAGTAGGCCGGGTTGATGGCGATGAGCTCGTCCCAGACGCCACGCGCTTCGTCGAGATAACCAAGGTTCCCGAGCGAGGCAGCAAGATAAGCCCGGTTTATGTCTGTCTGAGGGACAAGGAGGATGCGCTCCCGCAGGACCGCGATGGGGTGTGGATGCGCTGGCTGGTGAAGTCATCTCGCCTGCCTGGCGTGCCAAGCCGAGCTGGTACCTGATCGCCAAGGACGACAAGATGATTCCACCGGATGCGTCCGAGCTGCTCGCAGACCAAGCCACCTCGCTCTCACCGGTGCCAGAAATCAGTTCGCCAACACAAGGAATTTCAGAACGTGCGGCAGATTCGAGATCCGCGCCAGATCGGACCCTATGGGTATTCAGGAAGCGCAAAGTGGCCCGAATCCCATCACAAATACGGCACACCTCGATTCATTCAGAGCCCATGCCTTGAGCATGGGCCCCGCACCTTATATCGATCAATGCTTGCGATGCCCCTGGGCCTTCCCGTGGGAGGTACGGGTATGCGTTTCGCTCCGATCCTCCGCACGCGCGCGTCCCTTGTCGCGGTCTACCGCGTCCGGACCGTTGGAGTTGCGCAGGCCGCTGCCGCTGATGTGGCTGTCCGAACGGCCGCCAAAATCGCCTCTGGCCCCGCCGCCCATGCCACCACCGCCATGCTGGGCGAAGGCCGCCATCGAACCCGTCGCCAGGACGGCCGCCGCGATCAAGGATAGTACGCGAGTCTTTTTCATCAGAGTCTCCTCAGTTAGGTAAACACACTGCTGGTGCAGCCGGCTGCGGTTCAATTGCTCAGCAACGCCCCTTCTTGGCCTGACCCGGTGGGCAGAAGCCCGGCCCCGGGCCTGGATCGACGACCACCGCAGCAGGTGTCTGAACCGCGACACCAGGCGTATCGACCGTGCAGCCGGCCGCATGCGTGCCAGCCAGCACCGCGCCGAGAATGAATTTCATTTCTTCTTCTCCCTTGTCTCAATCGGGCACCGGCGGTACCGGTATCCTGGCTTGCTTTCGCGTCAGAATGCGAAATTCTGGATCACGTTGCCCACGGTCACGTTGACCTGCTGCGTGCTGACTGTCCCGCTGGCGCTCGTGGCCTGGATGCCGTACTTGCCTGCCGCAGCAGCGTCCGCCGTCAGCGGAATTGGCAGCGTGGTCTGGTAGGTCCCCACCACAGGGGTGCCGGCCGGCAGCGCAGCCTGGGTCGGGAACAAGCTGTAGGCACCCGTATCGCTTGCCGCGGCAGTCGATGCAATTTCGAAGGTACCGCCGCCCGTCGATTGAAGTGCGCGGATGGTCGCCAGTGCGCTGGCCGGGGTGACTGCTCCGGAAACGGTGCGGAACACCGAACTCGGGAGGGTGATCGGCAAGGCCGCGGTCGACACGGCAGTGCTGCCGCTCGCTACCACGGGCACGCTGCGCACGATGCCGGTGCCGCGCCCGTTCGCGGAGGTCGGCACGATCACCACGTCCACATTGCCGGCAGCACTGCGGATCTTCCGATTGGGTGAGTACCGTCAAGCCGCAGAGCCTTTCTGCAGGCGATTCTGCGCGCGGCTACCGCCAGATCTGCCACGAAAGGTACGATTACCCTTGAAAGAGCCCGGGCGGCGTGCACAGGCAAAGAGTTGCGTGTGGGTGCAGATGAACGGCTCAGGACCACCTGTGACAGGTGATGCAGGTGGCCATGCTCGCCGCGGGCTTTTCCGCCGGCGAGGCCGACCAGCTGCGCCGCGTCAACTTTAGTAGCGAATTCGTACCATCTTTAGTTCGTTTGACAGCAGACGACCATGAGCAAGCCTGCCCATCGGTACCGCTCCGACACCGCGCTTGAGACAGATCATTGAAGGCCCCACGCTTCCAAACACCCGCTCCCCACGGGAAACTCAGCTACGAAGATGCGTTGGGGCCTCTGGATCCCTCATGACTCAGTGCTGCGCGCCGGGATGAACAGACGGGCCTCGAGCCCACGCTCGGCCCTGCGACGTAACTGCAACTCGCCGCCATAGCAATCGCCAATGGAACGGACAATCGATAACCCCAGACCGCTGCCCTGCGTTCCCGCGCTGCGGCGCCAGAAGCGCTCGACCGCCTGCACGCATTCGGCGTCAGTCAATCCAGGTCCCTCGTCGAGCACGCAGAAACAAACGAAGTCATCGCCAGCAAGTTCGACTCTCAGTTGAACGATACTGGACGGGAGCGAATACCGCAGTGCGTTGTCGAGCAAATTACGTAGCGCCGACACCAGCAAGGCCTCTGGGATTGCAACGGAAAAGGGCACGCCCCGGCCGGCCTCCTCCAGCACCAACCGACCTGCAGCGCTGTGGGTGGCCGTTGCATCCTCCACCGCCTGCCGGGCTGCCGAGCCCGCGTCCACACAGTCGACGCTTCCCGGTTCGACCCGTCCGTCCAGTCGCGCCAGCAGCAGTAGCTGATCCAGCGTGCCCTGCAGCCGCTGAACGCCGTGGTCGGCATTGGACAATGCTTCCGCTAGAATCCCTGCCGCCTGCGGCTTGGTGGAAGCGAGCCCGGCTACCTGCAGGTGGGTCTTGATCGCAGTCAGCGGCGTGCGCAGTTCATGCGCGGCGTCGTCGGTAAAGCGGCGCTCACGGGCAATCGCCCCCTGGACCCGCTCCAGCAAGCGGTGGATGGTGCTCACCAGTGGGCGCAGTTCGGGCGGCGTGTCGGTCTCAGACAGCGGCATCGCATCGTCGGGACGGTGCTGAGCCAGCGCAACGCGCACGCGCTCGATGGGAGCCAGCCCCCGGCCGATGCCGAACCACAACAGCGGCAGACTGCCTGCCAAGGCGACAACAAAGGGCACACCCGCCGACAAGGCAATGTCGCGCAGCAGGCCTTCGCGTACATCTACCCGGTCGGCCGTGGCAATGCGAATCCCACCCTGCTCAAGGACATAGGTACGCCAGAGCTTGCCGCCGAATAGGTGGGTGCCGTACCCAGGCGAGGCGACGGCAAGGCCGGGGCTGCCCGCAGTGCGCGCCATGGTCTGGGTCATGACTTCCCCTCGCAGCAGGCTGACCTCGCAGGCCAGGCCGTCGCGTGCGATCACGTCGAGCGGCGAGCCGCCCCGCCCATCCGCAGGGGCCACGGATGACGGAAACTGAAGCGCTAGCCCGGCCACCATGCGCGCCGACGCCGCCAGCCGATCATCCAGCGCGGTACGCAGTTCATTGCGCACGTCCAGGAACATCCACATCGCCACCGCGCTCCACAGCAGGGTGAGCGACACACCGATGATGGCCAGCAAACGCACGCGCAGGCTGGTGGAGCCTACTTCTGCTGCCATTACCGAGCCCCCTCGGTGGTTCGATCTTGCGAGTTCATCGCTCCAGCTCGCCGCTCACCTCGCCAAGCCGGTAGCCCTGCCCTCGCACAGTCTCCACAATGCTGGCACCGAGTTTGCGCCGCAGGTTATGGATGTGCACGTTGACTGCGTTGCTTTCGACCTCCTGCTCGAAGCCGTAGAGGCTGTCGCGCAGTTGGTCGCCCGCGAGGATCTGGCGCGGATGCTGCAACAATGCACGCAGCAATGCCAATTCGCGCCGGGACAGATCCACTGGCTCCCCGCGCAGCAAGACTTCTCCAGTCGATGCCGTGAACGTCAACGCGCCATGCTCGATCCGGTCCACGCTGCGGCCTGAGGCACGGCGCAGCAGGGCCTGCAGCCGTGCCACGAGTTCCTCGAGGTCGAAAGGCTTCAGCAGGTAATCGTCCGCCCCCGCCTGCAGCCCCTTGACGCGATTCTCGACCGCATCGCGTGCGGTCAGCACCAGCACCGGCAGCGCTCTTCCTCGGGCACGCCACCGCGCAAGCACGACCATCCCGTCCTCGTCCGGCAGCCCGAGGTCAAGCACGCAGACATCGAAATGTGATGTCATCAGCGCAGATTGCCCCAGGCTGGCAGTGCCCACGTGGTCCACCGTGAGGCCATGCAAGCGCAGGCCAGCGACGATGCCGCTGGCCACCAGCGGGTCGTCCTCGATCAATAAAACATGCACGGCAGTCACCTCCTTGGGGCCCGTCGCCGAATCGCGTTCGGCAACCAATGCTATCGAACTACGATGAAGGCACCGTTAACGCTGCCTTAATCGCAAGCTACCACCATGGGCCAACTCAATAGTTTAGCAATTCTTCATCGTGCCCGAGACGCTCCCAACCTGTACTCAACCGCATTGGCCCCGTCTGCCCCGTCGGGTCGCTGCCTGGCAGACGCTTCTCACGGTGCTGGTGTTGCTTGTCCAGTTGACGGGCATGTTCATGGCGACCGCATACGCCGCCGACGGCTTTCTGGAACCCGAAGAAGCCTTTGCATTGACTGCTGAGCTATCCCGCTCCGCTGCTGGCGACCTCCGGCTGCATTGGAAGATTGCCCCGGGCTACTACCTCTACCGAGACCGCATCGGCGTCGCTGCCAAGCCCTCGGGCAGCCTGAATAGCGTCGACAAACCCTCCGGCGACCGCAAAGAAGACCCGAATTTTGGCGCGACGGAGGTTTACCACGATGCGGTGACTATTCCCATCCATGCGCCTGGCGCCCAGGAGTTGGTCGTCACCTGGCAAGGCTGCGCCGATGCCGGACTGTGTTATCCACCGCAGACGCGCAGGATCGCTGTCGGTGCTGCCGCCATGAACACTTCCGCGGAGACTGCGCTATCGGCTCCCGCCACCGCCTCCGCGAAAGCGTCGCTGTTCGATGCAGCGGATGCCAGCGACAGCCGTATCACCCAGTTGATCGGCGAGCGAACTCTGGCCTGGAGCGGGCCGCTATTCTTCCTGCTTGGCATCGCACTGGCCTTCACGCCCTGCGTGCTGCCCATGGTGCCCATCGTCTCGGGCATCGTGGTCGGTAGCCAGGCGCCTCCGAGGCGAGCCTTCGCGCTGTCGCTGGCCTTCGTGCTGCCGATGGCGCTGACCTATGCACTGCTGGGGGCAGTCGCCGCAATGGCCGGCGCCAACCTGCAAGCGCTGCTGCAGAATCGCTGGACTGTCACCGCCTTCGGCGCCGTGTTCGTGGTGCTCGCGGCGGCGATGTTCGGCTTCTTCACGCTGCAGTTGCCGGGCTTCGTGCGCGACCGTCTCGATGGCGCGAGCCGGCGCCGCCAAGGCGGCACCCTGGCGGGCGCGGCTGCGCTGGGCCTGCTCTCCGCGCTGCTGGTCGGTCCCTGCATGACGGCACCACTTGCGGGCACGCTCCTCTACATTGCGCAGACGGGAAATGTCGCATCCGGAGCGGTGCTGCTGTTCGCACTGGGTCTCGGTATGGGCCTGCCGCTGCTGCTCATCGCGACCTTGGGCGCACGCTGCCTGCCCAAGCCCGGCCCCTGGATGGAACGGGTCAAGGGCGCTTTCGGGTTCCTGCTGCTGGGTACGGCTGTCTGGATGGTGCAGCGCGTGGTCCCCGCGCCGCTAGCGCTGGCCCTGTGGGGCGCGCTGCTGGCCGGCTTCGCACTGACGCTCGCGCACCTGGCTGCGCAGGCCGCCGCCGGCGCCCGCCTGTTGGGGCGCAGTGTAGCGCTGACGGCAGGACTCTGGGGCTGTGCCATGGTGCTGGGCGCGGCGGCTGGCAGTGGTGATCCCTGGCGGCCACTCGCCTTCGCAACGGCATCTACCGCAACGCCCACAGGTGCCACTGGCGAGCCGGCCTCGTTGCCCTTCGACACCGTCCGTAGCCCGCAGGCTCTCCAGGCACGGCTTGACATCGCCCGGGCTGCAGGTCGGCCGGTGCTCCTGGATTTTTCGGCCGACTGGTGTGTCTCCTGCAAGACGATCGAGCACGAAGTGTTTTTGGATGCCCGGGTGCGTCAAGCCCTGGCTGGCGTGGTCCTGCTGCGCGCGGACGTGACGGCTGGGGATGCCGACCAGCGTGCGCTAATGCGCCAGCACCAGGTACTCGGCCCGCCGACGGTGATACTGTTCGACGCAGAGGGCCGCGAGCGGCGTGACGCCCGCCTGGTCGGCGAATTCGGGGTGGCTGACCTGCTGGAGCGCCGTCCTGCCGACGGGGGCGTCTCAGGGGATCGCTCATGAGGTCGACGCTCCAGATCGGTCCATTGGCCCTGCCCTTCGCCTTATTGGTGCTCCTGAGCGCCGCCGCGCTGGGCTTGTTCATCGGCAAGCGCATAGGCCGTAAGGTCGGCATGGATGTGGAGCCGCAGATAATCCGCGTGTTGCTGGTCGCCGTCGTGCTCGCACGCCTTGCCTTCGTCTGGCAGTACCGGGACGCCTATTTCAGCGCACCGCTGGGCATCCTGGACATCCGCGATGGTGGCTGGGATCCGCAAGCCGGCTTGATTGCGGCCTGGGTCTATACGCTGATACTCATCCGGCCATGCCCTGCGCTTCGCAAGCCGCTACTCGCGGCCATTGGCACGGCCGGCGTCTTCTGGATGGTGGGATCGTTCACGCTTCTGGCGCTGCCGCAGGACGAAATCCTGCTTCCGGCCATCACGCTTTCCACCTTCGACGGCGGAACCGCATCGCTGATGTCCTTCGAAGGCAAGCCCACGGTGGTTAATCTCTGGGCCACGTGGTGCCCGCCCTGCCAGCGTGAGATGCCCGTGCTCCAGCACGCCCAGGCCGACCATCCCGAGTTGCACTTCGTCTTCCTGAACCAGGGCGAGTCTTATGCCGCCGTGCAACATTTCCTGGCGAGCCGGAACCTTGAACTACGCAATGTGCTGCTCGACCCCGAGGGCAAGGCGGGTGCGCAATTCGGCCAGTCAGCATTGCCGGCCACCCTCTTCTTCGATGCATCGGGACGCCTGGTCGACCAACGTATTGGCGAACTGTCGCACGCCACGCTGGCGCAGCGACTGACCGCACTCGCCGCTCCCTCTTCCAAACGAACTTCCCAACCACCATCAATTCCATGACCATGCCAACGCCAGTCCCCCGTGTCCCTCCCGTCGGCCCCCGCCTCCTTTGGGCTATCGCCGCTGCGGCGGTGACCGCGGCGGGTGTGGTTGCGCAGTCGTGCGCGCTGGCCCAGGACCGCCCCTCCCCCTTGCGCGCGCTCGAGAAACAGGGCCTCACCGTCGTCGGCACCTTCCCGTCGCCGGGAGGTCTCACCGCCTGGGCTGGCTACATGGGCCAGCAGCCGATCGCACTGTACGCCACGCCCGATGGCAAGCACGTGATTGCGGGAGCCCTCCTGGATGCTGACGGCAAGGACGTCAATCGTGCGGTGCTGGAGAAGACCGTCAGCAAACCGATGACCGATGGCGTATGGGGTCAACTGCAGGGCAGCCGCTCGGTTGCTGATGGCTCTGACAAAGCGCCGCGCACCGTCTACGTCTTCACCGACCCGAACTGCCCCTACTGCAACAAGTTCTGGTCCGACGCGCGCCCCTGGGTGAACGCGGGCAAGGTGCAACTGCGCCACATCATCGTCGGCATCCTCACACCAACCAGCCCGAACAAGGCAGCGGCCCTGCTGGCCGACAAGAACCCTGCAGCGACATTGGCCGCCTATGAGCGCGCGCAGTCGGCAGCCACCGCCAAGGGCTTGGCCTCGGGCCGCCCGCGCCCACTCGGCGACGAAGGCATCCGGCCCCTGTCCCTCATCCCGCCGGCAGTGCAAGCGCAGCTCGATGGCAACGAGAAGCTCATGACCGACCTAGGCTTGCGGGCCACCCCAGCGGTGGTCTGGCGCGATTCCAAGGGCGCGGTGCAGATGCGCACCGGCGTGCCCGACCAGGCATTGGCCGAGATCATGGGCCCACGCTGAACACTGTCGCACCATAAGCCTCCAAGGAACTCTCCATGCCCCCCCCACTTACCACCGACGTTGCAATCATCGGCGCCGGAACCGCCGGGCTCACCGCCTTCCATGAGGTCACCCGCACAGGAAAATCCGCCCTACTGATCGACCACGGCCCGCTAGGGAGCACCTGCGCACGCGTGGGCTGCATGCCCTCCAAGGCCGCGCTGCACGCCGGCCAACGCTGGGCTACCCTGCGCGAACTGTTGAACGGAGCCAAGGCCCCTGCCGGCACTGTTTCGCCAGACGACCTGTGGCGCGAGGCGCGCGCCACCCGCGACATGCTGGCGGCAGGCGCCGCCCAGCGCACGGTGACCGCAGCCGGCGACCGTCTATTGATGGGTACGGCGCGGTTCGTCGACCGTCGAACCCTCGATGTGGACGGCCGGCGTGTGAACGCCCGCGCCTTCATCGTGGCCACCGGCTCCCGTCCCGTCGTACCCGCGGCAATCACAGCGCTGGGCGGTCGCCTGCTTACGACCGATACGTTGTTCGACCTCGAGGAGCTTCCGCGCCGCATCGGCATCATGGGCTTGGGTGTCATCGGGCTGGAAATGGGCCTGGCGCTGGCACGGCTCGGCGTGCGCGTCGTCGCTGGCGACCTCAAAGCCACGCTGGCCGGCATCGCAGACCCTGAGGTGGACGCGCGGGCTATCCAACGCTTCGGCAGCGAGCTCACGATGTGGCTGGGACGGCCAGTCGAAGCGCTGGCCGATGGCGAGTCCATCGTGCTGCGAAGCGGCAATGAGGCCGAGAACGTCGACATGGTCCTTGCCGCGCTCGGCAGGCGCCCCAATCTCGAAGCGCTCGACCTCGTTCAAGCCGGCATCCCGTCGGATGCGCACGGCCGCCCGGCCTTGGATCCGTACACGCTGCGCGCCGGCACCTCGTGCGTCTTCCTGGCCGGCGACGTCGCGGCCGACCGGCCACTGCTGCACGAAGCCGCCGACGAAGGACTGATCGCGGCGCGTGGCGCATTGCAAATGCTGGATGGGAACGCTGGGATGCCGCCGGCTCGGCACGTCCCGCTGTCCATCGTCTTCAGCGACCCCGACATCGCCTCCGTGGGCGAGTCCTTCGACAGGCTGGATATGACCCGCACGGTGATCGGCACGGCACAGGGCTCGGGCAACGGCCGATCGCGCATCCTCGGCGCCGAAGGCAACCTGGTACGCGTTTACGCCGACCGCGTCGACGGCACGCTGCGTGGCGCCAGCCTGATCGCCATCCATGGCGAGCACCTGGCGCATCTGCTGGCCTGGGCCATCCAGCGCGGCGAAACCGTCAACGGGCTGCTTGCGGTGCCGTACTACCACCCAAGCATCGAGGAAATGCTGCAGAGCGCACTGAAGGATGCTGCGCGGCAGATCAGCGGCGGCTGAATCCCGCCGCCAGCTTGGCGGATCCACACACGAGGAGAAAAAAATGGAAGACCACATCCACGGCGCGCGCATCCTCTTGCATGCGCCCACCGCCAACGCGCTAGCCCGCGCACGCAGCAACGCCGTCAATCTGACCAAGGACGCACCGCAAGCGACAGTTCGCATCGTTGCGAATGCCGAGGCGGTGGCGGCCGCGCTGGACGCGCCCGACGCCTTGGCCGACCCGCTCACCCTGATCTGCCCCAACACGCTGACCAAGATCGCCCGGGAAGCGCGGGCGCCCTTGACCGTGCTGCCGGAAGGCGCCGTGCTCGCGCTGGCGAGGATGCAGAGCGAAGGTTGGTTCTATGTGCGCGCCTAAGTTTCGCGCGGTGCTGCTGCTGACCGCCGCGTTCGCCGCACCGGCACTGGCACAGCAGGCCACTATCGCCCAGGGGCAGCAGATTGCCACCCAGGGTACCTTGCAAGGCGTCGCAGCCTGCGTCAGTTGCCATGGAGCGCAGGGCGCTGGCAATGCTGCCTTCCCTCGCTTGGCTGGCACCGGCCAGGCTTACCTGCAGGCGCAGCTTGACGCTTTCGCCGACGGCCGTCGCAAGAACCCCATCATGCAGCCCTTTGCGCAGAAGCTTTCGGCCACCGAGCGTATCGCACTCGCGATGTACTACAGCCAATTGCCAGCGCCCCTTGGGGCACCGCCTAGCGCTGTCGAGGCGCCTTCGGTAACACGCTCCGACGCCGGCGCCTGGCTCGCCACGCGCGGACGCTGGTCCGACAACCTCCCTGCCTGCGCGCAATGCCATGGGCCAAGTGGATCCGGCGTCGGCGCACAGTTCCCGCCACTGGCGGGCCTCTCGGTGGCCTACGTCACCCAACAGCTGCAAGCCTGGAAGGCCGGCACCCGGCCGCCAGGCCCTCTGGGCCTGATGCCGGCCGTTGCCAGCAAGCTGTCCGACAAGGATGTCGATGCCGTAGCCGCGTACTACTCAGCACTGGCCACTGTGCCGGCACAGGCTCCTGTCCAAGGCACCGGCAATGCCTTACAGAACAACACTAAAGGAGCCCGGCCATGAACACGCAGCCGCGACACGACGATGCCGCACCGAAGCGACGCATCAACAGTCTGGCCGTCTTCGCCGGTGCCGTCGTTACTGTGGTACTGGGCGTGGTAATCGGCGCGAACGTGATGTTCAATCGTCTCCTGGATGCGCCGTTGGCCGGTGACCATTCGGAGAACGTCTCTGCCACGACCACCACCGAGGTAGCCGTGGCACTATCGACAGCACCTGCCGCGGCGAAGGTGCAAGCCGTCACCACCGCCTTTGCCCCGCCCGCCGAAGATAGCCTTCCCGAAGGGGACTACGGCAAGATGATTCGTTTGGGCGAAAGGATTTTCAAGGAGACAGGCAAGTACGCCCCCCGCTACGTGGGTAACGACCTCAACTGCGTCAACTGCCACCTCGACGGCGGCCGCAAGCCCGACTCCGCGCCGCTGTGGGCCGCCTTCGTGCACTACCCGGCCTACCGAAGCAAGACAGGCAAGGTCGACACGCTGGCCTCGCGCATCCAGGGCTGCTTCGCGTTCAGCATGAACGGAAAGGCGCCACTGCAGGACGATGAGATCATGACCGCGCTGCAGACCTACGCCTTCTGGCTTGCCACGGGCGCGCCAGTCGGAAAACCCATGCCCGGCAGCGGCTATCCCAAGCTCAAGAAAGCCGCTCAGCCCGACTACGCACGCGGCGAAAAGGTCTACATGCAAAACTGCGCGCTATGCCACGGCACCGACGGTCAAGGGCAGCGCACGGGGAATATCCAGGTATTTCCGCCGCTTTGGGGTCCGAAGTCCTTCAACTGGGGCGCGGGCATGCATCAGCTTGCCAACGCGGCCGGTTTCATCCAGACCAACATGCCACTGGGCAAGGGCGGTACGCTCAGCGAGCAGGATGCCTGGGACGTCGCGATGTTCATGAACAGCCATGAGCGCCCGCAGGATCCGCGCTTCATGGGTTCGATCGAGGCCACCCGCAAGAAGTACCACGACACGGACGACTCGATGTATGGCCGTACAGTGAACGGGCATGTGCTCGGTAGCCCATATCGGGACGGGGCGGCCTTTGAATCGGTCGTGGCTACCGAAGCCAGATCGTATGGTACGCTGATCCGCAACGCCGGGCTCGCCGATCGCTGAAGCGGGTTCTTGCGTTCCGTCCGTGCGCGGGCCACGTCTCGTTGATTCAGCCTACGGTTGGGACAGGGCAAACTCGTGGCAAGTCGTGTCGAGGCGAGAAACGCGATACTCGATGCGTTCGTCATGGAATGAAGACGCAATCCTCAGTATCTTCAGTAGTGGACTGCCAACCGGAACCCCTAGCAACGTGTGGTCATCCTCGTTCGCCAATGCGGACCGCAAATGTTCCTCGATGCGAATGACATTGATGCCAAAGATGTCCTGGTAGAAGTTGTAAAGCGTATTCGGCCGCTCGCGCAGCTGCTTTTCGGTCAGGCTCTTGAAGCGTGCTTCCGGGACCGTAATGGCATCGATCATCACAGGTTTCCCTTCCAGCGAGAGGACATTGGTGAACCGGAACACGGGATCCCCGACCGCGATAGCCAAAGCGGTGGCCTCCTCCTGGTCGGCCTTCGCCCGGCGAAACCTTGCCAGGCGCACGCGGGGATACTCGCGATGCCCATCCTGTCGAACAATCCGGAAGAACCGGAAGAAGTGGTCTTCCTGACGGTGAGTTGCTACAAACGTGCCTCGGCCCTGATGGCGAATCATGATGTTCTCTGCCACCAGTTCGTCAATCGCCTTGCGCAGAGTACCGATCGAAACACCGAATCGGTCGGTCAGCTTGCGCTCGGATGGAATGACTTCGCCCGCTTTCCACTCCCCCGCCGCAAGCGCGGCAAGGATTGCATGTTTAACATCTTTGTACAGCACGCCACCAATAGCGCTGCCGGCGTCAAATTGCGTGCCCACGTTCAGAATCCTGTTTGACGATCGCGCAAGCCGGGGCAACCGGTTGCACATTTCATGTGATATAGATAAGCAGGATCATACCAAAGTGTTTGAGCGGCTCACAAACCAGCCCCTGATTCCCGTTCACGCACGGCCCCGACGCTTTTTGCAAGCCTCTTTTCGTGATGAGAAGTGGTCTCCCTGCATCGTGGATGCGAGCCGACGCACGCCCCGCTCTATCGGTTTATCGGTTCCAGTGCAACACACTGTGGCGATGCAGTTCCTGCCGCATCGCCTTCACAGCCCTCTTGCGGGACTGCATCCACGATCAGCCCGCTTTCATGGTTGCATGCCTCGTGGATAGCGTGAGGCACAGTCAAGAACAACTGCGAAAAGGCAAGCGGCCAGTACATTGGAGTCAGCTGAACGCTCGCCCCATACCCGGTGTCAATCCGCGCTCTTCAGTTCGATCAGCAAATCCTTCGCCGCCACACGATCCCCCTGCTGAACATGCACCGCCGCAATCTCGCAGTCCCGGTCCGCCGCGATATGGGTCTCCATCTTCATCGCCTCCAGCGCCAGCAGCGTCGTGCCCGCGGCCACGCGCTGGCCCGGCTGCACCGCCACCGTCACGATCGAGCCAGGCATGGGCGCGGCGACATGCAGTGGGTTCTCGGGCTCGGCAACCGGCCGGCTGTGGCGCGCCGCGGCCGCTTGCGTGGTGCTGCGCTGCTCGACCAGCGCGGTGCGCGACTGCCCGTTCAGCTCGAACTGGACCTTGATCAGACCCTCCTCGGCGTCGGGGTGCGTGCCTTGCAGCGAGACCAGCAGGGTCTTGCCGGCGGCGATGTCGATGGCCACTTCTTCCTGCGGCTGCAGGCCGTACAGGTATGCTGGCGTCGGTACCATCGAGGTATCGCTGTAGGTGCGCACATGCGCGTGGTACTCGCCGGCCTGCTTCGGGTACATCAGGTACGAAGCCAGCTGGCGGTCGTCAAGCGGCTGTTCGCATGCGGCTTCGCCCGCGGCGCGCGCCGCGTCGAGATCGACCGGCGGGATCTGGTCGCCGGGCCGGTACGGCGCTGGCGGCTCGCCGCGCAGCACCTTGCGCGACAGTGCCGCGGGGAAGCCGTCGGGCGGAAAGCCCAGTTCGCCCTTGAACAGCGACACCACCGATTCAGGGAAAGCGATTTCCTTGGCCGGATCGCACACGTCGGCGGCGCTCAGGTCGTTGGCCACCATCATCAATGCCAGGTCGCCGACCACCTTGGACGTCGGCGTCACCTTGACGATGTCGCCGAACATCTGGTTGACCTCGGCGTAGGCGCGCGACACCTCGGTCCAGCGATGCTCGATGCCGAGCGAGCGCGCCTGCTCGCGCAGGTTGGTGTACTGGCCGCCGGGCATCTCGTGGCGGTACACGTCGGCGGTCCCGGCGCGGATTTCGGATTCGAACGGTGCGTAGTAGCGGCGCACCCCCTCCCAGTACATCGACGCTTCGTGCAGGCGCTCCAGGCTGAGGCCGGGATCGCGCTCGCTGCCGGCCAGGGCCGCGGCGATGCTCGACAGGTTGGGTTGCGAGGTCAGCCCGCTCATGGCGTCGAGCGCGCCGTCGACCGCATCGCAGCCGGCCTCGATCGCGGCCAGTGCCGAAGCGGCCGAGATGCCGCTGGTGTCGTGGGTATGGAAATGCACAGGCAGCCCGGTCTCTTCCTTGAGCGCCTTGACCAGCGCCGCGGCCGCCTGCGGACGGCAGATGCCTGCCATGTCCTTGATGCCCAGCACATGCACGCCGGCCTGCTGCAGCTCGCGCGCGATGCCGACGTAGTACTTCAGGTCGTACTTGGCGCGCGACTTGTCGAACAGGTCGCCGGTATAGCAGATCGCGCCTTCGCACAGCATGCCGCTTTCGCCGACGGCATCGATCGCGACACGCATATTGCGCACCCAGTTCAGCGAATCGAACACGCGGAACACATCCACGCCGGCGCTGGCGGCCTGGCGCACGAAGAAGCGCACCACGTTGTCGGCATAGTTGGTGTAGCCGACCGCGTTGGATCCACGCAGCAGCATCTGGAACAGCACGTTGGGCACGCGCTCGCGCAGTTGCTCAAGGCGCTGCCATGGGTCTTCCTTGAGGAAGCGCAGTGCCACGTCGAAGGTGGCGCCGCCCCAGCACTCCAGCGAGAACAGCTGAGACAGCTCGCGCGCATAGAACGGCGCGATCGGCAGCATGTCGGCGGTGCGCATGCGCGTGGCGAACAGCGACTGGTGCGCGTCGCGCATGGTGATGTCCGTCAGCAGCACCTGCTTCTGCTCCAGCATCCAGCGCGAAAACTTCTCCCCGCCCAGATCGCGCAGCCGGTCGCGCGTACCGTAGGGCAGCGCGCCGCTGGTGTCGACGGCGGGCAGCACCGGTGCGGGCAGCGGCAGCGATGGCAACGTGCGGCCGCTCATCTCCGGGTGCCCGTTGACGCTGACCTCGCCCAGGTACCGCAGCAGCTTGGTGGCGCGGTCCAGGCGCTTGGTAAACGCCAGCAGTTCCGGCGTCAGGTCGATAAAGCGCGTGGTGACGTCGCCGGAGCGGAACGCGGGATGGTTGATGACGTTCTCGAGGAACTGCAGGTTGGACGCGACGCCGCGGATGCGGAACTCGCGCAGCGCACGGTCCATGCGCCGGATCGATTCGGGCGCGGTCGGCGCCCAGGTGGTGACCTTGACCAGCAGCGAATCGTAGTACGGCGTGATCACCGCGCCGCCATATGCGGTGCCGGCATCCAGGCGCACACCGAAGCCGGCCGCGCTGCGGTAGGCGGTGAGGCGGCCATAGTCCGGCAGGAAGCCGTTCTCCGGGTCCTCGGTGGTGATCCGGCATTGCAGCGCATGACCGTTCAGCGCAATCGCTTCCTGCACCGGCACGCCCGCGGCGCGCACGACGATCTCGCCGTTTTCATTACGCGTGTTCTCGGTCATGCCGATATGGCCGCCTTCGGTCACGCGGATCTGCGCCTTGACGATGTCGATCCCGGTGACCATCTCCGTGACCGTGTGCTCGACCTGGATGCGCGGATTGACTTCGATGAAGTAGAACTGGCCGGAGTCGGCATCCATCAGGAATTCGACCGTGCCGGCATGCGTGTAGCCGACCGCGCGCATCAGCCGCAGGGCCGATTCGCACAGCGCGGCCCGGCCGGCATCGTCGAGGTATGGCGCGGGCGCGCGCTCGACCACCTTCTGGTTGCGCCGCTGCACGGTACAGTCGCGCTCATAGAGATGCACGAGGTTGCCGTGCGTGTCGCCGAGCACCTGCACTTCGACGTGGCGCGCATTGCGCACCAGCTTTTCGACATACACCTCGTCGTTGCCGAACGCGGCCAGCGCCTCGCGCCGCGCCGCGGCCAGCGCCCCCTCAAGATCCTGCTCGCTTTCCAGGACCCGCATGCCGCGGCCGCCACCACCCCAGCTTGCCTTGAGCATCAGCGGATAGCCGATGCCGGCGGCCAGGCGCTTGCACGTCTCCAGGTCATGCGGCAGCGGATCGGTAGCCGGCATCACCGGCACGCCCGCCTCGATCGCCGCGTTGCGCGCTGCCACTTTGTTGCCAAGCTTGCGCATGACCTCGGGCGACGGGCCGATCCAGCGGATTCCCGCGTCGATCACAGCCTGCGCGAAGTCCGGGTTTTCGGAGAGGAAGCCATAGCCCGGATGGATGGCATCGACCTTCGCCTTCCGGGCAATGCGCAGGATGTCGTCGATATCGAGATAAGCCGCCAGAGGCTTCTTGCCTTCGCCGACCAGGTAGCTCTCGTCAGCCTTGAAGCGATGGAGCGCAAGGCGGTCTTCCTTCGAATAGATCGCCACGGTGCGCACGTTCATCTCGGCGGCCGCGCGCATCACGCGGATCGAGATCTCGGAACGGTTGGCAATCAGCAGGGACTTGATCGGAGTGTAGTCCATAGGGCACTCGAGGAAAGAGCCAGCCATGCGCAATAGGCACGGCATGGTCAATTGATCGAAGGTGCAGCGTTTCAGGTCGGTTCTTCCACGCTGCGAAAACAGAAAAAGTCGCGGCCAACTCCCTGACCGTCTTACAGAGGCTTCACTTTATGTGATAGTAGCCCAGTCCGGCGCATCAGGCCGCCTTGCCCATTTCCTCGACCACCTTCTTGGCGTCGCCGAACACCATCATGGTCTTGTCCATGTAGAACAGTTCGTTGTCCAGGCCGGCGTAGCCCGCCGCCATCGAACGCTTGTTCACGATGATGGTCTTGGCCTTGTAGGCCTCCAGGATCGGCATGCCGGCGATCGGCGAGGCGGGGTCGGTCTTGGCGGCCGGGTTCACCACGTCGTTGGCGCCCAGCACCAGCACCACGTCCGCCTGGCCGAACTCGCTGTTGATGTCTTCCATCTCGAAGACCTGGTCGTAAGGCACCTCGGCTTCGGCCAGCAGCACGTTCATGTGGCCCGGCATGCGGCCCGCCACCGGGTGGATGGCGTACTTCACCGTCACGCCCCGCTCGACCAGCTTCTCGGTGAGTTCCTTGAGCGCATGCTGCGCCCGCGCCACCGCCAGGCCATAGCCCGGCACGATGATCACGGTCTCGGCATTGCCCATCAGGAAGGCCGCGTCGTCGGCCGAGCCGGACTTGACGTTGCGCTGCGCCTGGCCGCCGGCAGTGGCCGCCGCGGGCGCGCCGCCGAAGCCGCCGAGCAGCACGTTGAAGAAGGAGCGGTTCATCGCCTTGCACATGATGTACGAGAGGATGGC
>NZ_JARJLM010000183.1 GCF_029335485.1 Cupriavidus basilensis
CCCGCCGCGTAGCCAGGCAGAGTTGCCAGGTTTGCGCCACCGCCTGTCGACGCGGATCGTCTCGCTCTCGCTGGGCGCGCTCCTGATCGTGCTGACCATGATCTCCGGGACGCTGTGGTTGTCATGGCAACTCGAAGGCGCGGGCGCCGCCATCAACGATGCAGGCAGCCTGCGCATGCGTGCCAATCGCGTGGCCATCGAACTCGCCAGGGCGCGTGCCGGCGCGAGCCATCAACTGGATGCCCAGCTCACCGGAGTGGATACCACCCTGGCACGCCTGCGCCAGGGCGATCCGGCGCGCCCATTGTTCCTGCCGGATGACCCCGGTATCCACGCACAGCTTGACCGGGTAGACCGTGACTGGAACCAGCGCATCAAGCCGCTCGCCCTCGCCGACCTGTCCGCCGCGAACGGCACGTCTCCCTCCTACCCGTCGGCGCTGACGTCGTTCGTGGATCAGGTCAATCGCCTGGTCAGCATGATCGAGCAGGAAAACGCCATGAAGACCACCTTGCTGCGCCTGTCGCAGGCGGGGCTCGCGGCGATGGCCTGCATGGGCACGGTGGCCGTCATCTACCTGCTCTATATCTGGATCATCCTTCCGGTCATACGCTTGCAGGACGGTTTGCACCGCATGGCCGCGCGGGAGTTCTCGCTGCGGCTGCCGGTGGAAACCAGCGATGAATTCGGCATGCTGGCGAAAGGCTTTAACCAGATGGCAGGCGAGCTGCAGGGGCTGTACCAGGATCTGGAAGCACGCGTGGCACAGAAAACCGCTGAGCTGGCGCGGCACAACCGCGATCTCGCGGCGCTCTACGACATGGCCGCCTTCCTCAACATGCCAAACGACAGTGAGGCGCTTTGCCGCGGCTTCCTGCAGCGCGTGATGAAACAGTTCGATGCCGACGGCGGCAGCGTGCGCATGATCGACGCAGACCACAACCAGCTTCATCTGCTGGTATCGGCCGGCCTCTCGGCGGACCTGGAAGAGGCCGAGCACTGCATGAAGGCGGATGCGTGTTTCTGTGGCGAAGCGGCTAGCGAAACGGTCGTGCTGATCGAAGATCTCAACAAAGGCCCTGCGCTCTCGGCCGGCCGGCCAGCGTCCGGTGAGCGTTTCGGCTGCGCCAGGGAAGGCTTCCCGGGGCTTGCGGTGTTTCGCATAGAGACGCAGCGCGCGGTGATGGGCACCTTCTCCCTGCACTTTCGCAACCCCATGCAGCTGCCGGCTTCGGACATCCGCCTGCTCGAGACGTTCGGACAGCATATCGGCGTAGCCCTGGACCACCTGCACCTGTCGGAGACCGCGCGCCAGCTGGCGGTGGTGGAGGAGCGCAACCTGGTGGCCCAGGGCCTGCATGACAGCATTGCCCAGGGGCTTAACTACCTGAACCTGCAGGTGCAGTTGCTGGAAGACGCCGTCTCGCGCAACGATATGGACGAGACCCGAACCATCGTGCCGCTATTGCGCTGCGGTGTGGAGGAAAGCTATCAGGATGTGCGCGAACTCCTGCTCAACTTCCGCAGCAAGCTTGCGCATGGCGCGTTGCGCCAGGCAGTGGAAGACACCGTGGCACGCTTCCGGCGCCAGAGCAGCACGGAGCTCGCCCTGGTGTTCAATGACGCTCAGGGCGGGCCGCCCCTGCAGCCCGAGCAGCAACTGCAGGTGCTGTTCATCCTGCAGGAGGCCCTTTCCAATGTACGAAAGCATGCGCGTGCGGGGTACGCCAGCGTCATCGTGCGCAATGGACGCACCTTCAGCATGATCGTGGAGGACGATGGCGACGGCTTCGACCCTGCCGAGCCGGCGGGCGACGACCAATCCCACGTGGGATTGCACATCATGCGCGAGCGGGCGGCCCGGCTGTCGGCGAGCCTGCGGATCGTGGCCGCGCGGGGCACGGGCACGCGGGTCGAGCTCATCCTGCCGCGGTAGTGAACACGGCACGGCCACCGAACGGGCTCGCCAGCATACTTTTATAGGTGAATATCATGACCATCCGCATCCTCCTGATAGACGACCACTCCCTGTTTCGCTCGGGCGTGCGTGCCCTGCTGGCGCGCCAGACCGACTTCGAGATCGTCGACGAGGCGTCCGATGGCGTGGAGGGCGTCAAGCGAGCCAAGCAGCACCGGCCCGATGTGATCCTGCTGGACCTGAACATGCCCGGCCTGTCGGGGCTTGAAACCCTGCAGCTACTGGTGGAAGACCTGCCCGACAGCGTCGTGGTGATGCTCACCGTGTCGGAGGAAGCCGAAGAACTGGCGGCCGCGCTTCGCAGCGGCGCCCGGGGCTATCTGCTGAAGAATATCGAAGCGGAAACCCTGACCAGCGCCATCCGCCGCGCCGCGGCGGGAGAGGCGGTCATCTCTCACAGCATGACGGCAAAGCTTGTCGCGCAGTTCCGTGCGCCCACCAACCCTCCCGTGGCAACGGCGGCAAGCGTGAGCGACGAGCCCCGGCTTACCTCGCGCGAACACGAGATCGTGCGCGGCCTCACGCGCGGCGAGAGCAACAAGGAGATCGCGCGCGAGCTGGGCGTGGCGGAAAGCACCGTCAAGATCCATGTGCAGAATATCCTCAAGAAGCTCAACCTGACGAGCCGCGTGCAGATCGCCGTCTACGCCGTCGAGCGCGGGCTGACCGCGCCCGGCTGAACCGGCCATCGCGTCGCCAGCCCTCAC
>NZ_JARJLM010000184.1 GCF_029335485.1 Cupriavidus basilensis
CCCGCGGCCATGCCTCCGGCCACCGGCTTGCCTCCGCCACCTTTGCGCTCCCCTGATGGCAGTGCCGCCCTCGGCATGCCGCCAGGCAGCCCGGCCTTCGCGCCACCGGCACCTCCGGCACCGACCGTCGTCCGTGTCTCGCTGGCCGAGCGCGGGACACCGGGTACTCCCGCCGCCAGTGTCAGCGGTGGCGCGGCACCGGATGGAGCGTCCTCCACCGCGGCCGCCACGAAGACGATATCGACCTTCCTGCCAGTGAGCTTCACGCGCGGCACCTTGCTCGGCGGTCTCGATGCGCCGACGGGCGGCCAGTCGCAGGCCAATCCGCACCCGGTCCTGATCCGCCTGTCGGACAACAGCGTCCTGCCCAACCAGTTCCGCGGCGAATACCGCGACTGCTTCGTCATCGCCGCCGGCTATGGCGACATCAGCTCCGAACGCGCCTACCTGCGCACCGAGAACCTGTCCTGCGTGCGCGCCGATGGCGCCACCCTCGAGGTACGGATCCAGGGCTCGGTCTACGGCGAGGACGGCAAGGTCGGCATGCGCGGGCGCCTGGTCACCAAGCAGGGGCAGATGCTCGCCAACGCCCTGCTCGCCGGCGTGGTCAGCGGCATCGGCCAAGGTGTGTCGAACGCGTCGACGAGCTACAGCACCTCGCCGCTCGGCTCCATCGCCACCGCTTCGGGCACCGATGCCTACCGCGCCGGGCTCGGCAGTGGCGTCGGCAAGGCCCTGGACCGGCTCGCGCAGTACTACATCAAGCTGGCCGAGAGCACCTTCCCGGTCATCGAGGTGGATGCCGGCCGCGAGATCGACGTGGTGATCACCAAGGGCGTGCGCATCGACGTGCCGATGACGGCAGCCAACGGCGACACCGCCCTGCGCCGCCATCCAGCCGATCCCGAAACCCGTTACCTGGAGCCCACCGATGACACCCACTATTGATCCGCTGCGTGGCCGCGTCGTCGTGGCCGCGCTGGTGGCGAGCCTGCTGGCCGCCGCCTTGGACGTGCATGCGGCCACGCTCGACGAGACCCGTCTGTTGGGGGCGCTGCGCAAGGCCCACCCCGGCACGCAGTTCACCGAGGTCGCGCGCTCGCCGGTCGAGGGAATCTACGAAGTCTGGATGAACGGCAACGTGGCCTACGTCGCCGCGAACAATCCGCGCTACTTTCTGTTCGGCCGCTTGTTCGACGTGCAGACGATGCGCGACATCACCGGACCCAAGCTGGCCCAGGCCAATGCAATCGGCGCCACCGCCGAGGCAGCCCCAGCCGCGCCCGTGCGCTTCGACCAGCTTCCGTTCGGCGACGCGATCAAGACCGTGCGCGGCAATGGCCGCCGTCAGATCGCCGTCTTCAGCGACCCGAACTGCCCGTACTGCAAGCAGCTGGAGCCTGAACTCGCCGGCCTCGACGACGTCACGATCTACACCTTCCTGCTGCCGTTCCAGGGCGAGGCCAAGCCCATCGCGGTGTGGTGCGCCGGCGACCGGCGCCAGGCCTGGGAACGGCTGATGCTGCAAGGCGACGGCAGCCTGCTGCATGCCGGTCCGCCCTGCGACCACCCGATCGGACGCAATCTCGCGCTGGCGCGCCAACTCGGCATCCAGGGCACGCCGACCCTGATCTGGGCCGACGGCAGCCGCACCGAGGGCTATGTCGGTCGAGCCGTCCTGCAGGCGCGCGCGGCGCAGGTGGCCGGGGAGAAGCAGCCATGAGGGCCGCGTCCCGCCTCCTGGCCCTGGGCTGTGCCTGCATCCCCCTGGTCGGCTGCGTCAGCATGTCGGGACTCGGCGGCGACTCCAGGTACGCCTGCAAGGCGCCCGACGGCGTCACTTGCGATTCGGTGTCGGGCACCTACGCCAACGCGCTGCAAAACAACCTCCCGGGCCAGCGCGCCAAGGCTTCGACGCGCGGCGATGGCGACGCGGGGAAGGACGCGCATGCCGCGCCCGCCCGCGTCGCGCCGCGTACCGCCTCTGCGCTGCCGGCCGCCTCCAGCGGCGATCCCGGCGCTGCCTGGGAACCCTCTCCCCTGCGCTCCCAGACCCGGCTGCTGCGCCTGTGGACCAAGCCCTGGGAGGATGCCGACGGCGACCTCTACGACCAGGGCTATGTGTATGTGCGGGTGGACAACGGCCGCTGGCTCATCGAGCACGTGCAGCGCCAGATCCGGGACCGCTACGCCCCGCTGCGGCCGCCACCGGCCAGCGCGGCCGGCTCGAGCTCCGCCCCCGCGGAGGCGGGGCAGGCAACCGATCTCTCGCCCCTGCAGCGCCCAGCGGCGCCAGGACCATCGCCCATGCCGTCGCCCGCGCAACCGCTCTCGCCACAGTGAGGTCACGATGCAGACCCTCGACACCCCTGTACGCGGCCCGGTGCGCCCCGCCCCGCTGTTCGGATTCGGTACGCCAGCCGACACCCCTGCAGAGCAGTTCGCGAGCTGGCTCCCGTATTCCGCGTACCTCGCGGCGGAGAAGCTCTTCGTCAATCGCGACAGCCTGGGCTTCATGCTCGAAGTCATGCCGCAGTCGGGCGCCGACGAGCGCATGGCCGAGGTGCTGGTCTCGCTCTACGCCAACTGCCCGCCCGGCACCGGCATCCAGTTCCATCTGTTTGCCTCGCCCCACGTGCGCGCACAACTGCGCCGCTACGCCAACCTGCGTGTCGAAGACGAGGACCAGGCCGAGAAAGCCAAAGAATGGGGCCGGCCGGCGCGCAACGACAACCTGTTTCGCAAGCTGGCACGGCAGCGCGTCGGCCATCTGCTCAAGGGTGCCCAGGCATCGATGACCGCGGGATTCCACTACACGGTGCGCGACTTCCGGCTGATGCTCAGCGTGTCGTTTGACGGCGATGCGCAGAACCTCAACCACCGCGAGGCGCTCTTGACCCTGCGCGACTCGATGGCCTCGACCTTGCGTGCCGCCTCGCTGCCCAACCGCGTGTGCGACGCGGCCGACCTCATCAATTGGTGCGCCATCTTCACCAACCCGGACCGGATGGCGCAGACCGATGCGCCGGAGCTCAACTACGACGACGGGCGCGAGCTGCGCGACCAGATCGTGGACTTCGACACCATCCAGGATCCGCATCCCAGCGGCCTGACCCTGTGGAAGGAAGCCAGCGAGCACGTGCTCGAGGCGCGTTTCTACTCGATCAAGAGTTTCCCGGAGCGCTTCTCGCTGTGGCAGATGGGCTCGCTGATCGGCGACCTGATGCAGCCGGCGCTGCAGTACAGCGCGCCGTTCCTGATCACGCTGGGCGTGCAGATCCTCGACCCCAACGCGACCAAGTCAATCGTCACGGCCAACCATGTGCGTGCGACGCAGAACGCGAAATCCAAGATGGCCGACGTCATGCCGGACGTCAAGAAGAAGCTCGACGACTGGACCGCCGCGGCCGACGCCATCGACACCGGCGGCAGCCTGGTCAGCCTGTACCACCAGCTCGCGCTCTTCACCCAGCCGGGCAAGTCCGCCGCCGCGCACGAAGCGGCCAACGCGATCTGGCGCGGGCGCGGCTTCCAGTTGAATGCCGACGCCTACATGCACCGTCAGGCGCTTCTCGCCAGCCTGCCGATGACGCTGACCGAGAAGTTCCACAAGGACCTGCAGAAGATGCGCCGGGTCACGCGCAAGACCATGGCCAACGCGATCCACATGGCCCCGCTGATCGCCGAGTGGCGCGGCACGCGCACGCCGGCGCTGGTCTTCGGCGGACGCCGTGGGCAGTTGATGACGCTGGACCTGTTCGACAACGACCTCGGCAATTACAACTTCGCGATCATCGGCGCCCCGGGTTCGGGCAAGTCCGTGCTGATGAACGAGATGGCCTGGTCCTACCGCGCCATCGGTGCGAAGGTCTGGATGCTGGACCTGGGCCGAAGCTTCGAGAAGCTGTGCCGCAAGGCCAAGGGCACCTACATCGAGTTCCGGCCTGACGTCGACATCTGCCTCGATCCGTTCACCCACATCCTCGACATCAACGAGGACATCGACATGCTGGTGCCCGGCATTTCCAAGATGTGCTCGATGCAGCACAGCCTGGAAGAGGTCCAGTACAAGGCGATCTCCGCCATGGTCCTCAAGCTCTGGCGGCAATATGGCAACGACCTGCGCATCACGGCGCTGCGCGACGCCTTCAAGACCGGCACGCTCGAAGAACTCGACGTGGTCAATGACCAGCGCCTCAAGGACCTCGCCATCATGCTCGGCCCCTATGCGCGGGGCGGCCAGTACGAGCGCTTCTTCGAGGGTCGCAACAACGTCGACTTCACGAACGATTTCATCGTCATCGAAAACGAGGAGCTGAAGCGCCGCCCCGACCTGCATGCCGTGGTCAACATCCTGTTGCTGCACCGGATCACCGGCGAGATGTACCTGACGCGCAACCGGCGCAAGGTCCTCTTCGTGGACGAATTGAAGCAGCAGCTCGGCGACATCGGCGCGGACGATCCGGTCAAGGCGGCCGTCATCGAAGAGGCCGCCCGGCGCGCGCGCAAGTACGGCGGCGCGCTCGGCACCGCGACGCAAAGCGCCGACGACTACTACGGCTCGGCGCAGATGGAAGCGGCCTTCAACTGCTCGGACTGGGTGTTCCTGCTGCGCCAGAAGCCCGAATCCATCGAGATGCTCGACCGCAAGGGACGGCTCAACATGGACGAGCCCAAAAAGCGCCTGCTCAATTCGCTGCGCACCGAGGCCGGCGCCTTCTCCGAGCTCTATATCTCCTCGCCGGTCGGCGAAGGCGTGGCGCGCAACATCCTCGACCCGGCCACCCACCTGCTGTTCTCCAACAAGCTCGAGGACAACGCGCCGATCGATGAGTTGCGCGCCCAGGGCCTGTCGATCGACGAGGCGATCGCGGAACTGCTGCGCCGCCGGGGGCATGCCGTATGAAAGCCCTGCTCCTCCACCTCCTGCTCTCCGTGGCGTTGACGGCTTGCGGCCTGGCCGCCTACGACTATCTCGCGGTCCGTCCCTTGCGTGTCGTCGGCGTCGTCGACGTGGCCGAGGTCTACCGGCTCAAGGAAGCCGAGTTCACGCAACTCCTGACCCAGGGCAACAGCGAAGAAGACAAGCAAAGGGCGCTGGCGATGGCCCGCACCTTCTCGCAACGCTTGCCCGCCGCCTTGGAAGAACTGCCTCGCGAATGCAATTGCCTGGTGGTCCTCAGGACCTCCCTCGCGGGCCCAACGCCCCGCACCCTCGATCTCACGCCGGCATTGCGCCGGAAGGTAAACGCACCATGAGCATCGAAGCCATCCGTCCCGACCTGCTCGCTTCCCCTGCCCGCCGCCCGTTCTGGCGGAGCGCGTTGACCAGCTTTACGGACTTCCTGGGCCACATGCGCCAGCGCTGGTACCTGTACCTGCCTGTCTTCGCGATCTGGGGCTTCGCCTACGTGCGGCTCTTCATCGACCCGACGCCGCGCTTGCCGGTGCTGTTCAACTGGACGCCCAGCCTGCCCTATCGCGTCGCGGTCGTGCTTCCGGGCCCGCTGGAACTGCGCCGCGGCGACTACGTCGTGTTCGCCTTCCAGGGCGATGCCGCTCGGAACTATCCCGGCCTGCACGGACAACCGTTCTTCAAGATCGTCCGTGGCCTGCCTGGCGACGTTGTGACGGTACAGGGTCGATCGGTCGCGATCAACGGCGAGGTGGTGGGTGTCGCCAAGCCCATGGCCTACGACCGGCGACCGCTCACAGCCATCGTCCCCACAGTGATCCCGCCCGGGCACTTCTATGTCCAGGGCACCAGCCCCGACTCCTTCGATTCGCGCTACCAGGCCAGCGGACTGGTGCGGACCGAACAGGTGATCGGCGTCGTGAAGCCCTTGTTCTGAGGACACGCCCATGAATCTTCGGCATGACATGCCTCCCCTCGCGATCCGCCTGGCGATCGCCATCTGCCTCACGGGTGCGGGCACGGCTCCTTCCCTGGCCCAGACGAGCCCGGCGCGTGGCCCCCTGCCGTCCGCCGAAGGATCGGCGGACGCCATGCCGATGGCCGACTACCTGGGCCTGCTGCGGCAGATCGCGCCGGCCGCCGAGGCAGGTGCGCAAGCCTACCTGCGCGCCTTCGAAACGCGCTGCAAGCGTGCCCTGCGCACGAGCGAGCTTCGGCGCGCCCTGTCCGCGGGCGATGGCGATCCTGTCCTCATGGGGCTCATGCGCGCCAGCCAGCAACAGGACGTCGCCGCAATACGGCAGTGGCAGGCAAAGGTGAGCTGTTCCGGGAGCAGACCATGAAGGCGCGCTCGCTTGCGTATCCGCTTCTGACTGCGCTTCTGGCCGGCCTCATGGCGAGCGGCCCGGTGCACGCGCTTGACCTCGGCGTGATCGGCCCGACCTACGAGATCGCGGAGCCGCATCTGCTGCAGATGATCGAATCGCGCCTGCGCGAGAAGGAGCGCAGCGGCGAGCTGAAGCGGTTCGAACAGCTGGCGCGCGAGCGCGGCGTGGCGGCGGTGCGCAACCCTACGCCAGTGCCGGGCCTGCGTGCCACCGATATCGCGCGCACCTTCTACTTCGATCCGACCTACGCCCTGGATCGCAATCTCACGAGCGCCCAGGGCGCGTTGCTGTTCCCGGCGGGCACCCGCAAGAACCCGCTCGAGATCGTCTCCCTCTCGCGGCACCTGCTGTTCTTCGATGCGCGCGACCGCCGCCAGGTCGCGCGTGCCCGCGAGCTCATCGATCGCTACCAGGGCCGCGTCAAGCCGATCCTCACCGGAGGCTCCTATCTGGACCTGATGAAGCGCTGGCGCATCCCGGTCTTCTACGACCAGCAAGGCGTGCTGACGCGCCGGCTCGGCATCACCCAGGTACCGGCGCTGGTCTCACAGGAGGGGCTGCGGCTGCGCATCGACGAACTGGAGGTCGCGCGATGAAAGCCGCTCGCATGCTCCTGGTGCTGTTCATGATGATGTTCGCGACGGTGACTTCATCGTTCGGCGCGGGCACGGCCACCTGCACCGGCAAGTTCCCGAACCCGATCACCGACATCTGCTGGAGCTGCATTCTGCCGATCAGCATCGGCTCGGCGCGCATCGCGAACTTCGGGGGACAGGAGGACATCGACAACCCGGCCAGCCCGGTCTGCAGTTGCGGCGTGAATCCGGTCATCGGCCTGTCGATCGGCTTCTGGGAGCCTGCGCGCCATGTGGAGGCAGTACGCAAGCCGTTCTGCCTGACCTCCCTGGGCGGCATCGACCTCGACCCCGGCATCCCCGCGCCGGAGGCGGCCCGCTTCACCCGCCCGGAAGGCGATGGGGACGGCGGCAGCTTCTACCAGGCGCATTTCTACGTGAACCCGGTCATGTACTGGCTCGAGGTGGTCACCGACTTCCCCTGCCTGGAAAAAGGCTCATTCGATCTGGCCTACCTCACCGAAGTCGATCCCCTGTGGGCCGACGACGAGTTGACGCTAATCCTCAATCCGGACGCCGTGCTCTTCGCCAACCCGGTGGCGATCGCCGCCTGCGCCGCCGACTGCGTGGCCGCGTCGGCGGGCTTCGGCATTCGCGAGATGTTCTGGTGCGCCGGCTGCCAGGGCGGGCTCTATCCCATGGACGGGCACGTGCCCTACCACCTGGGCGGCGTGCGCACCGCGGCGCTGATGGCCCAGCGCCTCACCGCCAAGATGCACCGCGAGCTGATCGCCTGGGGCTGGCACGGCACGCCGGGACTGTGCGGGCCCTACTTCCTGCCCGTCATGGACAAGACGGCCTACAAGACCCAACTCACCTACCCCATCCCCAACACCGCCAAGGAAGCCGGCAAGTGCTGCCAGCCCTTCGGCCGCACGACGGTCCTGTGGGGCGCCGGCAAGGAATACCCGGTGCGCGGCGAGGACTTCGCGTTCATGTTGTTTCGCAAAAGGAACTGCTGTGTGGGCTACTGACCGACTTCCCCTGCCAAGCGCTGTGGTCGTGGCCTTGCTGGGCATGGCGACGCTCTGCCTGGCCGCGCCGCCAACCCAGCCACCCTCGCCACCGACCGCAACGGTGACCGACGCCGACATCGAGCGCGTACGGCGCGAGACACCGACCGTCACAGAAGAAGACATTGCGCGCGCCCGCGACAAGTACCTCGCGCCTGCCGACGACAAGCTTGCGCCAGGGCGATCGATCCCCAAGATCGAGGCGCTTCCCCTGCCGGCCCATGGGCAGGCGATCGACCTGGAGGCCCTGGCGCGCGGCTACGCTGCCCAGTCCGATGCGCAAGCGCAGGCCCAAGGCATGGCCGGCGGCCCCGGCCTCTTCGTGTTCGTGAGCCTGGCGATGCCGCCGGCCACGCTGCAGCGCCTGTTCGACCAGGCCGCGCGCGCCCGCGCCACCCTTGTGATCCGGGGTCTGCGCGAGGGCTCGCTGCGCGCGACCGTGGCCCAGGTCCAGGCCCTGATCGGGCAGCGCCAGGTCGGGGTACAGATCGACCCGCAGGCCTTCGACCGCTTTGCCATTCAGCGGGTCCCGGCCTTCGTGCTGGTGCGCGAGGGTACGCGCCCCTTGTCCTGCGCGGCCGGCAGCTGCGCCCCGGACGACGCATATCTGCGCACGACCGGCGACGTGAGCCTCGACTACGCGCTCGAGTTCATGCAGCGCAGCGCACCGACCTACCGCAAGGACGCCGACGTCTTTCTGCGCCGGCTGCGCGGATAGGGAGAACCGCCATGCGCCGACTGGTCATCTGGTTCACGCTCATCTGCTTCGTCACGACGCAGACCGCGGCGGCGGCGGGCGCGCACGACGAAGGCACCGCGGCCGGCCGGGCCGCCAACCCCGTGATCCGGGGCACCGTCAACACGCCGAGCGCCTCCTCGACCGTGCCGGGCTACACCACGACGCCGCCCGAGACCGGCTACTACGGCCAGCCCAGCCTGTCCGGTGCGGCGAATGCA
>NZ_JARJLM010000185.1 GCF_029335485.1 Cupriavidus basilensis
CCCGGCAGCACGCGCGCACAGCGGTGCGCTCGCGGCCAGTCGCCCTTCACAAATGGCGTTTAGACGCCCTTGTTCATCATCTTGTCGGCATCGGCCGGCGCGTGGTTTCTTTTCTTCCTGGCGTGCTTCTTCGACATCTTGTCGGACTTCGATGCCGCAGGCTTGTCGGTGCCCGCAGCCGGCGCGGCAGGAGCGGAAGCCTGCGCATAGGCGCCTGCTCCGAACATCGCCAACGACAACATCACGATCCACTTCTTCATGTCAGCCTCCCTGGCCAGTTGTGGAAAGAAGCCCGCATGCGGCACTTGGAGGCCTTTGGCACCGGCACTTCTTCAGTAGCAACAACGGTACCCCGCGGCAATGGGTTGACGCGGCAGCATGCTTATCGACGCTGCGGCGCAGCATCGGGCACATGGGCTTTGATGGGCATTGGCGAGCCCTGATGGATCTCAATGACAGACGCGGTCGAGCAGTTCGCCGGCAATGGTGCCCGCGTTGGCAACTTGCGGCATACCCGCCTGCGGAGCACTGATGGTATAGAGCGACTCGCCACGCGCATAGCGCTTGGCGTAGAGGGTCTGCTCGACCACGGCATACATGGATGTGGCGCAATTGAAGACCATGCGCTTGAGCGAGGAACGGATCTGCTCGCCGCTGGTGGTGCGGATGATGCCGGCCGGCGCATTGCGCATGACCGCAACGCCGACCTCGGGGCCGCGGCGGCGCACCGAAGTCTTGTCAAAGTAGGAAATCACACCATTGACGCTCATCAGCGGCAACCAGCGCTGTGGGTCGGGGGCGGGCGTATCCGGCGCGGCCAGTGCGGAACAACCCTCACGCGGCGTGGAACGGAAGACCGTGCCACCGTTCGGACCCTGGCATTGATACAAAGCCGCCGTGGCGGCGGGGCGAACCGTATCGGCAACCGGTTCGGCATACGCGGCAAGACAGACGCAGCTGCCCGCCAGCACGGCGGCAGCATGGAAAAAGGCGCGCAAGGACATGGACGGACCCTCGTGTAGACCAGAAAACAGCCAGCATTGTCGCATACCGCGTCCTGCCCTCCCGCCGACCGGCGCCCTGCCCGTCAGTCTTGCTGTTCGCGCCAGGCCACCAGGTCCGCGATGGTCAGCACCGGCAACTGGTACATTTCGGCGAAAGCCAGTGCCTCCGGGCGGCGCGCCATGGTGCCGTCCGGGTTCATCAACTCGCACAGCACCGCTGCCGGCGCGAGCCCGGCCAGGCGAGCCAGTTCCACCGAGCCTTCGGTATGGCCGCGGCGCGCCAGCACGCCGCCGTCGACGGCAACCAAAGGGAAGACATGGCCCGGGCTGACCACCGCATCGAGCCCCGCGTCGTCGGCGATGGCGGCGCGGATGGTGGTGATGCGGTCGGCTGCGCTCACGCCGGTGGTCACGCCCTCACGAGCCTCGATCGAGACCGTGAACGCGGTGCCGTACTGGCTGCGGTTGTTTTCCACCATGGGGCGCAGCCCCAGCCTGGCGGCCTTCTCGCGCGTGAGGCACAGGCAGACGATCCCGCTGCACTCGCGGATCATCATGGCCATATTGGCCTGGGTCAGGCACTCCGCGGCAAGGATCAGATCGGCCTCGTTCTCGCGATCGTCATCGTCGAGGAGCACCACGGGGCGGCCTTCGCGCATGGCGTTCAGCGCCTGGGCAATGCGCTCGCCCAGCGGACGGGTATCGTGCGTGGCTTCGAGCCGGCTGGCTTGCCGCACGGTGACAGCGGCATTGTCTTGATCTTGAGTAGGAAGGGACAGCATGAAACGCTCCTTGAACAGCGATAAGCGGGCGTTTCAGGGGATCGGCGGACGCACGGGCACGCTGGCGCCGGACACGCGCATGCGCGCATGCCGGACATCCAGCCGGAGTGTTACCGCCCATCTTCTTTCATCCGGACTATGACCGTCGGCCCTGGCCTCTCACCAGGTCTGCTGACCCCGCACGGGAGTGCGGGCGCTCGCGGGCTCGCCACGGCGCACAAAGCGCGCGGCATACCGCCGGTGGGGACTTGCACCCCGCCCTGAAGACGTAACGATGCGGCGCGCCTGCCCTTCGTGCTGGCCGGCGTGCCGCGCGCCAAATGTTAGCACGAGCGCGGGGAAATCCGCATGCGGCCCAAGCGCTCGCGGCAGGTGCGGGCGGGCGCTGCCCGAGCCGCCAAGCTACGCGGCAGCAGCGGCTGCAGGCAATGACAGTGCCTCGAGCGCCTGGCGAGAAGCTTCATCGGCCGGGAAAAAGCACTCGATGCGCATTTCCTGTAGCGTGACGTCCTGCGGAATGCCGAGCGTGGTCAAGGTGGAAAACAGCGAAGCGCGAAAGCCGTCCGCGGCCAGCGCCACCGGCAGCATTGGCGGCGGCGTCCGCTCGGCGGCATCGTCTTCGAACAGCGGCAGGCCGCCCGGGCCGACCAGATCCGGATGCCAGGCGGCGATGCGGCCGAAGATCTCGCGCGCGGTCTGGTCCTGCGCCTGGATCTGCAATTCCTGCCACACGCGACGCAGCAAGTAGCGGCCGACCTGGCGCGCGTTCTCGATGACCGGCCACAGGCCCTCGGGATCGAATACCGTCAGCATCAGGTTGATGCGTCCACCCCCCTCCTCCAGCACGGTCGGGGCTCGCTCGCCCAGCAGCTTGCCGATCATGCGGCGGTAGGCCTGATTGGCATCCAGCATGTTCCAGAAGCGGTCCAGCACTACCGCCGGATAGGGTTCCTGCTTGGACAGGATCAGCGCGACCGCCTGCTGCACCATCTGTAGCGCGGGCGCGGCGAGGCCGTGCTCGCTGTAGGCCGGCGCGAAGCCGCCGGCCAGCAGCAGGCGATTGCGCTGGCGCAGCGGCACGCCCAGCCGGTCAGCCAGGGACAGCACCATCTCGCGGCTGGGCCGGGCGCGGCCGGATTCGAGAAAACTGATATGCCGCTGCGACACCCCGGCCGCCAGCGACAGCGCGAGCTGGCTATAGCCACGTCTGCCGCGCCAGTAACGCAGCAGGCCGGGGAAGTCGAGGGCGGTTTCGGAACTGGGGGTCAGGGTGTCCATGACGGCATTACAGCACGGCGAAGGCCACCGCGCGATTACCTGTCTGGTAATAATGTTTTGCCGTGTCTCCAGCGCGTGCCGGGCAGCACGACCGCCCTAAGCGCCCCTGCCCCGGGTTTCGCTCAGCGCAACGCTCAGGCCGTATTTGCGGATCTTCTGATAAAGCGTGCTCTTGGCTATGCCCAGGCGCGAAGCGGTCTTGGTCAGGTTGCCGCTGCTGTACGCCAGGGCCTTGCGGATGGATTCGGCCTCCGCCACTTCCAGCGAGCAAACCGTTTCGGGAAGTTCGCCCCCAATGCGTTTGCACTGGTCGGCGGCGGGCCCTCCACCCGCCGCTCCGATTTCAAGCGGCAGCTTGTCCACGGTGATCACGCCGCCATCGGCCATCAGCAAGGAGCCCTCGAGCGCGTTGCGCAATTCGCGGACATTGCCTGGCCAGTCGTAGGCAAGCAGGCACCGGTAGGCGTCGTCGTCGAATGTCGCCATCGGCAGCCCGTAGCGCTCGCACAACTGGGCCAGCCAATGCGAGACCAGTGCGGGGATATCGTCCTTGCGCTCGCGCAGCGGCGGGATGGCGATATTGGTCACGGCGATGCGGTAAAACAGGTCCATGCGGAATTTGCCGGCGGCCACATCGTCCCGCAGGTTCCGGTGGGTGGCCGCAACCAGGCGGAAACTGACCTTGCGCGGCGCGTTCTCACCCAGCCGGTAGATCTCCCCTTCCTCCAGCACGCGCAGCAGGTGCGGCTGGATGTCGAGCGGCATCTCCCCGATCTCGTCGAGGAACAGGGTGCCCCGGTTGGCAGCCTCGATCTTGCCGGCTGCGCCCGATTTGCGTGCTCCGGTGAAGGCACCTTCCGCATAGCCAAACAGCTCGCTGGCGAGCAGGTCCCGCGACAGCCCGCCGCAGTTCAGCGCCACGAACGGTCCGTCCGAACAGGCGCTGGCCTGGTGGATGCCCTGCGCGAACAGTTCCTTGCCCACGCCGGTTTCACCCAGCAGCAGCACCGGCACCCGGGACGGCGCCAGGTGCTGTGCCTTTTCCACCGCCGAGCGCAAGGCGGCACCATTGCCCACGATACGGGAGAAGGCCGGCGCCAGGCCGGGGCGCCCGGCTGGCATGCCGGCAGCCCCGGCGGCAAGGCGATTTGGCGCAGCCGGAATCACCACCAGGAAACCCAGCATCTCGCCACCCTCGCGAATCACGTCGACCCGGGCCAGGCGCAGCCATGCCGGCGTGGGCCGGGTGGCGGAGCCGGTGGTACGCGCGTCGAGGCCGGGGACGGAGAAGGCGCTGTTCAGCGCTGTGTTGACGCCCAGCCGTGTGAGTGCCGAAGGCGCTTGCGGATTGGCCTTGACCAGTTTGCCACGTTCGTCGAGGACAAGGACGCCGTCGCTGCGCGCCGAGCCGAAATGGCTCGCGCAGCGATCCAGCAGCCGCAGGCGGCGTTCCATCGCCAGCTTGGCCAGCCGGCTCTCGATGCGGCCGGCCAGAGAAACCGTCAGCGCCAGGCTGTGCCGGCTATAGGTCTGCGCCAGGCCCGAGACGTCGATGACGCCAAGTACGCCGCCGTCCAGCGGATCCCGGATCACCGTGGCCGAGCAGGTCCAGCGCTTGATGCCCGCGCAGAAATGCTCGGCGCCATGGATCTGCACCGGCTGCTGCAAGGCCAGCGCGGTACCGATGGCATTGGTCCCGCAGTTCAGCTCGGTCCAGTCGCAGCCGGGAATCAGGCCGACTTCCCCGGCGGGCTCGACGATGCGCATATCGCCTTCCTGCTGGAGGATCATCCCGTCCGGATCGGCCAGCAGCATGATGGTGCCGGTCTGCGACAGGAACTCCCGCGTCTGCTGGATCAGCGGCAGGCTGGCGCTGACCAGCCGCTCGTTCCTCTCCCGCCGTTCCCTCAGCCCGCCCTCGTCGAGCGGCGGCGGCGCGGCCCCCGCGCCGGGATCGACTTGTCCCACCAGGCAGCGCCGCCAGGAGTCATCCACCACGCAGCGCAACTCGCCGGCATTCGCCTCGCCGCCGTCAATCAGGTGCTCCCAGGCGGACATGATGCTGGCGTCATGGTCGGGATGGGAAAACCAGTCCATCGGTGTGGTGGCCTCTTGCATGCCGTGTCTCCTTGCGGGGTCCGCTCGATGCGGATCGGGAATGGCCGGTGTGCCGGCTCGCTCTCGGGCTTTGTTCTCTGTTCTTATTGCTGCGGTACTGGCGCCCGCTTCTGTGCATGCTACTCCCGACCGCACCACCAGTGCCAGCCGGGACTCGACCTCGCCAGCCGTTCTTCTTGCAAATTCCAGGCCACCGTGTAGCCACCGCCCGCGCGCCGTGCGATGGCGTCCGGTTGCCGGATCGCCCACTATCGGACGGCCGAAAACAAAACGGCCGTCCGAAAATCGAACGGCCGCCAGGCCATCGGCAATGGACGATGGCCTGGCCGGATTCAGCCTCGGTGTATGGCTGATCGGTTACATCAAGGCCGATCCGGCCTCAATCCACGCGCTCGGGCACCGGCAGCTTTACCCAGTCGGTGTAGAACGCCTCGATATCCGGCTCGAAATCGTGGATCACCGGATACCACGGCGTAGGCGCTTCCACGTCGTGCATGGTGCCGCACTTGGGACAGTAGTATTCCCGGTACACCTGCCACTGGGTATCCGGGGCCATCAGGTGCGGATAGACCTCGGCCATGGCTTCGTCCGTGTCGCGCACATAGACGTTGGCGTGCAGCTTCCAGTTCTCCCGGTAGTCGCAGAAGACATGGCCGCAATCGCACTGCGTGACCCATTTCCGGGTCTTGGCCTGCTGCACGATAAACATGTGCGGGCTCAGCGGCAGCACGATGCGGTCGTCCCAGTCGAGCTTTTTCTGCAGCGCCTCCACGTACAGCTGAAAGCGCGCGGCATCCTTGGGCATGGACAGCATGCGCAGCGTGGTATCCCAGTCGAGCTTGCCGTCGACCAGGTTCTTGACCTGTTCACTGGTGTAGGTAGACATCCTGAATCCTCTCTTGAGTCTTGAGTCTTGAGTCTTGAATCCTGTCTGGTGTCGTTCGCCGGCGCAGCCTGCCACGCGCCGGCGTCGCTCCGTATCCGCCTGGCTTACTCCTCGACCAGCACCACGGTGTGCACGTCCGGCATCTTGGACAGGTCCATGCGGTACTTGGAACCGTAGGTGGGCACGTCCAGTTCTTCCTCGGTCAGCGTCCAGGATTCGGGCAGGTCCCAGAACGCGCGGAACTGCTGCTCGAACTTCTCCGACAGGCCGAAGCTGGTGGCGAACATGTGCTGCACCTGGGTCGAGGCATGCTTGACCAGGATCCGCTCGCGCTCGCCCTTCATCCACTCTTGCGTCGGCTGCGAGCGCGCCAGCCGCTGGTTGCGAATCTCGACCCGCTGCAGCGCGGTCTGATGGGCATCCACCTTCCAGATGCCGTTGCCGTCCTTCGTCGCCACCGCGCCATAGACCTTCTGGGCATATTCCGGCAGCAGCAAGGCATTGTTCAGGTCCCTCTCGATGGCTTCCACCTCGCGGTCGAGCGGGTCCCCGAAACCGGGGCCGCCACGCAGGTAGTTCAGGTACAGGTCGTAGTTGTCGTAGCAATCCTCGGTGGTCATGCACTGCTGGTCGCGCTTGACGCGCGCGCCGGCGTTCAGGTGGTTCTCGTAGTCCGGCAGGTCCGGGTTGGCGTCCCCGCCCAGCGGCAGGCTGTCACCGGCGGCGATGCGCTCCTTCAGGCCGGTCTTGTGGGCTTCGAAGCGGTAGCCGGTGGCGGCCGGATAACCGCCCATCAGGCCCCAGTCGCTGTTCATATAGCCGTTGCCCATGAAGAACATGGTCCAGTCCTGGGCCTTCCATACCATGCGCAGCGTCTCGAAGCCGCAGCCGCCGCGGTATTTGCCGTAGCCCCCGGAGTTGGACTTGGCGTTGCGCCCAAGGTAGAGCAAGGGCTCGGCCATTTCCCAGATTTCGATATCGCCCATATCGCCCTCCGGGTTCCAGATCGCCGCGGCGTGGTTCAGGCCGTCCTTGATGGCGCAGGCGCCGGTGCCGCAGGACGAGGCCTCGAAGCTGTTGACCGCGTGGATCTCGCCCTCCTGGTTGATGCCGCCGCCCTGCAGCCAGTTGGAGGTGTTGGCGTTGCCGGCGTTGACTTCCTCCAGGTAGCCGCGGCTGAAATAGGCCTGCGACAGCCCGCGCCACATCGCGCTCCAGCCGGAGACCAGGAAATGCCAGGCATAGGCATGGCCGGTACGGCGGTCGTCCGGGTTCATCCAGGTGCCCTTGGGCAGATGGAACTCCGTGCCGAAGTAGGCGCCGTCGTTGATGCGCTGCGTCGGCACCAGGGTCTGGGTCATCATCACCCAGATGCCGCTGGTGAAGGCCACCTGGTGCGCGTTGTAGGAGTGCCAGCCCCAGCGGCTGGCGCCCTCAAAGTCCAGCCGCCACGAGCCGTCCTTGCGGATTTCCATTTCCACCGGCGAATGCATGATCGAGTCGAGCTTGGCGAAGGCCGACGAGGTCTGCACGTCCGGATGGTTGTACGGCACGTCGACAAAGGCCACCTTGCGGTACTTGCCCGGCAGGGTCATGGCCTTGATGCGGGTCTGCAGGCCGCGGCGCCCTTCCTCGATCACCTCGTAGGCAAACTCCTCGTAGGCTTCCAGCCCTTCGTCCTCGATCACTTCCTCGATCAGGTCGCGGATCATATGGCAGCCCGCAATGCGGGTGCGCTCATCGAGGATCCAGTATTTCGGCGTACGCACCGAGCGCTGGCTTTCGTGCAGCCAGTCGCGCAGCGGCGTATCGTTCACACCGGTTTTGCGGCAGGTGATCATGTAGCCGTCGCCGAAACGCTGCACCTGCCCGGTCGACATCGATCCCGGGGTGACCGCGCCGGTGTCGATCACATGGGTCACGCCGCCTACCCAGCCCACCAGCTTGCCGTGCGCGAAGATCGGCACGATGGTGGCGATATCGCACGGGTGGACGTTGCCGATCGAGCAATCGTTGTTGGTGAACATGTCGCCGGGATGAATGCCGGGATTGGCCTCCCAGTTGTTCTCGATCATGTATTTGATGGCGGCGCCCATGGTGCCGACGTGGATGATGATCCCGGTCGAGGTCAGCACGCAGTCGCCGGCGGCGTTGTAGAGGGTGAAGCAGAGTTCGCCTTCCTGTTCGACGATGGGGCTGGCGGCGATCTTCTTGGCGGTTTCGCGGGCGTGCACCAGGCCGCCGCGCAGCTTGGAGAAGAGTTTCTCGTAGCGGATCGGATCCCGTTCGCGGAATGCAAGCCGCGTGAGGCCGTTGTAGTGGCCGGTCTGCTCGGTGCGCTCCAGGATGGCATCGCGAAATTCCTTGAGCGTCTGGCCGGTCTTGAGCAGGTCGGCCAGGCCGACTTCCTTGCTGGACATCATATTCATGGCGTGTCTCCTTACTTCACTTCTTTGAGGTGGAACAGGCGATGCTTGTCGAGCGTGGTGGCGAAGCCCTTGGGCACCACGAAGGTGGTGGCGTCCGACTCGATGATGGCCGGCCCGGTGATGGTGTTGCCGGGTTGCAGCGCTTCCATCTTCCACAACACGGCCTCATGCCATTGCTTCTGCCGGTACAGCGGGCGCGTTCCCAGCCTCGCCTGCGCGGGCGGCCTGGGTCCGCCTTCCGGGTCTTCCGGCAGCACCGGCTTCTGGGTGATCACCATGCCGCGCATGATCGCGCCGGTCACCGAGAAGCCCAGCTCGGGGGAGCGCGCCGAACTGGCATACACCCTGCCGTAGGTTTCCTCGAAGGCATCGACGATCTGGTCCCAGTCGCCCGCGGTGGCGGCGTTGACGATCGGAGAATTGATTTCCAGGTCGTTGAGCTGGCCCATGTATTGCATGCGGTACCCCGGGCGCAGGATCACGTCCTCGGGCTGGAAGCCGTTGATCTTGAATTCCTCGATCACCTTGGACGCCAGGTCGGACCAGGCCTTCTGGATGGTCTGCGCGGCTTGCGCCTTGTCCGCCTCGGCCGCGTCCTGCGGCAGCGCCAGGTCGACGCTCTTGTCATAGCGGTACTCGAAATCCGCGCAGGCGCAGCCGAATGCCGAGAAGCCCGCCGCCCAGGCCGGCACGATCACGTCCTTGAAGCCCAGGCCCTCGGTATAGCCGTAGGTGTGGACCGGCCCCGCCCCGCCGTAGGAGAAGCAGACGAACTCGGTCGGGTTGTAGCCCTTGGCGCTGACGTTGGAGCGCAGGTACTCGCGCAGTTGCAGGTCGAGCAACTCGATCACGCCCGCCGCGGCATCCTCTACCGACAAGCCCAGCGGATCGGCGATCTGTGCCTTGATATGCTGGCGCGCCCGCTCCACGTCCAGCTTGATGGCGCCGCCGAGGAAGTTGTCCGGATTGAGGTAGCCCAGCACCACGTGGCAGTCGGACACGGAAACCGTATCCAGGCCGCTCTCCGGCCAGCAGGTGCCGACGCGGTAGCCCGCGCTGTCCGGGCCAAGCTTGATGGCGCCGCTGTAGGGATCGAGCCGCACGAAGCTGCCCGCCCCCGCGCCCACGGAATCCATCGTCACCAGCGGCAGGGACAGCACCAGGCGCGCCATGTCGGGATCGGCGGCGATGGCGAAGTTGCCCTTGGTGATCAGCGCCATGTCGAACGAGGTGCCGCCGATGTCGGAGCAGGCGATATTGTCGTAGCCCAGGGTTTCGCCCAGCAGTTTCGAACCGATCACGCCGCCGATCGGGCCGGAAACGATGGTGCGCGCCAGTTCCTTGGCCTTCCAGCTGATGGTGCCGCCGTGGGTGGCCATGACCCGCAGGTCGAATTTGGCGCCGTGCTTCTTGAACCGGTCGCTGACTTTCTTTAGCGTCTGCCGCGACGGCTCGGCAGCATAGGCTTCCAGCACCGTGGTGTTCATCCGGTGGCTTTCCTTGCGCTGCGGGTAGTAATCCACCGAGGCGAAGACCGGGATATCGGCCCCGAGCTTCCTGAGTTCGTCGCGCACGATATCGCGCGCCTGCTGCTCGCTGGTGCCGTTCTTGTGCGATTGCAGGAAGCAGATCACGATGGCCTTCGACCCCGCCGCGACCAGTTCGCGCGTGGCCTGGCGCGTTTCCTTCTCCCGCAGCGGAATGACGATCTCGCCCTGCACGTCGGTACGCTCGGTCACGCCACGCGTACGCGACAATGGCACCAGCGGCTCGTCATAGCGGTGCGTATTGAGGTGGATACGCTCTTCCAGCGCGTAGCCAAGGTAGCTCTGGATGGCCCGGCCCATCGAGTGGACATGTTCGAAGCCCTTGTTAACCATCAGGCCGACGTCCAACCCCTTGCGCTGCACCACGCGGTTGAGCATCGCCGTGCCCGAGTACACGCAGGTCAGCAGTTCGGGATACACGTCGTCGACGCCGCGCTGCCAGTGGGCCAGCGCATCCTCCGAGGAATTGAAGATCGCCAGGGACTCGTCATCCGGATTGCTTTGTGCCTTGCCGACCACGAACCGGCCATCGGAGCGCACAAAGAAGGTGTCGGTCATCGTGCCGCCGGCGTCGATGCCCATCACCTGGACTTGTGATTGCACTTCCATATCCATGTCTCCTTCCATTAGTCGCTTTCACGGCGGCTGCCAGGCAGCACCGTTGCCAGACTCACCACGTTGCATGGCGGTCCGGTCTCTCTGTCGCAACCCCTGTGCCAGCTAGCCGAAAGAGAATTATTTTCTTATGTATCAATAACTTAGTGAAAACGTGACGGACAGGAACGGGATCCGCTCCGTAGCGGGCGTCTGGAATTCGAACGGT
>NZ_JARJLM010000186.1 GCF_029335485.1 Cupriavidus basilensis
CCCGGCCGGCACCCACCGGCCAGGCACCCCGCAAACCACGGAGGGCGCCCGCGCTTTCCTTCCCGGCCACCATCATGCTCTACCTGCTTCGCCGCATCGTCTATGCGATTCCCATCCTGCTCGGGGTCGCCCTGCTGTGCTTCTCGCTGGTCCATATCGCCCCCGGCGATCCGCTGGTATCGGTGCTGCCTCCCGACGCCTCCGAAGACCTGCGCCGCCAGCTCACCGCGCTGTACGGTTTCGACAAGCCCTTCCTCGAGCAATTCGTCCACTGGCTCGCCCGCGCGCTGCACGGCGACCTGGGCACCTCCATCGCCACCAACCGCCCGGTCATGAGCGAGGTGATGACGGCGGTGATCAACTCGGTCCGGCTGGCCGCGGTGGCCACGCTGATCGGCTTCACCTTCGGCTGCCTGTTCGGCTTCGTGGCCGGCTACTTCCGCGATTCCGCCGCCGACCGCACCGCGTCCTTCCTGTCCGTGTTCGGCGTGAGCATGCCGCACTACTGGCTGGGCATGGTGCTGGTCATCGTGTTCTCGGTCTTCCTCGGCTGGCTGCCCGCCACCGGCGCGGGCCCGGGCGGCTCCGGCGACTGGCGGTGGGACTGGGAGCATATCCAGTACATGGTGCTGCCAGCGGTGAAGATGTCGGTGATCCCGATGGGGATCGTGGCGCGCACCATCCGCGCGCTGGTGGCCGAGATCCTCGCCAACGAATTCATCGTCGGCCTGAAGGCGCGCGGCTTGTCGGAACTGGCGGTGTTCCGCCATGTGCTGAAGAACGTCGCGCCCACCGCGCTGTCGGTGATGGGCCTGCAACTCGGCTACCTGCTGGGCGGCTCGATCCTGATCGAGACCGTGTTCTCCTGGCCCGGCACCGGCTTCCTGCTCAACTCGGCGATCTTCCAGCGCGATTTTCCGCTGCTGCAGGGGACCATCCTCGTGCTGGCCGTGTTCTTCGTGCTGCTGAACCTGCTGGTCGACGCGCTGCAGACCCTGTTCGACCCGCGCATCCAGCGCAACTGACGTAACCCACGTACTGACGTAACCAAGGCAAGCCGGGAGCCCCCATGGAAATGACTTTGAAAAAGCCCGCCGTTGCGCCCGTCGTGCAGCGCTCGCCCGGCTACTGGGCAACGGTGGGCCGGCGCCTGCTGCGCAACAGGCTGGCCATGCTGGCCGCGCTGATCCTGCTGGCCCTGGTGCTGATGGCGCTGTTCGCGCCGGCGCTGATGCCCGCCGATCCGTACGCCGCTTCGATCCTGCAGCGGCTCCGGCCGATCGGCACCGGGCAGTACCTGCTGGGCACCGACGAGCTCGGGCGCGACATGCTGTCCCGCCTGATGCTGGGCGCCCGCCTGTCGCTGTTCATGGGCATCACGCCGGTGCTGATCGCCTTCGTGATCGGCAGCGCGCTGGGCATCGTGGCGGGCTACGCCGGCGGCTGGACCAATACCGTGATCATGCGGCTGGTCGACATCCTCTACGCCTTCCCTTCCGTGCTGCTGGCCATCGCGCTGTCGGGCACCCTGGGCGCCGGCGTGGGTAATGCGCTGCTGTCGCTCACCATCGTGTTCGTGCCGCAGATCGTGCGCGTGGCGGAGAGCGTGACCACCCAGGTGCGCAACCGCGAGTTCGTCGATGCGGCACGCGCCTCGGGCGCATCGCCGCTGACCATCGTGCGCGCCCATGTGCTCAACAATGTGCTGGGCCCGATCTTTGTCTATGCCACCAGCCTGATCTCGGTCTCCATGATCCTGGCCTCCGGCCTGTCCTTCCTCGGCCTCGGCGTGAAACCGCCCGAGCCCGAATGGGGCCTGATGCTCAACACGCTGCGCACAGCCATCTACACGCAGCCGTGGGTGGCTGCCCTGCCGGGCGCGATGATCTTCCTGACCTCGATCTCCTTCAACCTGCTCGCCGACGGAATCCGCTCGGCGATGGAAATCAAGGACTGATGCCATGACAGATACCTTGCTCAATACCGATGTCGGCGGCCCGGCCCAGCCGCTGGTGATCGCGCGCGACCTGATCAAGCACTTTCCACTCAAGTCCAGGCTGCCCTGGCAGCGCGGCGGCGAGGTGCGCGCCGTCGACGGCGTCAGCTTCGAAGTCAGGAAGGGCGAGACGCTGGGCGTGGTCGGCGAATCCGGCTGCGGCAAGTCCACCACCGCGCGGCTGCTGATGCAGCTGATCGGGCAGAACAGCGGCGAGCTGATCTTCGATGCGCTTGGCGTCGGCTCGGCACAGTTGCCCATGAAGCGCTATCGCAGCCAGGTACAGATGGTGTTCCAGGACAGCTACGCCTCGCTCAACCCGCGGCTGACCATCGAAGAATCCATCGCCTTCACCGCACGCGTGCACGGCATCGGCGCCACCGAAGCCACCGCGCGGGCGCGCACCTTGCTGGACCGCGTGGGCCTGGAGCCGGTGCGCTTCGCGGGACGCTATCCGCACGAACTCTCCGGCGGCCAGCGCCAGCGCGTCAATATCGCGCGGGCGCTGGTGCTGCGCCCGCGCCTGGTGATCCTCGACGAAGCCGTCTCAGCGCTCGACAAATCGGTGGAGGCACAGGTGCTGAACCTGCTGCTCGAGCTCAAGGCCGAGTTCGATCTCACCTATGTATTCATCAGCCACGACCTGAACGTGATCCGCTACCTGTGCGACCGCGTGATGGTGATGTACCTGGGCAAGGTGGTCGAGGTGGGCGATACCGGGACGCTCTACGAGCGTCCCTCGCATCCCTATACGCGCGCGCTGCTGGCCTCGATGCCGGCGATGGACCCGGACCACCGCACCCTGGTCGCGCCGCTCGCGGGAGACCCGCCCAACCCGATCGACCCGCCATCGGGCTGCAGCTTCCACCCGCGCTGCGCCATGGCCGAGGCTGTGTGCTCGCACCGTGCGCCGCAACTATCCGACGCGCTGGCCGGGCACCCGGTGGCCTGCCTGATGGCCAACGCGGCTGGCGGCCACAGCCGGCAGATGCCGGCCCCGGCCGCCGCCGCTCCACTCGTTGCAACGCTCTGAGGGCCACATCGTGACAGCACCCAACCACAGTACGGCACCGCAAGCCACCGGCCCCATGGTGTCGGTACGCGATCTGCGCGTGACCTTCTCCGGCGGTGGCAAGACCATCCGCGCCGTCAACGGCGTATCGCTGGACGTGGCGCCCGGCGAGGCGCTCGCCCTGATCGGCGAATCCGGCTCGGGCAAGAGCGTGACGCTGCGCGCGCTGATGCGCCTGCATCCGCCGCGCCGCACCCGCATGGAAGGCAAGATCCGCATCGACGGCGCCGACGTCGCTGCCCTGGACGCCCGCGGGCTGGCCCGCCTGCGCGGCGGCAAGGTGGCGATGGTGTTCCAGGAGCCCCTGCTGGCGCTGGACCCGGTCTACACGGTCGGCCAGCAGATCATCGAGTGCATTCGCACCCATGCCAGGGTGTCCGCCGCCGAGGCGCGCCAGCGGGCGCTGCGCGCGCTGGAAGCCGTGCGCATTCCCAGCCCGGAGCGGCGCCTGGCGGCCTATCCGCACGAGATGTCCGGCGGCATGCGCCAGCGCGCCATGATCGCGCTGGCCCTGTCGGCCACGCCCAAGGTGCTGCTGGCCGACGAGCCCACCACCGCGCTCGACGCCACCGTGCAGATCCAGGTGCTGATCCTGTTGCGCGAACTGCAGCGCGAGCTGGGCCTGTCGATCGTGTTCGTCACCCACGATATCGGCGCGGCGGTGGAGATCGCCGACCGCGTGGCCGTGATGTATGGCGGACGCATCGTCGAGGAAGGCCCGATCCGCACCATCCTGCGCGAAGCGCGCCACCCGTACACCGTCGCCCTGCTGCGGAGCCGCCAGCACGGCATGGACCGCGGGCAACGGCTCGCGACCATCGCCGGCTCGCCGCCGGACCTGTCGGCCCTGCCGCCCGGCTGCAGCTTCGCGCCGCGCTGCCCGCATGCGCGCGCGCAATGCCTGGAAGCGGTGCCGCAGGCCATTGCGCTCGGCGGCGGGCATCGCGTGAGCTGCGTGCTGGCCGACGAAACGGTTGCCGCGGCCAAGGCCGTGGCCTGACCGTCCGGCGTCGATGCCAATGACGGACGGCACGCATTGCGTGCCATCCGTGCATGCCGCGCCGATCTCGCCTTTACTGATTGCTTCCCCGACCGTTACCGCACCCATGAACCTCGCCGCCCATCCTTCCCACGCCTTCCTGCCCTACCCGGCAGCGCCTGTCGCCAACGCCCCGGCCGGACCGCTCGCCGGCCTCACCTTCGCCGCCAAGGACCTGTTCGACGTGGCCGGCTACCCGACCGGCGGGGGCAACCCCCACGTACTGGCGATGTCAGGCGTCAAGACCGCCACCGCGCCCGCCGTGCAGCGCCTGCTCGACGCCGGCGCCGCCTTCGTCGGCAAGACGCATACCGATGAGCTGGCGTTCTCGATGAACGGCAAGAACGCCCACTACGGCGCGCCGGTGAACGGCGCCGCCCCGGGACGCATCACCGGCGGTTCGTCCTCCGGCTCGGCCTCCGCCGTGTCCAGCGGGCTCTGCGATTTCGCGCTCGGCACCGACACCGGCGGGTCGGTGCGCGCGCCGGCCAGCCATTGCGGCCTGTTCGGCATCCGCCCCAGCCACGGCCGCGTCTCGCTGGCGCAATGCCTGGCGCTGTGCGGCAGCTTCGATACCTGCGGCTTCTTCGCGCGGGATATCGGCACCTTTGCCCGCGTG
>NZ_JARJLM010000187.1 GCF_029335485.1 Cupriavidus basilensis
CCCGTGGAGCAGATCGCGCCCGGTCTCGGCTCTGGCGCGGCGTCGGACTTCACCAGGGCATTCCGCCGGGCTTACGGCATGTCGCCACTGGCGGCCGATGCGCAGTCCGCCGGAACGGCGGACAAGCCAATCAAAGCGCCTGGGCGGGCATATGAGGCGTGGCCTCCGAGGCAGTGGCGCAAGACACCGCGCCTGACCGAGCTGATGCCTGCCGTTGCACGCCGTTGCCGCTACTTGCGGCACCGGCCCACGCACCCGACATGGTCCGCGCCATCATGGCGCCCTGAACCTCATTGCAGGCCCCTGGCAACCCGGTAAATGCGCCGGCCGGCACACTGTTCAGCGTCTCGGCGGACTCCACAAAATCGCTCGGCGCAAGGCGCGCGCCAAGCAGCTTTCCGAATGCATTCAGCAGCACATCCGAGGTCAGTCCCATGCTGCCCGCCAAAGCAGGACAGACGATCCAGGTGGTGCCGTCCCTGACGTACACGCGCAGGACCTTGACCAGGTCCGCCGGCTGGAACGGCAATTCCTCGGCCACCACGGCTTCCAGCCCGAATGCCCGGAGGTAGTCTTCCTCATGCCGATAACCGAGGCAGAAGATCACCTTGGGCCGCCAGCGGGCACGCAGCGTTTCCAGAAAGCGGAAACGGGCGCCATTCCGGCACAGCTCCAGGTAGCGCTCCTTGGGCACCAGTTCGGGCTGGCCCCGGAACACCTTGGACCAGGGCGTCAGCCCATCGAGCTGCGCCGGCAGGGGGAACAGGTTCAGCTTGAACTCGTTGCCATCCGGCGCGTAGAGGCGCTCCCAGAAGTATGGCTTCCAGTCGTCATCGTCCGACCTCAAGCCCAGCGCCTGCGCACGTGCCGCGGCCATGATGCGGGCAATGCGCTGATGCTGGAGCCAGCGCCCCATATCCTCCCGGTGCCTGGCACGAAACGCCGCATCCCATGCGGGCGGCTCCATGCTCGGGCGCAATGGCCTGGCCAGCGGCTCAAGCCAGGGATGCGGACTTCTGTCGCAGATCCAGACGGATGCCTGCGGGTTACCTCCCTCCATTCCGACGTACGACGCAAAATAATTGTCGAGCTCGTCGCTCGTAAATACCCCTAGATCCTGCATGTTGCCCCTTATCAATGGGACCCTCTTTACCCCATGCCACAACGTGCCGCTTTGGTGCCTGCTTCGAGGTCTAGCGTGCCGCTGTGGTCCGTTTGTCCGGTCTGCACGCCGCGCGCGCCGCCCCGGCGGGCTGAAGCCCGCTCTTGTGCGTTGTCATCGCGCTCGCCGCGCATCCGGCATGATGTTGCCACTAGCCATATGCCGTACACGATTGCCCTTTGAAAGGGCGCGGGGGATTGGAGTGTCGCGGCATAACCGGCGTCGAGTAGCCCAACGCCACTCCGCTCTTCGGCGGATGCTGCCACAGGCCGCAAATAACAAATTGCGGCCTTGTATTGTCATGCAATGCAGACATAAGCTGACTCAAGCCACCCTACACTGTCGTTTATGCCCTATCCACATCACAATCTGATGAAATTCTCTCCCTTGGCATCCATAAAATCTCCTTCTGAAAACGCATATCCATATCGGAAACGCAAGGCAGGCCCGAAGAGAAAAACGGCGCCCGCAGGCCGTGGAAGGACGATGTCCAACCCGTCCTGTCATCAGGAACGGACCGAACTTTAACCTAAATCATTTGGAACATAAATTTTATTGTTTTCAGTTCAGACATAAAAAGATCTGATGGAATGTAATCCCATCAGAGACAATTGAGTTTATCCCCCCCGATGGGGGGATATGTTTTCCCAGGATATAGAGGAAGACGTCAAATACGGGCATGCCGATATTCAGGCGCTAACAGCCGCGCACCGGCACGACGCCGGCCGCCACGAATCCACAGCCGCGTGAGCGATCGACCTTGGCCGCATTCGGCAACCCGCAGCCGGTCGCCCCGGCTAGCGGGAAGGCTGGGGATGGCCGATTGCCGAGAACGGCTACCCGGGCCGGTGCGCCGCCTGTGACAGCCTTGCTCGCGTAGCGCTGATTGACATGCCGGCGCGCGTGGCCGAGAATCCTCCCTTCACCGCGAACAACGGTGATCGGGCGTGGAAACCCGGGAATATCTAGGCCGACAACCACAGTTTGTGCAGGAGGCCGCTATGCCCAACAACACCACCGCTCAGTTCGAGCACGCACACACCCTTGCCATCGCCCGGCAATCCGCGCTGATCGCGGAACTCATCGAACTCACATTCCCCGCCGACACCCCGGACAAGCTCCGTGTACAGGAACTCGCTTACCAGCTGGCCGAGCTGCGCGGCAGCATGCATGTCGCGGCGCAAGATGGCTGCGATACTCTGCTGCGCGTGATCGCCGGCCTGGGTGCGGTGCTGCGGCTCCTGGAGGCGGACGGCGATACATTCGAGGCAACGCATGGGCTGCATTGCTTGCTGACGCCGTTGAAGCAGCAGTTGGACGGAGCTGTGAATCGGGTGCAGGGCTTGATCTGAGGGCCAGGGCGGGCGCATTCGGTTTCGCTGGCGCCTGCCCTTTTCCTTTTTCCTCCACTGGTTGAAGGAAAAACGGCAGCATCATGCTCAGGCAGGCTCCCGCCAGTCCTTGCCGGCCGCAAGCCATTGATTGCGTTCGGCAAGGGACCGGATCGGGCATTCCACGCCACGTTCTGGAGGGTGTCGTTGAACTGCTGCTGATATGTCCGCACCTGTCAGGCACCCAGCACATTCAGGCCAGGATGGCGGCAACGATGCCGGGGACGTATCCGTGGCGCATAGCGTCGCTGACATAGCCAACCGGCCAATGCGCGCCGGTTCCTCCCTCTCTCCATGCACGTTGGGAAATTTCCCAATCCCGAAGCCTCCCTCCTCCCGTAACTTGTTGGCCACCCATCGCCTGCGCGTTGCCTTAGCCCAGCGCGAACGCCGCAGCCGGACATGGCTGCCTCTCGCACACCGGACGGGCTTGCCAGCATCCCTGCAGGGCCTCCGCCTACGCGCGACTGCGCGGGAGCTATCGATTTCCAACTGCTGACAAGGAGCACCACACGACTACAAAATAGATACCGCCGCCGCATTTCCACTTCACTTCAGATCCATCCGTGCATCATGCAAAACGACAAGCTCGACCTGATCAAATTCTCCTCGCAAGTGCGGGATCTACTGGATAGCGAACTCCAGATTTCAGTTGGCAACATGGAAGTGGTGCCGTTTGCCGAGAAGCTGTACAAGCTGATGCGCGCCCAGGCCTACAACGAAGGTGTGCTTGACGCGAAGCGTGTGATGGACCACAAACTGTCCGACATCGCCGAGCAGCTCGATATCCTGTTGCGCTATGACTAAAGCGTATTCGGTAAAGCAGATCAGAGAGGTCTGGATCAATGCCTATCTGAACGGAGAAACGGACTGGCTCGCCTATCTGGAAGCCCCTTCCTTCTTTGTAAAGAGAAATGCCGAGCTCATCTCCAAAGCCGATCAGCTAGCATACCTCGAACGAAGCCGCGCCAAATTTCCGAACAAGAGAGCAGGCGATGTTCAGGGAAACAGTCGCTGCGATGCATGAACACAAGAACCGGGCCCACGCCTCGGCGCCTGCGTCTACCTCCTACACCTGTTGCTGCAACGTGCCGTGCAACGGCAGCCCGGCTGCCTTGATGAACTCATCCGCGGCGTAAAGGCTGATCGCACCGGGCTGTTGCCAGACCAGGGGGGCCAGGAAGAGACGCTACGTGTCTTCGACGAAGCGCTACGGATGCTGGACCAAGCCAATGACCAGATGAAGATGGCAGGCGCCGGGGGATCGCTCATGAGATAGACGCAACAACGCCGAGAGATGCTCCGATGCTCATCCGGATCAACTTCCGTTTTTGACAATCCTCTCCTGCCAGATACGGCCAAACCTGCGGCTGGCATGAGCCCCAGTCCTGAAACGTAGCGGTTCAGGTTCACCTTGCCGCCGCCAGCCCTACAACCCACCTGCCGGCCGGTGATCATGGCGAAGCCGAGCCGCTTACGCCGGCGCTGAAACGGAAGCCATCCCATCCTGCACGTGCTCAAGTTCCAGTTCGCTCAGCACCGTAATTTCCAACGCGAGATCCGCCGCAAGAGAAAGCAGGCTTTCCTGAATGGCAGCATCCATGCTGACGAATTGCTCAAGGGCGCTGCCGGGCGTCATGAGCAGCAGGGAGTGGAGTTGCGCGGCTTTGGTGGCGGCGAGCTCGGCGGGAGATTCGAGCTTGGCGTGGGTTGTGAGACCGGTGTTCCGACCCACCCGGCTTGCCCCTATTCCATAGCGCTTGACCTCACACATGGCCGATCTCCCTAGACCGCTGACGAGCGCTTCTGGTAAGTGAGAAGTGCCGCTGCGATCGCAGAGAATCGCCACCTATCGGGCATGAACACCAACAAGCAATGGATTCTGGCAAGAGGGAAACACTGAGAAGGTGCGAGCACGCACCCCTAGATCCAAACATCATGGACAGGCTCCATACAGCGACAATTAGCCAGCAGCGTTGCCGCTGGTCCGCCTGTACATCAGGACGCCAATCCCGGCTACCGTGGCATGGCAGCTGCTGGAGTATAGCTTGAATGCAGCTGGTTTGGATTGAGCCTCACAAGACTGACGGGCACTACCGCGCCCGTCAGTCAGGCGACCTCATACGGGTCAACCAGCCGTCAAAGGATTTGCCGTAGCCGCACCGAGATGCGCCGCATACCGCTGACCGGGTCGGTATAGATCTGGCGCGTGTACTGTTCGGTAGCACCCATCCAATGCGCCGCTCTCTGCCAGAGCGCGGCCTTGGTTGGATTGACTGTATCATGCATGTCGAAGATCAACGCAACTGACAACGGCAACACAACAAGCAATGACAGATGCACTGGCCGCAAGCTTGGCTGCCAGCGCATATATGAGCAGACCACTAGCATGCCGACCATCATGCCGACTACGGTCTCCGAGAGAGTGTGATAATTTCCGGCCACCAGCGTAACAGCCATGAGAAGCGCAGCCGCCAGCCCAAGATAGAAGCCCCATCGCACCGCCCGCTCGCCAAACACTGCGCCAATCACCATAAACAGCAACGGGTAAATCGCCGTGGTCTGCATGGCGTGGCCACTGATACTGTAGAAGCCCGCCGCTGGCAGACACCAGCCTCCCAGATCGAATGCCAGCTTGCCTGCAATGATCACTGTGAGGCCAATCCCAAAGCACGCCAACCAATGCAATGCACGCGCCCTATACCCACCTAGCAGCGAAACAATCGCAATGGACGCTGCGAGCGGCAGTGTCCAGGTACTATCCCCGAAAGGGATGACATATTCCCACAGCATCATGACCGGGTGCCCTTACAGTCAGGGCGCCACGCAAGACAAGAAGTGGAGTAGACCCTCCACTTACTTGCACGCTCCGCCCTCTCAGCCACGCGTAGCCTGCTCCACAACTGCACGCGCCACCTGTGCGGTCCGGGTGATTTCCGCCTCCGTCAGAGTCGGATGCACCAGGAATAGAAGACTGGTCTCACCCAGTTCCCTTGCCACCGGCAAACGCTCGGCTGGCCGCCAGCCTGTGCCATCGAATGCTTTCTCCAGATACACCTCGGAGCAGGAACCCGAATAGCACGGAACGCCTGCCGCATTGATCTCGGCCATAATCCTGTCCCGATCCCAGCCACTAGCCAACGCCTCAGGCCGCACGAACGCGTAGAACTTGTACCAGGCATGCACCACACCTGCGGGCGGCAACGGAACGCGCAGTGCCTTACACGGCTTCAGTGCCTCTACCAGCGTCATCGCATTGGCAGTACGCCGAGCGGTCCAATCGGCCATCCGCTTCAACTGGATCCGCCCAATGGCGGCCTGGATTTCCAGCATACGCCAGTTGGTGCCAAACGACTCATGCAGCCAGCGAAAGCCTGGCGGATGCTCGCGCTCGTAGACCGCCTCATAGCTCTTGCCATGATCCTTGTAGGCCCACATCCGCGACCACAGATCACGGTCGTTAGTGGTAACCATCCCGCCTTCGCCGCCCGTGGTCATGATCTTGTCCTGACAGAAAGACCAGGCCCCAATGTCACCGATGGAACCGACTGCCCGCCCTTTATAGACAGCGCCATGCGCCTGTGCGCAATCCTCGATCACCACAATGCCATGCTCCCTGGCCAGTGCCGTGATGGGATCCATGTCACAAGGCCTGCCCGCAAGGTGCACGCAGATAATTGCCTTGGTACGCGGTGTCAGCACTGCACGCACGGTCTGGGCAGTAATGTTCTGGTCATCGCGATCGACATCGGCAAAAACAGGCGTCGCGCCGGCCAGCACGATACTGGAAACGGATGCCAGGAAGGTACGGGAGGTGACAATCACCTCATCGCCAGCGCCGACGTCCAGCGCCTTCAGGGCTACATCGAGGGCAAGCGTGCCGTTGGCTAGCGCCACAGCGTGGCTGGTGCCTACCCAGGCTGCGAACTCGCGCTCGAACTCGCGGCCTTCGGAACCGGTCCAGTAGTTGACTTTGTTGGACGCCAGCACGTTCTGCACGCTTGCCAGCTCTTCAGGCGTGAAACTCGGCCAAGGTGAAAAACCTGTATTCAGCATCTCGGCTCCTCTTATTTGACAAACGGGCGTGCAGGATTTCCCACCACTGTGACGCCAGGAGGCACATCCCGCGTCACCACAGCACCCATGCCCACAATCGCGCCGCGGCCGATGACGAGGGGTGCGCCCGGCTTACCCTGCTTGAGTACTGCGCCCGTGCCGATATAGGCGTGATCCTCGATCAGCACGTTGCCATTGCACTTTACCCCAGGAGCAAACGTCACGTAGTCCCCCACGACGCAATCGTGCGCAACGTAGGAATAGATATTAGCGTGAAAATGCTTGCCGATTCGGATATTGCTCGTCAGCGTAACGAACGGACAGATCACTGCGCCGGGGCCGATGGTAACGTCATCCAAGACCACGGCGTTGAATGCAAAGATATCTATGCAATCCACGCAATCCCGCTCCGCGCGCAACACCAGCTTCTCGCGCACCTGGCTGGCTCCTATAGCAAAACTCAATTGCTTATCGACCGCAGGCTCCGCCAGAAACTGCGAATATGACAACACCCGATGACCGTTGCTTATGAGTGGATTCTCACCATCGTCCACAAACACCAACTCGAACGAACCCGCCCCGGCAGTCGCCAGTTGGGCACGCGCCAGCGGCATCACTTCGCGCCCAAATCCACTAGCGCCATAGATTCCAATCAACTTCATCGCTCACTCCTTCCGTTCGTTGGCCGGCGCACCGGTGAATCGCGTCATGGTGGCCTCACCGGCTGCGCTGATTCCATCACGCACCAGCACCTTCTTTACGGTCAAAGCCAGGATTTTCAGATCCAGCCAAAACGTGCGATGATCGACATACCACGTATCCAAAACAAACTTCTCATCCCAGGACAGTGCGTTGCGGCCGTTAATCTGCGCCCACCCGGTGATGCCTGGGCGGACTTCGTGACGTCGGGCTTGCTCCTGGGTGTACAGGTGCAAGTAGTCCATGAGAAGTGGGCGCGGGCCCACCAGACTCATGTCGCCCTTCAGTACGTTCCATAGTTCGGGGAGTTCGTCCAAGCTGGTGGAGCGAAGGAAACGACCGAATGGCATGAGCCGCTCCGCGTCGGATCGTAATTGGCCGTCCGACCCCCGCATGTTTGACATTGTACGAAACTTGAGCATCTCGAACGGCTTACCACCCAGTCCCGGGCGCATCTGTCGAAAGAAAACTGGGCTTCCCAGCTTCCGACGAACCAAGCAGATAAGAACAAGCAGTGGTATGGCCAGCAATACAAGCGCCAAAGTGGCCAAAAGAAAATCGAAAAGTCGTTTCATTTTCAAATATCTTTCATTTAACGAATCGTAAATTCCACTCCCCATCAATCCTCGTACATAGGAGCAAATTCCCTCCCTCATGTACAGAAGAAGAGTACCGAACAAACCATTCTTAATGCACTCTACAGTAGAACGATACATCCATCACCAGCAACTCGCAATAATCTTGAAAAATAAAACACCCCAACTACATTTAATATAATTACGATACCAATAATATAAGTTATTTTACGACCATTATTTTTTACAAGCATCCATACAATGCAAAAAATAAAAAAACACCATAGCGGCGCCTAGTCCGCAGGCAACATACCCCGATAAAGTTGCGCCATACGCTCCCAGTGCCCCCGTTGCTCGAAACGGATCTGAACTCGTTCTCTGCCCCGACTCCCCATCTCCTGAAGCTTTGTCGCCGATGTCTGCATAGCATCTCGCATCGCACACTGCAAAGCTGGGGCATCGCGCGGAGGCACCAACCAACCATTAAAACCAGGTTCTATCACTTCGTTGCAACCATTAATGTCAGTAGCAATGACAGGCAATGCAACAGCTCCTGCCTGCAACACCACATTGGGAAAGCCTTCACGATAGCTTGGTAACACCAGCACGTGAGCCACGCGCAACGCAGGGCGGACATCAACTAGAAACCCCAACATATGCACGCGAGGGTGCGCTTCGATGCTCGCTAATACATCAGCACCCACAGGTGCAGTCTGATCCAGTTCACCCACAAACAGCAGATGTGCATTTGACGGCAAAGCGGCAAACGCCTGCATCAGTTCCCCAATCCCCTTGTCCTTGTTCAACCGACCAACAAAGCAGAACACAAACGCGTCGGAATCGATACCAAGTTGCGTCTTCAATTCCACTGCAAACTTACTCAAACCAATCGCATTTGGAGAAAAATAACTTGTATCAACACCAGCAATATTTCCATGACCAATCACTTGTAATGGCCTATGCGTAATACGGAATCTTTGCAAATCGTTCTTGACCCCATTCCCCTCTGGAATTACGCGTGTAGCACAGAAACATATCAAGCGATCTATCCATATCAAAAGCTCTCTCTTAATTCCATGAGCTGTAGGAAAAATCAGACCGGTAAAAGTATGAACTCGCACTGGAACGAAACATAGCCTCGCTGCAATCATAGCAATAAGCCCGGCTTTAGGCGTATACGAGTGAACAATTTCTGGCTTGCAACGCAAAATGCAACGAACCATCCCAACAATCGAAACTATGTCACGAAAAGGGCTTATACCCCTTCGCATTTTTACCACATTAACCGCAACTCCCTCATTTTCACCGATATCCAAAACATTCGCTCCCGGAGAGCAAACTAGAACCACCTCGAATTCACCATTTAGGAATCTTGGTTGCAGCTTAAGAATTGACAAAAAAGTTTCCGGAACAGTCACTGCTATCAGAATAACCGTCTTCGTCTTTGAATTTATAGCCATAAAAATCAACCATCAATCGCCATAAGAATTCCTCCACCCGGAGAATATCGCAACGCAAGCAAAAACCCAAAAAATAGGCGACCTCAACCCAAAAGTTGAGAAACTGTAAAACAGCGGCCCCAGAAATATCAAATTCTGATCAAGACTCAGCCTCCGCATCACAAGAAAGACAAAAATCAGAAACGATATCAACCCGAATAAACCATAATAAAAAAACAACCCCGCCCATGTTGAGTGAATCTCCACAGGGGAATTAAATCTTTCATCGAGCCCTTGCCCAGATCCAAAGACGAGATATTCAGGAAAATTCAAAATTCTCCCATAACCACGAATATCAGCCTGCTCACCCAGATCAGCATCAGAAAATCTGTCGAACATAGCTTGGGATACATCGCCCAATGAGCTAATAAAAATTACCCCTCCCGCCAGCATCACCGAAACCAACAAAATCTTTGAGATCAGGGAACCATTAGATCGACGCCGACCTCCTGGCTTGGCCAAAAGATTGAATAGAACACCCGCCGAAATCAACACCAAGCCGACTAACGCAGACCTAGACATGCTGGCAAACACAACAAGCGTGCAGGCAAAAAACAAAACTAATTTTAGGCCAACTCGCTCCATAACTACCAGACAAAACATTGAATAACAGCACAAAACCCAAAACGCCATCTGATTTGGGTCGTTAAAGAACCCATTATAACGCGGAGGAAACTTATATTCCCCAAGCCCAAAAAAATAGCACACAACCAAAAAACATATGCCAGAAAAAGACGCGCCACTCAAAAATTTTGAAAACCGCCCATCCTGCAGCAATCTATTCAACAAGAAAACACAAATAAAAAACCCATACAGATAATAAATCGATGAA
>NZ_JARJLM010000188.1 GCF_029335485.1 Cupriavidus basilensis
CCCTAAATCGTGCCCCAAAAAAACCAAATAATTAAATAGAAGTACTCCAAAAAAAAACCAACTGAAATGGCAATAACCATTGATGACCAGGTAAAAAAATCCATATTACTGCAACCAGCACAGCCAGTTCTCGCAAGACCGGGCCGCCGCCCATCCCTACCATGGCTTCACACCGGCGCACCGCGCGGCCCGGCGCCCGGAGGCGCCAGCGGCGGCAGTGCGGCTGCGGCCGGATCGCCCTTGCGCAACGTCCAATCACCATGGCAAATATCGAATCCAGACTTTCCGCCGGCAGCGAAGCATTCCAGGCCAACCGCGCCGGCATGCTTGCCCTGCTGGAGCGTATCCGCGCCTTTGAACAGCGTGCCGCCAATACCTCCGCCGCCTCGCGGGAGCGCTTCGAGAAGCGCGGGCAACTGCTGCCGCGCGAACGGCTGGCGCTGCTGCTCGACCCGGGCGCGCCCTTCATCGAGCTGTCCTCGCTGGCCGGGCTCGGGCTGGACAACCCGGACCTCGATAAAAGCGTGCCCGGCGGCGGGCTGATCGCAGGCATCGGCTTCGTGTCCGGCATCCGCTGCATGATCAGCGCCTCGGACTCCGGCATCAATGCCGGCGCCCTGCAACCCAAGGGCCTGGACAAGCAGCTGCGCGTGCAGGAGATCGCGCTGGAGAATAAGCTGCCCTACGTGCAGCTGGTGGAGAGCGCAGGCGCCAACCTGATGACCTACAAGGTCGAGGATTTTGTGCGCGGCGGGAACCTGTTCCGCAACCTGGCGCGCCTGTCGGCGGCCGGGCTGCCGGTGGTGACGGTGACGCACGGCTCGTCCACGGCCGGCGGCGCTTACCAGACCGGGCTGTCCGACTACATCATCATGGTGCGCGGCCGCTCGCGCGCCTTCCTGGCCGGCCCGCCGCTGCTGATGGCCGCCACCGGCGAAGTGGCCACCGAGGAAGAGCTCGGCGGGGCGGTCATGCACACCACCGTGTCCGGCCTGGGCGACTACCTGGCCGAGGACGACCGCGATGCGCTGGGCATCGCGCGCGACATCCTGGGCAAGATCGACTGGCCGCGCGAGCAGCCCGCCGTGCGGGCCTTCAAGCCGCCGCGCTACGACGCCGAGGAGCTGCTGGGCGTGATGCCGATGGACCACAAGCGGCCGGTGGACATGAAGGAGGTCATCGCCCGCATCGCCGACGACTCCGACTTCCTCGAGTTCGGCGGGAACTACGGCGGCGCCACCGTGTGCGGCCATGTGCGGATCGAAGGCTGGTCGCTCGGCATCATCACCAACAACGGCCCGATCGACCCGGCCGGCGCCACCAAGGCCACGCACTTCATCCAGGCCTGCTGCCAGTCGCGCACGCCCATCCTCTACCTGAACAACACCACCGGCTTCATGGTGGGCCGCAGCTACGAGGAGGACGGCATCATCAAGCACGGCTCCAAGATGATCCAGGCAGTGAGCAATGCCACCGTGCCGCAGATCACGATCTACTGCGGCGCGTCGTTCGGCGCCGGCAACTACGGCATGTGCGGGCGCGGCTTCCATCCGCGCTTCTGCTTCTCGTGGCCCAACGCCAAGACTGCCGTGATGGGCGGCGAACAGGCCGCCCGCACGATGGCCATCGTCACCGAGGCCGCCATGAAACGCAAGGGCGGCGAAGCCGACGCCGCCCAGCTCGAAGCGCTGCAAAAGGGCATCGTGGAACGGTTCGACCGCCAGATGAGCGTGTTCGTCACCAGCGCGCACGTGCTGGACGACGGCGTGATCGACCCGCGCAGCACGCGCGCCGTGCTGGCCAACGTGCTGGCGATCTGCCGCGAAGGGGACGCCCGCACGCCGCAACCCATGCAGTTCGCCGTGGCGCGCCCCTGAGGCGGCCGCCGGCAGACCAACCCGACACAAGGATCCGCGACATGCAACTCACCACCGAACACGAGGCGCTGCGCGCCACCATCAAGCGCTTCATCGCCGAACAGGTCAACCCATATGTGGACGCATGGGAAGAGGCCGAGATCTTCCCCGCGCACGAGGTCTTCCGCAAAATGGGCGCACTGGGGCTGCTGGGCCTGTCCAAGCCCGAAGCCGACGGCGGCTCGGGGCTCGACTACTCCTACAGCGCCGTGCTGGCCGAGACCCTGGCCGACATCAACTGTGGGGGCGTGCCGATGGCCATCGGCGTGCAGACCGACATGGCGACGCCCGCGCTCGCCCACCACGGCAGCGAGGAAGTGCGGCGCGAGTTCCTGGCGCCCGCCATCAGCGGCGAATACGTGGCCTGCCTGGGGGTGTCCGAGGTGGGCAGCGGTTCCGACGTGGCATCGATCAAGACCACCGCGCGCCGCGACGGCGACGACTACATCATCAACGGCGGCAAGATGTGGACCACCAACGGCACCCAGGCTGACTTCTGCTGCGTGCTGGCCAACACCTCGGACGGCGCGCCTCACCGCAACAAGACGCTGATCGTGGTGCCGATGAAGACGCGCGGCGTCTCCGTGGCCAAGAAGATCCGCAAGATCGGCATGGACTCGTCCGACACGGCACAGCTCTACTTCGACGACGTGCGCGTGCCGCAGCGCTGGCGCATCGGCGAGGAGGGCATGGGTTTCACCTACCAGATGGAGCAGTTCCAGGTGGAGCGCCTGTGGGGCGCGCTGAACACCTGCGGGGTGTGCCAGAAGGCCATCGGCCTGACCATCGAATACACCCGGGAGCGCAAGGCCTTCGGCCGCTCGATCCTGGACAACCAGTGGGTGCACTACACCCTGGCCGAGCTGCAGACCGAGGTGGAGGCGCTGCACGCGCTGTGCTGGCGCGCCGTGGGGATGATGGTGCGCGGCGAGGATGCCACGCGCCTGGCGACCATGGCCAAGCTCAAGGCCGGCCGCCTGGTGCGCGAGGTATCGGACCGCAGCCTGCAGTTCTGGGGCGGCATGGGCTATGTGATGGAAAGCCCGGTCTCGCGGATCTTCCGCGACGGGCGGCTGACCTCCATCGGCGGCGGCGCGGACGAAGTCATGCTGCAGATCCTGTGCAAGTACATGGGTACCTTCCCGCAAGGGAAGTAGGCGCAGGGCAGGCCAGACAGAACAACATCCATATCGGGGCACCATGAAGCAGTCCACGCCATTCCACAAGATCCTGATCGCCAACCGCGGCGAGATCGCCCTGCGCGTGATGCGCAGCGCGGCCGCGCTCGGCTACCGCACGGTGGCGGTCTATTCGAGCGCCGATGCCGGCGCCCGCCACGCCGCCGAGGCCGACCAGGCGGTGCATATCGGCGACGCCGCGCCGGCGCAGTCCTACCTGCGCATCGAGGCCATCATCGACGCGGCCCGCCGCACCGGCGCCGATGCGGTGCATCCCGGCTACGGCTTCCTGGCCGAGAACGCGGCCTTCGCGCGCGCTTGCCGCGAGGCCGGGCTGGTCTTTATCGGGCCATCGCCCGAGTCCATCCTCGCGATGGGCAACAAGGCCGGCGCCAAGCGGCTCATGATGGCGGCGGACGTGCCTTGCATCCCCGGCTATCAAGGCGAAGACCAGAACGAAGCGCGGCTGTGCGCCGAAGCCGAACGCATTGGCTTCCCAGTGATGATCAAGGCCACGGCGGGCGGCGGCGGGCGCGGCATGCGGCTGGTACCGGACGCGCGCGCCTTCGCCGAGCTGCTGCGCAGCGCGCGCTCGGAGGCGCAGGGCGCCTTCGGCGATCCGGAGGTGATCCTGGAGCGTGCCGTCGTCGAGCCGCGCCACATCGAGATCCAGATCCTGGCCGACCGCTACGGCAACGCCATCCACCTGGGCGAGCGCGACTGCTCGGTGCAGCGCCGCCACCAGAAACTGATCGAGGAGGCGCCATCGCCCGCCGTGAGCCCGGAACTGCGCGCCCGCATGGGCGCCACCGCCGTGGCCGCGGTCAAGGCGATCGGCTACGAAGGCGCCGGCACGCTGGAATTCCTGCTCGACCGCGACGGCAACTACTACTTCATGGAGATGAACACGCGGCTGCAGGTGGAGCATCCGGTCACGGAGGCCATCACCGGGCTGGACCTGGTGGCGCTGCAGTTGCGCATCGCCGCCGGCGAGCCGCTGCCGCTGGCGCAGAAAGACGTGCGCTTCTCCGGCCATGCCATCGAGGTCCGGCTGTGCGCCGAGGACGCGCAGCAGGGGTTCATGCCGCAGAGCGGCACGGTGGCGCTGTGGCAGGCTCCGGCCGCGCTGCGGACCGAGCATGCGCTGCAAAGCGGCGCGGCGATCCCGCCGTACTACGACTCCATGATCGCCAAGCTGGTCAGCCACGGCGCGGACCGGGAGGAAGCCCGCCGCAGGCTGGCGCGCGGGCTGGAGGACCTGGTGGCGCTGGGCGTGACCACCAACCAGGCCTTCCTGGCACGCTGCCTGGCGCATCCCGCCTTTGCCGCGGGCGAGGCGACCACCGCCTTTATCGGCCAGCACCAGGACGCGCTGCTGCGCGAGGACCCCGCCCGGCACGGGCGCGCCGCCGCGCTGGTCGCGCTGCTGCTCTACGAGACCGCGCCTGGCCGCGCGCCGGGCGTGCCGTCCGCCAGCCTGTCACCGGCGCTGCCGATCGGGCTGCGCTATCGCGTGGCCGGTGCCGAGCACCAGGCCAGCCTGGCATTCCTGGGGGCCAACCGCTTCGAGGTCCGTCTCGGCGAGGCACGCCACGCCTTCGAAACCCTCCAGCTGACGGCAAGCACGGTTCGCTTTTGCTGCGACGGCGTGGTCGAAAGCGCGGTGTTCCATCGCGACGGCAACACGCTGCTGCTGCGGTACCAGGGCCACCCGGTGCGGGTCGAGGACCATACCCGCATTACCGCGGAACGCACCGGCGAGGCGGCCGGCGACGGCAAGCTGCGCGCCTCCATGAACGGCCGCGTGGTCAACGTGATGGTGGCCGCCGGCGACCGCGTGGAAGCCGGCCAGCCCATGGTCACGCTCGAAGCCATGAAGATGGAACATATCCACGTGGCGCCGGCCGCTGGCCGCGTCGGCGCGGTGCACGTGCAAGTGGGCGACCAGGCCGCGGCCATGCGCGTGATCGCCGAGATCGAGTTCGAGGCGCAGGCGGCATGAGCGCGCCATGCCTTGCGCCATGTCTTCCACTCGATGTCTTCCAATTCTTCCAGTTCTTCCAATTCTTCCAATTCTTCCAATAGCGAGCAAGACACCATGAGCGAAACGGAAACCCCGGCTGTCCTGCACGAGCAGCGCGGCGCCGCGTTCTGGATCACCATCAACCGGCCCGACAAGCGCAACGCCATCAACAAGGAGGTGGTGGCCGGCATCCGCGCGGGCTACCGTGCCGCCCACGCGGACTCCTCGGTACGCGCCATCGTGCTGACCGGCGCGGGCGACAAGGCCTTCTGCGCCGGCGGCGACCTGCAGCCCGGCAAGGGCTTCGCCTTCGACCTGTCGCAGCCCAACCTGGACTACGCCGACATGCTGCGCGAAGCGCAGCAGGCCACGCTGCCCACCATCGCCCGCGTCAACGGCACCTGCATGGCCGGCGGCATGGGCCTGCTGTGCATGGCCGACATGGCCGTGGCCGCCGACAACGCGCTGTTCGGCCTGCCCGAGGTGAAGGTGGGGGTGTTCCCGATGCAGGTGCTGAGCCTGCTGCAGGCACTGGCGCCGCCACGGCTGGTGCGCGAGTGGTGCATCAGCGGCGAGCCGTTCTCCGCCGCCGAGGCCAAGGCCGCCGGCCTGGTCAACCACCTGGCCGCGCCGGGCGAACTGGATGCCCGCACCGAGTGGCTGGTGGCGCGCGTGGCCGACAAATCGCCCACCGCGATCCGGCGCGGCAAATACGCCATGCAGGCCATGGCGTCGATGAGCTTCGCCGAAGGCATCGCCTATACCGAAAGCCAGATCGCGCTGCTGGCCATGACGGAGGACGCCCGCGAAGGGCTGGCCGCCTTCAACGAAAAGCGCAAGCCGGTCTGGACCGGCAGATGATGGCGCCGGCGCCCGCCGGCAATTTGTCAGACAACTTGCGAGATGGAACTTGCGAGACAGGGGAGTCGCATATGGGAGATGCCGTGACTGGGAAGCCATCCTCACTGTCGCCGGGCGATAGCCCCGGCATGCTCGCGCTGGGCATGGCCGACTGGCTGTGCCGGCGCGCCGCGCGCGGGCCGCAGCGGCCGGCGCTGACCTGCGCCGGCCAGACCTGGACCTACGCCGAGCTGGTGGCCAGGACCGGCCGGATGGCCACGGTGCTGGCGGCCGGCGGCGTGCAGCCAGGCCAGCGCGTGGGCTACCTGGGGCTGAACGATCCCCTGTTCCTGGTCACGCAATTCGCCTGCGGCTGGCTGGGCGCCGTCTTCGTGCCGCTCAACTTCCGCCTGACCGGCCCGGAACTGGCCTTCATCGTCAACGATGCCGGCGTGCACACGCTGTTTGCCGACGACGGCTACACCGGCCTGATCGACGAAGTCCGCCCCCGGCTGGAATGCCAGCGCTACCTGGGCCGCACCGCCGCGCCGGGCTGGGAAGGGCTGGATGCGCTGATGGCAAAGGCCGCGCAGGCCGGCGCCGTGCCGCCGCTGGCCGCCACCCACCCCGACGACGTGGCCGCCGTGATGTACACGTCCGGCACCACCGGCAACCCCAAGGGCGCCATGCTGACGCATGGCAACTTCTGGTCCAACAACCTCAACGTGATGTTGATGAGCGACATCGCCAGCACCGATGTCGCGCTCAACTTCGCCCCGCTGTTCCATGTGGGCGGCATGTGCTGCGTTACCTTGCCGATCCTGATGGCCGGTGGCCATCTTGTCCTGCAGCGCAGCTTCGACCCCGCCGGCGTGATGCAGGACGTGGCCGAACACCGTGTCACGGTCAGCTTTGCCGTGCCCGCCATGCTGCTGTTCGTCAGCCAGCACCCGGATTTCGAGCGGGCGGACCTGTCCAGCCTGCGCAGCATCTCGGTAGGCGGCGCGCCGATGCCGGAGCCGCTGCTGCGGCTGTTCTCCGTGCGCGGCATCCCGGTCAACCAGGGCTATGGGCTGACCGAGACCGCCGCCGCCACCACCTTCCTGGCCCCCGAGCGGGCCCACGACAAGCTGGGCTCCTGCGGCACCCCGGCGTTCCTGACCGAGGTGTGCGTTCGGGCGTTCGACGGCACGCCGGTCACCGCCCCGCACGAGCGCGGCGAGCTCTGCGCGCGCGGCGCAAACGTGATGAAGGGCTACTGGAACCGGCCCGACGCCACGGCCGGCGCCTTCTACGAAGGCGGCTGGTTCCGCACCGGCGATGTGGGATACGCCGACGAAGAGGGCTTCTACTACATCTGCGACCGCCTCAAGGACATGGTCATCACCGGCGGCGAGAACGTCTACCCGGCCGAAGTGGAAAGCGTGCTGTACGAGCACCCGGCCATCGCCGAAGTCGCAGTGATCGGCGCCCCCGACCCACGCTGGGGCGAGCACGTGGTGGCCGTGGTGGCGCTCAAGCCGGGCGCCAGCCTGACGCTCGAAGCCTTGCAGGCCTTCGCCGAAACCAGGCTGGCACGCTACAAGCTGCCGCGCGAACTGCGCGTGGTGGCGGCGCTGCCGCGCAATCCGACCGGCAAGGTACTCAAGATCCGCCTGAGGGAACAGGCCACGGCCTAGGGCAGGGCGAGGACAGGAACTTCAGGAGATAAGCCATGGCCGGACCGACGATCGATTTCTGGCAGGCCCGCTTCGAGGCCGGCCAGACCCCGTGGGAGCGCGATACCGCCAGCCCGCAACTGGGCAAATGGCTGGCCGCCGGCGAGATCCGGCCAGGGGAGGATGTCGTCGTGCCGGGCTGCGGCGGCGGCTGGGAAGTCGCCGCCCTGGCCGCCCACGGCGTGCGCGTGCGCGGCCTCGACTATGCACCCGCCGCGCTGGCACGGGCGGCCGACCGCCTTGAGCGGCAAGGCCTGCAGGCGCCGCTGGAGCAGGCGGACGTGCTGCAATGGCAGCCGGCGGCGGCTGTCGATGCCGTCTACGAGCAGACCTGCCTGTGTGCCTTGCACCCGGACCACTGGACGCGCTACGCCGACCAGCTCCACGCGTGGCTGCGGCCCGGCGGGCGGCTGTTCGCCCTGTTCATGCAGATGCGCCGCGATAGTGCCGCGCAGGGCATCGTCGAAGGCCCGCCTTATCACTGCGATATCAACGCCATGCGCGCCTTGTTCCCGGCCGGGCGCTGGAAATGGCCAAAGCCGCCATTTGCCGCGGTGATGCATTCCAATGGGGCGTTTGAACTGGCGATGGTGCTGGAGCGGCGCTGATCCCGGGGCTCAGGGACCTCACGCCTGGCTTTCGAAAGCCACGTTCCGGCAAGATCCAGAGCACACAGCAAAGTGTGATCGAAAAGGCGCCATCGCCTGTCAAGCTTCTGCCTGAAGGCCTTCAGCGACGGGAAGTATGCCGCCGCCGCACGCTCGCAGGCCGGCCTGTTGGACACCTATACCCCTATACCTATATCCAACACGGCAAACGTGGCCAGGAAGGCGGCAGCAAGTGTGCCGGATCATAGGTATGGAGCGGCTTTGGACAGTCGGGAGCAAGTCCGGGATTGCCCATTGCCGTACCCGTGACCTATCGTTACTCAGGTGCAGACCTCGGCGCAGGACGTCCCCCCGGAGGCCCCAAGGAGAAGCCATGAGCAAGAAGTCCCATATCACGACTTATATTGTCATCGCGATGATTCTCGGCGGCCTGGTCGGATACGCTTGCCACACTGCCTTCCCGGATCCCAGGCTCGCGAAAGACGTTGCCGGATACATCTCGATCGTCACCGACGTGTTCCTGCGGCTGATCAAGATGATCATCGCGCCGCTGGTCTTCTCCACGCTTGTGATCGGCATTGCACACATGGGCGATGCCAGTACCGTGGGGCGCGTCGGCGTCAAGGCATTGGGCTGGTTCATCACCGCGTCGCTGGTATCCCTGACGCTGGGCCTGATCATGGCCACCCTGATGCAGCCGGGCAGCCACATCGGCCTGCCTCTGCCCGAGGTGGGCGCCGCCACCAACCTCAAGACCAACGCCTTCACGCTGAAAGACTTCGTGGCCCACACGGTGCCCAGATCCGTGGCCGAGGCGATGGCCAACAACGAAATCCTGCAGATCGTGGTCTTCTCGATCTTCTTCGGCACGGCCCTGTCCGCCCTCGGCGAGCGGGGCGCGCGGATGGCCGGCGTGATCGAGGACCTGGCGCAGGTGATGCTGAAGATCACCGGTGCGGTAATGTGGCTGGCGCCGGTGGCGGTGTTCGCCGCCATTGCATCGACAGTGACGACGCAAGGCCTTGGCATCCTCCTGACCTTTGCCAAGTTCATGGGCAGCTTCTACCTGGCCCTGATCGTGCTGTGGGGGCTGCTGACACTGGCGGGCATGGTGTTCCTCGGCAAACGGACCTTCACGCTGATCCGCCTGATCCGCGAACCGTTCCTGCTGTCGTTCTCCACGGCGAGTTCGGAAGCCGCTTACCCCAAGCTGCTGGAAGCGCTCGACCGGTTCGGCGTCAACCGCAAGATCTCCAGCTTTGTGCTGCCGTTGGGCTACTCGTTCAACCTGGACGGGTCGATGATGTATTGCACATTCGCGGTCCTGTTCATCGCCCAGGCGTACGACATTCACCTGCCGCTGGGCACCCAGATCACCATGCTGCTGCTATTGATGCTCACGTCGAAGGGGATGGCGGGCGTGCCGCGCGCATCGCTGGTGGTGATCGCGGCCACGCTGAACCAGTTCAACATGCCGGAAGCGGGCCTGCTGCTGATCATGGGCGTCGATCAGTTTCTCGACATGGGCCGCTCGGCGACCAATGCCGTGGGGAACTCGATCGCCTCCGCCGTGGTGGCCAAGTGGGAAGGCCAGCTAGCAGAGTCCACCCTTGATGAGGGCGAGGGCGGCATCGGGGGCGAGCCGGTGCCGCTGCACAAGCCGGACGCCGTGCACGCGTAGCCGTCTGGGCGCAGACCTGGGAGGAGCGCGCATGCATTCCCTACAAGTACGCCAGTGGATCCTGGCCGGCCGCCCGATGCTGCAGGCTGCCATGGCCCTGTGCATGGCGATATGCGTTGGCATCGTTTCGGCGCAGGAACCCATCGAACTGGCCGGCACGCTGAAAAAGGCCAAGGACACCGGCAGCCTGACCATCGGCTATCGGGAGTCGTCCCTGCCGTTCTCGTATCTGAATCAGGCCCACAGGCCGATCGGGTACTCGATCGACATCTGCACGGCCATCGTGCAGGCCGCCGGAGCGGAAGTCGGACGCGAGCTGTCGATCCAGTGGGTGCCTGTCACGTCCGAAAACCGCTTTGACGCCATTGTCTCGGGCAAGATCGACCTGGAGTGCGGATCGACCACCCGCAACACCGAGCGTCAGCAGCTTGCCGCATTCTCGCCGGTGATCTTCATTGCCGGTACCAAGCTGATGGTGCCGCATGGCTCGCCAATCAGATCGTTCCGTGACCTGAAGGGCAAGACCGTGGTCGCCACGGCGGGCACGACCAACGCCCAGGCGCTGGAGCGGTTGTCCGCCCGCTTTGATCTGGGACTGAAGATCATCCGGGCGCGCGACCATGCCGATGCGTTCGAGGTGCTGCGGCACGGCGGCGCCGACGCCTATGCGGGAGACGATGTGCTCCTGTACGGCTTCCTTGCCAAATACGCCGCCGGCAAGAAGTTCGACATCACCCGCGATTTTCTCTCCTACGATCCGTACGGGATCATGCTGCGCAAGGGCGATCCCCAGTTCTCGGCCGTCGTGGACAAGGCCGTTCGCGACCTGATCACCTCCGGAGAGCTGGAGCGCCTGTACAAGCAATGGTTTCTCAACCGGCTGCCCACTGGCGAGCGTCTTGGCATTCCGATGAGCGCGCAACTGGAGGACCTCATCGGTGCGACGCCGGAACAGCCGAACTAGAAGCGCATCGGCACAAACCGGTGTCAAAAATGACGCCCGCAAAACACGTGGATGGCCGCAGCTCAGGCTGATACCTCAAACATCGAAATAGAGATAAAACTCCCACGGGTGCGGCCGCAGCTTCAGCGTATCGATCTCGCGCCTGCGCTTGTAGTCGATCCAGGTGCTGATCACGTCTTCCGTAAAGACGTCCCCTTTTAGCAGGAAAGCCGAATCGGCCTCCAGCGCCGACAGGGATTCCTCGAGCGACCCCGGGACCTGGCGGATCTTTGCGGCCTCCTCGCGCGGCAGCTCATAAATGTTCTTGTCGAGCGGAGCGCCCGGATCGGTCTGGTTTTCGATGCCGTCCAGCCCGGCCAGCAGCATTGCCGAAAAAGCAAGGTAGGCATTGGCGGAAGGATCGGGACAGCGGAATTCCACGCGCCTCGCGCCCGGCGCAGCGGAATACATCGGGATCCTCGCGGCGGCGGAACGATTGCGCTGCGACATGGCCAGGTTGACCGGTGCTTCGTAGCCCGGCACCAGGCGCTTGTAGGAATTCGTGCTCGGGGCGCACAAAGCCATCAGGGCCGGAGCGTGCCTGAGCAAGCCGCCGATGTACCAGCGGCACATTTCGGATGTCAGCGCCCAGCCGGCCGCATCGAAGAACAGGTTCTCGCCGTCCTTCCACAGGCTCTGGTGGCAATGCATGCCGCTTGCGTTGTCCGCGAACAGGGGCTTTGGCATGAACGTCGCGACCTTGCCATGCCGGCGCGCCACGTTCTTGCAGATGTACTTGTACATCATCACGTTGTCCGCCATCCGGGTCAGCGGCGCAAAGCGCATGTCGATCTCGTTCTGGCCCGCGGTCGCCACCTCATGGTGATGGATCTCGACCTGGATGCCGGCCTCCATCAGCGCCAGGACGATCTCGGAGCGGATGTCCTGCAATGTGTCGTGTGGCGGGACAGGAAAGTAGCCTTCCTTGTAGCGTTGCTTGTAGCCGAGGTTGCCCCCGCCATAGGCACCCTCGTCGCGACCCGAGGTCCATTCCCCTTCGGCCGATTCCACATGGTAGTAGCCTGAGTGCTGGTCCTGTCCAAAGCGGATGGAATCGAATATGAAGAACTCCAGCTCGGGGCCGAAGTAGCAAGTCGTGGCGAGGCCGGTCCGCTGCAGGTACGACTCCGCCTTTCTGGCGATATGACGCGGGTCGCGGGAATAGGGCTGCTGCAGAACCGGGTCCAGCACGTCGCAGATGATCGATAACGTCGGCGTTTCGCAGCACGGATCGACAAAGGCGGTCGCCGGGTCCGGCCTCACCAGCATGTCGGACTCGTGAATCTCCTGGAAGCCGCGAATCGAGGAGCCGTCGAAGCCGATGCCCGACGTGAAAAGCTCGTCGTTGACTTCGGGCAGGGTAATCGAGAAGTGTTGCCACAGACCGGGCAGGTCCGTGAACCGGAGGTCGACCACCTGGATGCCGTGCTTCCTGATCAGGTCGATCACGTCGCCCGGATGATTCGGCCGCTCGACGCGATAACTCCCCGGCTCGATTGAGACCATCGACATGGCTGCCTCCCTTGTCTGGCTGCGGCATAGTCCAACCTTAGTCCGTCCGGACCTGGAAGAAAAGCGCGCTGGGCGCACGTGCCGCCAGCGCAACTTGTGGGGCTATCACGGCTGGCGCGATTCACCCAGGCAGCGCCTGGAGCGGCAAGGCCTGCGGGCACCGCTGGAGCAGCAGTTGGACCAGGCAGTAGACCGGGTGCAAGCGCTGTACCGAGGTAGGCGAAGTCCGTCCGTGACCCGCACCCCGGGGTTACGCGCGACGGTGCGGTGAACCGATTTTCGGAAAAGTCAGGGCATCACCGATGAAATTTCCCAAACAACACTGACCGCATCTGCCGCCAACATCGGCGCAGCAGCCAATCAAGCACCCCCATCGTGGGTAATCCCCAACCCGCCGTAGCCAGTCCGCACAAGCGCCACCCCGATAGTTTTGTTACGGTGACACGGGCTGGCGGAAGGGCGGCACGTTCGGCCGCAAGCAGCCAACCGGTCTGCGCCGGAACCGCAATCGACGCGCTTCCCGCGACCGCCCCCGACACATCGCGCGGCCAGCGCGCCACGGCACCACCGGGACAGGAGACAAGATTGGAGATTCTCCAGCTAACCATCTCAGGCATAGCGCTGGGCTGCATCTATGCGCTGATCGCCCTGGGCTTCGTGCTGATCTACAAGGCCACCGAGACCGTGAACTTTGCCCAGGGCGAGTTCATGATGCTGGGCGCCTTTGCCGGCGTGGTGCTGACCATGATGGGGCTGCCGCTGTGGCTGGCGGTGCCGTTGACGGTGGCGGGCATGGCGGGTTTCGGCATGCTGGTGGAGCGGCTGGCGATCCGGCCGATCCTGGGCCAGCCGCAGTTCACGGTGGTGATGCTGACCATCGGCATGGGCTACGTGATGCGCGGCCTGATCACCATGGTGCCGGGCATCGGCGCTGGCACGCATACGCTGCCGGTGCCTTACCAGGGCATGGTGTGGCGCACGGGCGGGCTGGTGCTGAGCGTGGAGCAGGTGGCGGTGATCGCGGTGACGGCGGCGCTGTGCGTGCTGCTCTATCTGGTGTTCCGCTACAGCCGTATCGGCGTGGCCATGCAGGCCAGCTCGCAGAACCAGCTCGCGGCTTATTACATGGGCATTCCGGTGCGGCGCCTGAATGGGCTGGTGTGGGGCCTGTCGGCCGCGGTGGCGGCGCTGGCGGGACTGTTGCTGGCGCCCATCACCTTTGTCCACGCGAGCATGGGCCTGCTGGGCCTGAAGGCTTTCCCGGCCGCGGTGGTGGGCGGGTTCGGCAGCCTGCCCGGCGCCATCGTGGGCGGGCTGGTGATCGGGGTGGTGGAGTCGCTGGCGGGCTTTTACCTGCCGGAGGGCTTCAAGGATGTGGCGGCCTATGTGGTGGTGCTGATCATGCTGGCGGTCAAACCCAACGGCCTGTTCGGCGAGAACCTGCGCAAGAAGGTATAGCGATGCGATTCCTCTTCAAGACCGACTACCGCCAGGACCTGCGCCTGGCCCGCCAGCCCGGCCAGCGGCTGTGGTATGGGCTGCTGATGGCCTGCCTGCTGGTGGCGCCGGGCTGGGCCAGCAGTTATTGGGTCGCGCAGCTTGGCTTTGTGCTGATCTATGCGATCGCCGGGCTGGGGTTGATGGTGCTGTCCGGGTTCACCGGGCTGCTGTCGATCGGGCATGCGGCCTTTCTCGGCGTGGGGGCGTATGCGCAGGCCTGGCTGACCGGCCACGGCGTGCCGTTCGTGCCGGCCCTGGTGGCCTCGGCGGCGCTGTCGGCGCTGGCCGGTGTGGTGGTGGGGCTGCCGGCGCTGCGGGTCAAGGGCATCTACCTGGCCATCGCCACGCTGGCCTTCGGCTTTATCGTCGAGGAGGGGCTGGCGCGCTGGGAGGGCGTGACCGGGGGCAACGCCGGGCTGGCGGTAGGCGCGCCGGAACTGGCTGGCTACACGCTGGACAGCCCGGTGGCGTTCTATTACCTGTCGCTGGCGGTCTGCGTGCTGGCCACGCTGGGCGTGCTCAACCTGCTGCGCGGCGCGACCGGGCGGGCCTTTATCGCGATCCGCGATTCCGAGATCTCGGCGCAGAGCATGGGCATCCACCTGGCGCGCTACAAGACCCTGTCGTTCGCGCTGTCGGCGGCGCTGGTGGGCCTGGCCGGCGCGCTGTACGCGCACAAGCTGCGCTTTATCTCGCCCGAGCAGTTCGGCATCGGCCAGTCCATCGACCTGTTGCTGCTGGTGGTGGTGGGCGGCCTGGGTTCCGTGCACGGCGCGTTCCTGGGCGCGGCGTTCCTGATCGTGATGCCGCAGCTGATCGTGCTGGCCAAGGACTGGCTGCCGCCGGCCATGGCGCAGGCCAGCGGCTTGCAAGCGCTGATCTACGGGCTGGTGCTGATGGCCTTCGTGCTGTTCGAGCCGATGGGGCTGTACGGGCGCTGGTGCAAGATCCGCACCTACCTGGAGCTGTTTCCCTTCTACCGCCAGGGCATGTTCCGGCGCCAGAAGGCGTTCCAGCGCTCCGAGCGCCTGAAATAAGGAGACCTGGACCATGTCGCACAGCCATTCCGATACCCTGCTGAGCGTGCGCGACCTGACGGTGCGCTTTGGCGGCGTGCTGGCGCTCAACGGCGTGAGCTTCGACGTGCGCCGCGGCGAGGTCTTTACGCTGATCGGCCCCAACGGGGCCGGCAAGACCACGGTCTTCAACCTGATCAGCCGCATCTACCCGCCCACCAGCGGCGAGATCCTGTGGCAGGGCGAGGCGCTCACGCGCATGCCGCCGCACGCCATCGCGGCGCAGGGCATCGCGCGCACCTTCCAGAATATCGAGCTGTTCGAGCACGCCACGGTGCTGCAGAACCTGCTGATCGGCCACCACACGCACCGCGCCGCCGGCTTCTGGGCGGACCTGCTGTTCACGCCCGCGGCGCGCCGCTCGGAGCTGGCCGCGCGCCGCAAGGCCGAGGAAATGATCGAGCTGCTGGACCTGCAGGCGCACCGCGACGCGCTGGTGGCGGGCCTGCCCTATGGCGTGCGCAAGGTGGTGGAGCTGGCGCGCGCGCTGTGCAGCGGGCCGCGCCTGTTGCTGCTGGACGAGCCATCGTCGGGGCTCAATGTGGAGGAGACCGAGGACATGGCGTGGTGGATCCGCGATATCCGTAGCGAACTGGGCATCACCGTGCTGATGGTGGAGCACGATATGAGCCTGGTGTCGCGCGTGTCCGACCGGGTGCTGGCGATGAGCCAGGGCCAGGTGCTGGCGCAGGGCACGCCGGCCGAGGTGCAGGCGCACCCGGGGGTGATCGAAGCCTACCTTGGCACCGTGGACGATGTGGCTTCGCTGCGGAGGGCGGCATGAATCTCGCGCAAGGCGCAGACAAGCTGCGCGGCCTGCAGCCAGCCCCGGTGCTGGCGCTGGCCAATGTGGAAAGCGCCTACGGTCCGGTCAAGGCGATCCGCGGGGTGAGCCTGAGCGTGGCGCCGGGCAGCATCGCCACCGTGCTGGGCGCCAACGGCGCCGGCAAGACCACCATCCTCAAGACCATTTCCGGGGTGCTGGACCCCACCCGCGGCAGCATCGCCTTCAAGGGCGCGAGCATTGCCGGGCTGGACCCGGCGCAGATCGTGCGGCGCGGCCTGAGCCATGTGCCGGAGGGCAGGGAGGTGTTCCCGCTGCTGTCGGTGCGCGACAACCTGCTGATGGGCGCCTACACCCGGCGCGACCGCGACGGCGTGGCCCGCGACATGGAAGCCGTGTACGGCTATTTCCCGGTGCTGCGCGAGCGCGCCGGCCAGGACGCGGGCCTGCTGTCGGGCGGGCAGCAGCAGATGCTGGCGATCTCGCGCGCGCTGATGGCCGCGCCCGAGCTGATCCTGCTGGACGAGCCAAGCCTGGGCCTGTCGCCCAAGCTGACCAAGGACATCTTCGAGATCGTGGTACGCATCAACCGCGAGCGCGGCACCACCATCCTGCTGGTGGAACAGAACGCCAATATGGCGCTCAACGCGGCGGACTACGGCTATGTGCTGGAGAACGGCCGCATCGTGGCCGAGGACACCTGCGCCGCGCTGCGCGAGAAGGACGATATCAAGGAGTTCTACCTCGGCATGAAGGACAGCGGCGTGCGCGGCGAGCGGCGCTGGAAGAAGCGCAAGACCTGGCGCTAGCCCGCGACCCCGATCCCGACTGACCGTCTTTCCCCGGAGAGCCATCCATGGCGAAACCAGCAGCGCACACCATGCAGCCCTTGTCCGAAGCCGCGTTCGAGACCCTGCCGCAGATGTTCTGGCACGCCGTCGACGTGCGCGGCGACGCCGTGATGATGCGGCAGAAGGATCTCGGCATCTGGCGCAGCTACAGCTGGCGCGAGGTGGGCGAGATCGTGGCCGACGTGGCGGCGGGGCTGGCGGCGCTGGGCCTGCAGCCGGGCGAAGTGGTCTCGGTGCTGTCGAACACCAGCCGCGAATGGGTGTGGAGCGACCTGGGCGCGCTCACGGCCGGCGCGGTGGTGAGCGGCATCTATCCGACCGATGCGCCGCCGCAGGTGGAATACCTGTGCCAGGACTCCGGCACCGTGGTCCTGTTCGTTGAAAACGAGGAGCAGCTCGACAAATACCTGGAGGTGCGCGAGCGCCTGCCCGGCCTGCGCCGCGTGGTGGTGTTCGACATGGAGGGGCTGGCCGGCTTCGAGGATGCCGCGGTGATGAGCTTCGACGCGCTGCTGGCGCTGGGCCGCCAGGCGCGCGCGCGGCAGCCGGACTGGCTGGTGGCCAGGCGTACCGCCGGCGGCGGCGAGGCGCTGGCGGTGCTGGTATACACGTCCGGCACCACGGGACGGCCCAAGGGCGCCATGCTGTCGCACCGCAACGTGCTGCGCAGCTGCCTGACGCTGCGCGCGTTCCTGCCCGCCACCACGGTGGGCGAGCGCATGGCCTTCCTGCCGCTGTGCCATGTCTCCGAGCGGATCTTCGGCGAATACTACGCGATCCTGTGCGGCGCGGTGGCCAACTTCGTCGAGAACCCGGACACCATCTTCGACAATATCCGCGAGATCCAGCCCGACGCCTTCCTGGCGGTGCCGCGCGTGTGGGAAAAGATGTACTCCAGCGTCACCATCGCCGTGCGCGAAGCCACCGGCCTGCAGCGCCGCGCCTATGCCTGGGCGATGGCGGCCGGGCAGGCCCGCGTGCACGAGGCGGGGCAGGAGCCGCGGCTGGCCCCCGGGGCGCGCCTGAAGCTGTGGCTGGCCGATACGCTGGTGCTGGGCAATGTGCGCCGCATGATGGGCCTGAACCGCGTGCAACTGGCGGTGACCGGCGCCGCGCCGATCTCGCCGGACCTGATCCGCTGGTATATGGCGCTGGGCATCGAGCTGCACGAGCTGTGGGGCATGACCGAGATCACCGGGGCCGCCACCTGCAACCCGCCGGGGCGCACGCGCCCGGGCAGCATCGGCGTGGCCCTGCCGCAGACGGAGGTGCGTATCTCGCACGAGGGCGAGCTGCTGGTGCGCGGACCGCAGGTCTTCATGGGCTACCTGAACCTGCCCGCCAAGACCGCCGAGACCATGGTGGATGGCTGGCTGCGCACCGGCGACGTGGGCCGGGTGGACGAGCAGGGCTATTTCTATATCACGGACCGCATGAAGGACCTGATCATCACGGCCGGCGGCAAGAACGTCACGCCCTCCGAGTGGGAGAACCAGCTCAAGTTCAGCCCCTACGTGACCGACGCCGTGGTGATCGGCGACCGCCGGCCCTACCTGAGCTGCCTGGTGATGATCGACCAGGACAACGTGGAGCAGTGGGCCCAGGAGCACGACGTGCACTTCTCCGACTACGGCTCGCTGTGCCGCAGCAAGGAGGTCGTTGCGCTGGTGGGGCAAGAGATCGACAAGGTCAACCAGCAGTTCGCGCGGGTCGAGCAGATCAAGGCGTTCCGGCTGCTGGAGACCCGCCTTGGCGCCGAGGACGAGGAACTGACGCCGACCATGAAGCTCAAGCGCAAGCTAGTCAACGACAAGTACAGCGGGCTGATCGAGTCGATGTACCCGGCCAAGGTGGCCTGAACGCAGGCAGCGCCAACCGCAGCCCCAACCGCAGCCCAACAGGAGGCGCCATGAGCCATGCAGCCAGCATGGGTCCCGTGACCCTTGTCCGGCACGGCCGCATCGGCCTGCTTTGCATCGACCATCCGCCAGTCAACGCGCTCTCGGTGGCGACGGTGGCCGGGCTGGACGCCAAGGTAGCCGCCTTCGAGGCCGATCCCGCGCTGGATGGCCTGCTGATCTGGTGCGCGGGCCGCACCTTCGTGGCCGGCGGCGATATCGCCCAGTTCGACGCACCTGGCTTCGACGCGGCCCCGTACAACCGCATCCTCGCCCGCATCGAGGCCAGCGAACGGCTGGTGGTGGCGGCCCTGCACGGCACCGCGCTCGGCGGCGGGCTGGAACTGGCGCTGGCCTGCCATTACCGGCTGGCGCTGCCTGGCGCCCGGGTCGGCCTGCCCGAGATCAGGCTGGGCCTGCTGCCGGGCGCGCTGGGCTCCCAGCGGCTGCCGCGGGCCTGCGGGGCGGCGCTGGCGCTGGACCTGATGCTGAGCGGGCGCATGCTGGACGCGGAAGCGGCCTTGCGCGCCGGCATCGTCGATGCGCTGGCGACCGGCGAGCCACTGGCGGCCGGCCTCAACTACCTGGAAGACCTGCTGGACAGGCGGGCGCCGCCGCGCCGGCTGTCCGCGCTCCCGGCGTCGACGGCTGGCCTGCCGGCCGATTTCTTCTCGCAGGCCTTGTTGCGGGCCAGGCAGGAGCAGGCGCGCTATCCGGCCGCCGCGGCCATCGTGCGGGCGGTGGAAGCCGCCGCGACCCGGCCGTTCGCCGAGGGCGAGGCGCTGGAGGCCGCATTGCTTGCGTCCTGCGTGGTCTCGCCCGAATCGCGGGCCCTGCGCCACCTGTTCCTTGCCGAACGGCAGGCAGCCCGGGTGCCTGGCGTGCCCGCTGGACTGCTGCCGCGCGTGCTGCACACCGCCGGGGTGGTTGGCGCCGGCACCATGGGCCGCCGCATTGCCATGAGCCTGGCCGATGCCGGCATGCCGGTAACCCTGGTCGAGGCCAGCGGGGCCGCGCTGGCGAAAGGGCTTGCCTCGGTGCGCGCCAGGTACGAGGCGGACGCGGCGGCCGGGCGGCTGCGGCCGGAACAGGTGGCAAGACGCATGGGCCTGATCGCCGGGACCCTGGACTACGAGGCGCTGGCCGGCTGCGAACTGGTGATCGAGGCCGTGGTCGAGGACATGGCGCTCAAGCAGCAGGTCTGCGGGCGGCTTGGGCGCCTGTGCAAACCCGGTGCGATCATCGCCACCAATACCTCGACGCTGGACGTGGAGGTGCTGGCCGAGGCCAGCGGCCGGCCAGCCGATTTTGCCGGCCTGCATTTCCGCAACCCGGCCAATGGCGGCCGGCTGATCGAGGTGGTGCGCGGCAGCGCCACCGCACCCGACGTGCTGGTGACGGCCATGCAGCTGGCGCGGCGGCTCGGCAAGGTGGCGGTGGTATGCGGTGTGTGCTTCGGCTTTATCGGCAACCGCATGGCCGAAGCCTACCTGCGAGAGAGCGAATTCCTGCTGATGGAGGGCGTGAGCCCGGTGCGGCTCGATGCGGTCATGGAGGCCTGCGGCATGGCAATGGGACCGTGCCGCATGCTGGACGTGGCCGGGATCGACGTGAGCGCCAAGATCGTGCTGGAGTATGGCAAGGCCGGCGGCCTGCCGCCCGATCCCGCCTATCGCGCGGTGGTGCGCACGCTGTTCCGGCTCGGCCGCCTTGGCTGCAAGAGCGGGGCCGGCCTTTACCGGTACCCCGGCGGGGCAGCGGTGGCGGACCCCGAGGCCGAGCGCATCTGCCGCGCGCTGGGCCGCGCGCACGGCATTGCCCGCCGCACGGATATCAGCGACGCCGAGATTGCCGAGCGCCTGCTCTATCCCCTGGTCAACGAGGCGGCCAAGCTGCTGGAGGAGGGGGTGGCAAGCCGCCCCGGCGATATCGACATGGTGTGGACCGCCGGCTACGGCTACCCGGATTATCTCGGCGGCCCGGTCTGGCAGGCGGACAGCATCGGCCTGGCGCGCATCGTGGCCGGCCTGGAGCGCTACGCCCGGCTGCGCGGCAATCCTTATGACTACTGGGACGTGTCGCCCTTGCTGGCAACCCTGGCGCGCGGCGGGCAGCGCCTGTCCGACTGGGTGGCGCCGCGGCCGGAAGCCGGCGCGGCCCCCATCCCCTCAGCGCCTGGCTCGGCGGCAAGGCCGGCCGGGCAAGGCAGGATTCACCCGGGACCCAAGCCGCCGCAGAGCGTGCATTGACGTCGATGCAGTTCGCAGAAACATAACGCCACCATAACGCCACCATAACGCCAACAATCAAGGAGACAACCATGATCTGGAAAACCACCGTCGCCGCCGTTGCCCTCGCGCTCAGCGCCAGCGCCGGCGCACAGACCCGCGGCGTCAGCGACAAGGAGATCGTGCTCGGCCTGATCACCGACATGTCCGGGCCGATCGTCAATTACGGCAGGGAGTCGCGCAACGGCATGACCATGGCCGTGGAAGACATCAACGCGCGCGGCGGCGTGCAGGGCCGCAAGCTGCGGGTGGTGGTGGAAGACAACGGCTACGAGCCCAGGCGCGCCGTGCTGGCGGCGCAGAAGCTGGTGACCCAGGACGGCGTGTTCGCCATCATCGGCCATCTGGGCACCGCGCCCAATATGGCAACGCTGCCGTTCCTGCTGCAGAGCAAGGTCTTCAATTTCATGCCGCAGAGCGCGGCGCGCGATATGTATGAGCCGCCCAGCCCGTACAAGATCGCGCTGGGGCCGTCCAATTTCCTGATGTCCACCACCATCATGGATTATTTCCTGAAGCAGAAACCCTATCAGCGCATCGGCGTGCTGTACCAGGACGACGACTATGGGCGCGAGTCGCTGGAAGGCGCGCAGGCCTATTTGAAGACGAAGAACCTGGCCGTGGTGGAGAAGGTCTCGTACAAGCGCGGCGCCACCGACTTTTCCTCGCAGATGGCGCGCCTGAAGGCGGCCAACTGCGATCTGGTATTCAACGCCTCCACCATGCGCGAGTACGTCGCCTCGGTCCAGGAAGCGCGCAAGATCGGCTTCAATCCGGTCTTCGCGGGCACTTCTGCCAATTATGCGCACCAGGTGCCGCTGCTGGGCGGCAAGGCAATGGAGGGCCTGCATGCAGCCGCCTTCACCATGCTGCCCTATGCCGACGATCCCAATCCGACGGTACGCCAATGGGCCGCCGCCTACAAGAAGCGCTTCAACGAGGATCCCGGCGTGTACTCGATGTTCAGCTACTACGCCTACGTCACCTTCGCCACCCTGGCCGACAAGGCAGGCCGCAACCTGACCGCGGAGACCTTCAACGCCGCCATGGAGTCGACCCGGCTGCCGCCGGATGCGCTGGGCAACCCGGGCTTCAACGTCTCGGCCACCAACCGGCTGAGCAACGACCGTATCCGCATCATGAAGGTGGTGGGCGACAAGTGGATTCCCGCCAGCGAACTGCTGCCACCGCCCAAGTTGTGAATTCGGCGGACCCGGCCGGAGGAGGC
>NZ_JARJLM010000189.1 GCF_029335485.1 Cupriavidus basilensis
CCCTCAATCGCCCGACTCCCATACCAGGAAACCATCTCCCCATCGATCAGCAAGACCTCTTTCCCGATCTGCCGCTCCAGCGCATCCACATGCGCCTCGGTAAACCGATACGGTTCACTGGAAAGCAGAACCAGATCGATCTCCCGCACCAGCGCCTCGCTCCACCGGAAACTCGGATACCGGGTCCCAGCCGTATTGGGCCGGCTGCAATCCCCATCGACGCAAGCCTCGGGCATGGCGTCCGCCGACGGCCAGGTCTGCCAGTTGACCAGCGCCAGCATCCGGCTGATATAGGTATCCCGCGACACCGTCATCCACGGATCCTGCCAGATCGCGTACAGCACCTTGCGCGCCGGCCACTGCCGGGCACGTATCCGGGCCAGTTCGGACGCCAGCGCAGCGCACAGCGATTCCGCCTCGGTGGCGCGGCCAAAGATGCCGCCAAGCAGACGGTAGAGCGCCAGGTTGTCCTCCACAGCGCACGGGTGGGTGACGATAACGTGCGGAGCGGGAACGAAGGCGTGAATCTGGTCGACCGTCTCGCGGCGGTTTTCGTCGATATTGACCACCACATGCGTGGGCGCCAGGGCGCGCAGGCGCTCGAGATTGACGTCCTTGGTGCCGCCCACCTTGGCAACGGCACGCACGGCAGGCTCCGGATGGATGCAGAACCCTGTGCGCGCCACCATCTGCGGCCCCAGCCCCAGCGCAAACAGCAGCTCGGTCACGGACGGCACCAGCGAGGCAATGCGGACCTCGCCCGCGGCGGGGCGATGGCGCACGCCGGCAGCGTCCTGCCAGGTCATGGCTGGCGCCCCGGGCTGCGCGGCTTGCGCGGGGCGCGCGAGAAGATCGCATCGTAGAGCCAGCGCGGCATCAGGTGCAGGATCGATGCCACCACCCCCATCTGCCACGGCACCACGGCAAAGCGCCGGCCAGCGGCGATGGCACGCACCGCCTTGCGGGCGAATACGTCGGCGTCCATCAGGAAGGGCATGCGGTAGGGATTGTGCTCGGTCATCGGGGTGCGGATGTAGCCGGGCGCGATGGTCACCACGCGGATCCGCTGGCTGCGCTCCTCCAGCCGCAGGCTTTCGAGCAGCTTGATCACGGCGGACTTGGAAGCGCTGTAGGCGCCACCGCCCGGCAGGCCGCGCACGCCGGCCACGCTGGCGATGCCGACCAGCGTGCCGCGCCAGCCGCCGGCGCCGGGTTCGCGCTCGCGCATGGGCTGCATGAAGGGCTGGAAGGTGGTGAGCACGCCGAACCAGTTGGTGTCCATCACCGTGCGGAATGCCTCGAGATCCTCGCGTTCGCTGGCAACGGTGCCGACCGACACGCCGGCATTGGCGATCACCACATCGGGGCAGCCGAAATGATCGAGGAAATCCTGGGCGGCAGCCCGCATGGCGGCAGCATCGCGCACGTCCGCGGCATAGACGCGCACCGCATTGGGGTTCGGCAGGCTTTGGGCAAACTGGCGCAGCGCCTCTTCACGCCTGCCAACCAGTCCCAGGATGGCCCCTTGCGCGGCATATTCGCGCGCCAGGGCGTGGCCGAGTCCGCTCGACGCGCCGGTAAGAAAGACTATCTGTGCTCGCATCGGGAGAGTCCGGGAGAAATCGCAACATGGTTCATGCCGACAGACTCGCCCTGGCGCGCGCCGGACGCCGCTGCGCCACGCCGGCGCCGGTGGCGCCGGTCAATCGCGGACAACCGCCTGCCTGGCATTGCACCAAAGGCCGGCGGCTGCCGCCTTGGGATTTACATCTTCTTGTCGCGCACCTGGCCGACCAGGTAATCCATGGCCTGGATGGCCGCACCCTTGGTGCCGGCGATGGACGGCGAGGTCTCATACTTGCCCTGCACCACGATGGTCGGGACGCCATCGATCTTGTAGGCGTCGGCAATCTTGTTGGCGCGCTGCGAGCTGGTGGTCACGGAGAACGAGTTGTAGGCATCGAGGAAGGCCTTGCGGTCGATGCCGTTCTTGGCCATGAAATCGGCAATCTCGTTCGGATCCAGCATGCGCTTGCGGTCAACGTGGATGGCATTGAAGACCTTGGCATGCATGGCGTCGAGCTTGCCGACGGCCTCCAGCGCATAGAAGATCTTGGTGTGCGGCAGCAGGTCGTCGCGGAAGGCGACCGGCACGCGCTTGAACACGACATCCTTGCCCTGCTTGCTCACCCAGGCTTCCAGCTCGGGCTCGAAGTCGAAGCAGTGCGGGCAGCCGTACCAGAAGAACTCGGTGACTTCGATCTTGCCCGGCGTGACGGGCTGCGGTGCTCTCAGCACCTGGTATTCCTTGCCGGCGGTGGGCGCGGCGGCCTGGGCAGGCGCGGTCATCAGGAAACCGGTCACGGCGACCAGCGTGGCGAACAAGGTGGCGAGTTTCTTCATGAGGCGCGGCTTTCGAGAATGGACGATGAGCGTATGACTGCGGCGGGGCGTTCGGGTTCAGCGAACGCCCCCGGGGTTGTTACTGCTTGGTAAAACGGATGACCGAGGCGTCGAAACCCGACGACTGCAGCCGGTCGCGCGCACGGTTCATGTCGTCGATCTTGTTGAACGGCCCCAGGCGCACGCGATAGAGCTTGACGCCGTTGACGTCGCGCTCGGTCACCTTGGCCTCGAAACCCTGCATGGCCAGGTTGGCCTTCTGCCGGTCGGCATCGTCCTGCGAGCGGAACGCGCCTACCTGCAGCAGATAACCCACCTTGTTGGCATCGGCCTGGGCGATCTCGGCGATCGGGTCGGAGACGGGTTTTTCGGGCGGCTTCTCCGCCGGCTTCTGCGCGGGTTTCTCGGCAGGCTTCTCGGCGGGTTTCTCTGTGGGCCGGTTGGCCGCCACCGGAGGCTGGCGTTCCGGCTGCTGGGGCTGCTGGGGCTGCTGGGGCTGCTGGCGCTCTGGCTGCTGGCGTTCCGGCTGATGGCGCTCCGGCGCCTTCACGGTCGGCGCCGGTCCGGCCGGCTGCTCCTGGCCGCCCGGCTGCTCCGGCTCGGCGGCAGGCCCGACGGGCTTGGCCGGCGTCTTGCTCCACAGCGGCTTGTTGGGATCGGTCGGGGCTTCCTGCGCCGGAGCGGGCAGGGTGCTGACGACATTGCCGGGCTCGCTCGGCTTCTGTCCGTTCTTTTGCTGGAATGGGGCCGGCGACTTGGTGATGTACAGGGCGACCACCACGGCGATGGCCAGGCCGACGATCAGGCCCAGCACCAGTCCCAGGAACGTACCTCCGCGCTGCGGGGCGCGGCTGGCATTGCGCGGGGCGCGCTTGCGTTGCTGTTGCATGAATTCCTCTAGCGTGATGGCGCGATTATAGAGCCTGCGCCGCTCCCGGCATCACTGTCTGTGGTCAATGCGACACGCCTCGCGCCGGGAACCTGTCCCCGGCACGGGGCCATGCCATATACCCGTTACATGCGCTGCGGCGCCGAGACGCCGATCACCGCCAGGCCGTTGCGCAGGACCTGCCGCGTCGCCGCCAGCATTGCCAGGCGGGCCAGCTTGACAGCTTCGTCATCCACCAGTACGCGGTCGGAGTTGTAGAAGGCATGGAAATCGCCCGCCAGGTCGCGCAGATAGAACGCAACCGCGTGCGGGGCCAGCTCCGCCGCCGCGGCCGCCAGCATATCCGGGAATTCGGCCAGGCGCTGGCCCAGCGCGAGCGCCTGCGGGGTAGCGCCGGGGCCGGTCACGGGCGCCAGGTCGGTGCCGGCCAGCGCGGGCAGCTTGGCTTCCCAGTCCGCGCCGCCCCAGGATTCGAAGATCGAGCAGATGCGGGCATGGGCGTATTGCACGTAATACACCGGGTTCTCGTCATTCTGCTTGAGCGCGAGGTCGATATCGAACACGAACTCCGTATCCGCCTTGCGCGAGAGCAGGAAGAAACGCACTGCATCGCGCCCGCGCGTGAAGTGCGCCGGCCAGTCGGCCACGCCCGTGTCCAGGCAGCCGCGGATGGTCTCGCCGCCTTCCGCGCCGTTGCTCCACTCGATCAAGTCGCGCACGGTCACGTAGGAGCCGGCGCGCTTGGATATCTTGACCTCCTCGCCGTTGCGCATCACGGTGACCATCTTGTGCAGCACGTAGTCGGGGTAGCCGACGGGAATGCCGATGTCCAGCCCTTGCAGGCCCGCGCGCACGCGCGCGATGGTGCCGTGATGGTCGCTGCCCTGCACGTTGATGACCTTGGCGAAGCCGCGCTCCCACTTGCTGGTGTGGTAGGCCACGTCCGGCACGAAGTAGGTATAGGTGCCATCGCCCTTGCGCATGACGCGGTCCTTGTCGTCGCCGTCGTCGGTGGTGCGCAGCCACAGCGCGCCCTCGGCCTCGTAGGTCTTGCCCTTGGCCACCAGCGATTGCACCGTGGACTCGACCTTGCCGTCGCTGTACAGGGACGACTCCAGGTAGTAGCGGTCGAACTTGACGCCGAAGGCCCGCAGGTCGATGTCCTGCTCGTTGCGCAGGTAGGCCACGGCAAACCTGCGGATCGAGTCGAGGTCGTCGACATTGCCGGACGCCGTTACGGCGTCGCCGTCGGACGCCCGCACGGTCTTGCCAGCCAGGAAATCGGCCGCAATGTCGGCGATATAGTCACCGTTGTAGGCAGATTCCGGCCAGCCGGCATCGCCTGGCTTGACGCCGCGGGCACGCGCCTGCACCGACACCGCCAGGGTCTGGATCTGCACGCCGGCGTCGTTGTAGTAGAACTCGCGGTGCACCGCGAAGCCCTGCCAGTCCAGCAGGTTGGCAAGCGCATCGCCCAGCGCCGCCTGGCGGCCATGGCCAACGTGCAGGGGGCCGGTCGGGTTGGCCGAGACGAATTCGACCAGCACCTGGCCGTGCACGCCCTGCTCCTGGGCGCCGTAGCGGTTGCCCTGCGCCAGCACCGCGCGCAGCACGTCGGCCTTGGCCTCGGGCGTCAGGCGCAGGTTGATAAAGCCGGGACCCGCGATTTCCAGGCCCGCCACCAGCCCGGCGGTACGGGCGTCGGCCTTGACCGCGTCGACGATCTGCTGGGCCAGCTCGCGCGGGTTGCGCTTGAGCGCACGGGCCACCTGCATGGCAAGGTTGCAGGCCAGGTCGCCATGAGCGGCGACCTTCGGACGCTCGAAGGTGGCGGCAGGCAGGGCGGCGTCGGCGGGAGCGAGTGCGCGCACCGCGTCATTGAACGCAGCGGCAAGATTGGTGGTCTGAACTGGCAGCATGGATGTCGTGGCCCTGAGGCGGTTGTCCGGTGCCGTCGCGGCGGTCCTCCAGCGGCGGCACCGTCACGGGCGGCATGTGGAGACCGCGCCGCGTGGCAGGCAATGAATTGCAGAACGCGGAATTTTATCAGGTGCTATGCTGACATCATGCAGCGGGCCTGAAAGCGGCCGTTGCAGGGCCCCGCCCGATCTCCGGGCAAGCTCCGCGGCCTTGTACTTCGCTGTACGCCAAGGAAAGGAAATATCATGCTGATCACCTTCAAATCCCACGCGGCGCAGGACCTCATCATGATGAGGGATCTTGCTGTCACGCTCCTGGGGATTATTGGCAAACACCTGGGAGAGCGCGGGGTGATCACCACGGAAGAACTCCCGCGCGCCATCCATAGGCTGGAAGCCGCGGTGACGGACGCCAAGCGGGTTCACCCGGCCGAGTCGTCGGTATCGCCCGGCAAGGACGACGATGACCATGAGGAAGAGCCGCTGCACCTGGGTCAGCGCGCCTACCCCTTCCTCGACATGCTGCGCGCTTCCCAGCGCGAGAACACCGAGGTCATGTGGGGTGTATGACGGGACGTATGGCGGCAAGGCCGCCGTCCTGCCCTCTGCCTTGCATGGATAGCAGATAGCGGTCGCCGGCGCCAGCCGGCGCTTTCCCCCTGCCCGGCCGCGAGACCGGATCGCCTGGTTGCGCACAAAAAATACCCGGCCGATATGGCTGGCCGTGCATGCCGGACCGTGCAGCCATGTCTAAAACGGCGCATAGAGCACCAATCAGCACTTTCCCGCCCAGGGCCAGTCCACGCCCGCCCCTTGACCTCCTTCAGCGCGCCGGCCTCCATGTATCCGGCGTGGCTACGCGCCGACAGCCCGTCCGGCGAGGCATCCGGCGCGCGGGCGTCAGCCGTCGCGTCTGCGTCCGTTGAGCGCCCGCAGCAAGCCGATGCACGCCCCCCCCGTCCGGCCGTCCTGCCCCCCGCGGCGGCTATCGCCTGACCAGGCCGATCACGAAGGTCACCAGGGCAACCACCAGGAAGACAAAGAACAGGATCTTGGCGATCTCGACCGCGCCCGCGGCGATCCCCCCGAAGCCGAACACGGCGGCGATCAGGGCGATGACGAAGAAGACGACTGCGTAGTGCAACATGGCGATGGCTCCCTGAGTGGATTGGGCTGTGGCGCAGGCGAGCCTTCGCGCGCTGCGCCGCCTGGCGGCTGCCCGCTTCAGCATCGGCATCCTCCTGCTTTCCAGGCGGGCTTGCGCAGGGTGCGCAAGCTCATGGCTACATGGTAGAAAGCGCGCGGCGGCGCAGGCACCGCTGCCCCTCCGATTCCCCTGTCAGTCGATGC
>NZ_JARJLM010000018.1 GCF_029335485.1 Cupriavidus basilensis
AATAGGCAACGCTGCGCGCCAGCTCGATGCGGCCATTCGCCACCGCGAGCGCTTCACGCGCCACGAGCATCGGCACCAGCGCAGGCGCCGCGACGCTATAGGCAACGGTTCCGGTCGCACCGATGAAGCCCAGGATCGCCAGCAGCGGCAGCGTCAGCGCGTGCGCCGCCAGCAGGAACAGAACGCCCAATAGCGCCAGTACCCGCAAGCCTTCCGCCATGGCCATCATGGTTCGCCGCGACCGGTGATCGGCCCAGACGCCGAGCGGGATCGACAATAGCAGGAACGGCAGCGTCTGCGCTGTCTGCAGGAGACCGGTCTCGCCGGCTGTGGCGCCAAGCGCCAGCACGGCGATGATCGGCGCGCTCGCCAGGCTGGTCTGCTCGGCCGACTGAGCGGCGAGATTCGACCAGGCCAGACGCCGGAACGCGGCAGGCAGGCGATTCGCAGGGCGAAGAATAGTGGGGATCATTGGCATGCTCCATCGTTTGATGCATCTTCGCGGAGACTGGCCAGGGCAGACACCCCGTTTCTTGCCATGCAATCTGCAGGTGAGCAAGGTGTCGGCGGCATCAAAAAAACCCGCCGTGCCCGCCCATGCTCGGTATACTCCTGAACACGCTTCCCCCTGCCTGCAGACCCTTCATCGTGTCCAATTCCTCCGCGCGCAAGACCGCCGCGCAAAAGCCGGCCGCTGCCGAGTACGATTTCACCGAACAGGTCGGGCACCTGCTGCGCCGCGCCTACCAGCGCCACGTGGCGATCTTCCAGCAGACCATTGCCGATTCGCAGCTGACCGCGGCGCAGTTCGTGGTGATGTGCGCGGTCAACGACCGCGGCTCGTGCTCGCTCAGCGAGATCGTGCGCGCCACCGCCATCGACCAGGCCACCGTGCGCGGCATCATCGAGCGGCTCAAGGCACGCGCGCTGGTGGCGGTCTCGCACGATCCCAACGACCGCCGCAAGGTGGTGGTCACGGTGACGCCGGCCGGCCTGGCGCTGATCGAGGAAACGGTGCCGTTCGCACACCGCATCTCGGAGCAGACCTTTGGCGACCTCAATCCCGCCGAACGGGTGGCGATCACCTACCTGCTGCGCAAGATGAGCGAGTTCGACGACCGCGACGGCGCGCCGGAGGGCGCGTCCGACTGACGTCTCCGGCGCACGTGCGAAACCGCCCGATGGCATTTCGCCGCACTCAGGCGGGTGCCCGGCTCTCCCCCGCCAGCGCGGCGCGCACGGTTTCCGGCGTGAATGGCGCGCGCCGCAGCCGCACGCCCGTGGCATCGAAGACCGCATTGGCGATGGCCGGCGCGCCCGGCAGCGAGGCGGATTCGCCCGCGCCCATCGGCGCTTCGTGCTGGCGCGGCATCAGCACCACCTCGATGGGCGGCAATTCGGGAAAGGCCAGCAGCGGGTAGCTGCCCCACTCGCGGCAGGCCACGCCCGCGGCGTCGAAGCGCACCTGCTCCTTGAGCACGCGGCCGAGGGCCTGCACCACATTGCCCTGCACCTGGTGGCGCACGCCGTCGGGATTGACCATCATGCCGGTGTCCTGTGCCACCACCAGCCGCTCCACGGCGATCTCGCCGGTGTCGGGCGCCACCGCCAGGTCCACCACCCACGCTGCCCAGGCTGCGCCGAAGCCCGGGAATCTGCTGTGGATATAGCGGGCGTAGGCCACGCCGCGCCCGCGCAGCAGCCCGTCCGGCCCCGGCGTGCCGCGCGTACCGCGCGCGCCTTCGCGCCAGCCCGCGCGCGCGGCCAGTGCGCGCAGCAGGTCGGTGGCGCGCTCGTCGGGCAGGTGGCGCAGGCGAAAGGCCAGCGGATCGGCGCCGGCCTCATGCGCGAGCTCGTCGATAAAGCTCTCATGCGCGAATACGTTGGGCAGGGCCGAAACGCCGCGCAGCCACGAGGCGCGCACAATGGCGGGCGTGTCGTCGCAGCCGATGCGCGTGTTCGCGTAGCGGTAGGGCGGCACCGCGGTGCGATCGCCCATCTGCAGCGTGCGCGGTGCGTTGCCGGTCACGCCGGTCAGCAACAGCGCCAGCGTGGGCGCGTCGTTGGACGGATAGCGGCTGACGAAGTCATAGGCGAGCAATGCGCCGCCGGGGCCGATGGCGCCGCGTACGTCCATCAGTTGCGCCGCCCCCTTGGGCTCCCAGAGGTGTTCCTGCTCGCGGGTCAGTTGCACGCGCACCGGCCGCCCCACCGCGCGCGACAGCAGCACGGCATCGGCGCAGGCGTCATCCGCGCAATTGCGGCCGTAGCAGCCGGCGGCTTCCATCCGCACGATCTCGATGCGGCCTTCGTCCAGGCCGGTCAGGCGTGCCAGGTCGATGCGCAGCACATGCGGGTTCTGCGTGCCGGACCAGACGGTCAGGCCGTCGCCGCGGTAATCGGCCACGGCGCAGGAGGGACCGATGGAAGCGTGCATCTGGTAGGGCCAGGCATAGCTGCGTGACAAGGCCCGGCCCGCGCTGCCCGCGGCGTCGAAGACAGCCTGCGCATCGCCATCGTCCAGCAACGCGCGCCGTGTCGCCGGATTGGCGCGCAGCACGGCTTCGGCGGCGTCGGGGCCGTTCAGGTCGGGCAGGGGCGGCACCGGCTTCCAGTCCACCCGCAGGCGGCGTGCCGCCTGCATGGCCTGTTCCTCGCGCTGCGCCACCACGCCGACAAAATCGCCCTGCACCACGATGTCGACCACGCCGCGCACGTCGCGCACCGAGGCGCGGTCCACGCCGCGCAGGCTGGTGCCGACAAAGTCGCCGCTATCGCGGCCCGCGTAGGGCGGACGCACCACCCGGCCATGCAGCATGCCGGGCACGCGCACATCGTGCACGAAGGTGAGCTGCGCGGTGGCCTTGGCGGGAATGTCCACGCGCGGCGCGGCAGCGCCCACCACGCGATATGCGGCGACCGGCTTGGTGGCGACATGGTCGGCCAGCGGCAACTCGACATGTTCGCCCGCCAGCAGCTCGCCATAGGCCAGGCCCCGGCCTGGGTCGCCGCGCACGCGCAGGCAGCCGTCCTCGGCCACCAGCGCCGGCACGGGTACGCCGAGACGCTGCGCGGCGCGCTCGCGCAGCCACGCCATGGCCTGCGCCGCCGCGCGCCGCAGCGGCAGCGCCGAGATCTGGATGGTGGCGCTGGCGATGGTGGGCCCCTGATTGGGGGTCGCCTCGGTATGGCCCAGTGTCATGGTCACGCGTGCTGCCGGCACATCGAGTTCCTCGGCCACGATCTGCGCCAGCGAAGTGCCGATGCCCGTGCCCAGGTCGACATGGCCGTTGAAGGCCAGGATCTCGCCGCTATCGCGCACCGCGACGAAGATATCCGGCTGCGCGCCAACGTAGTCCGAGGCCGCGCCAGGCTGCCCGGGCGCCGGACGCGGCGCCGCCTGCGGCGCGCGTGTCACCAGCAGCACGCCGCGCGCGCGCAGCAACGCGTCGCGCAGCGAGCCCGGCGAAAGCGGCAGCGATGAAGGAGGGGATGCGGACTGCGACGCGATGCCGGGATTGGTTTCCATACGCTCCATGGTTCGGTTGCCCACGCGGGCGGGCCGCCGGATTCCGGGGCCGCCCGCCGTGGCCGTTATACTGCCAGCCTTGAACAGCATGGCAAGTCGAATTCAACGATATGAGCACCCCGACCGCTAAGAAGAGCGCGGCAGCCGGCACCCGGGCCCGGCAAGCTCAGGACACCCGCGCCAAGATCCTCAAGGCGGCGATCAAGGTCTTTGCCCTGCGCGGCTACGAAGGCGGACGCGTGGAGAAAATCTCCTCGCTCGCCAAGACCTACGACCGCATGATCTACTACTACTTCGGCAGCAAGGAAAAGCTGTTCGTCGAAGTGCTCGAGACCATCTACCTCCAGCTCAACGAGGCCGAGCAGGCGCTGAAGCTCGACGCCGGGGATCCGGTACGCGCGCTCACCCAGCTGGTGGACTTTGTCTGGGGCTATTACCTGGCGCATCCGGAATTCGTCGCCATCCTGTCCAGCGAGAACATGAGCCAGGGCAAGCATGCGAAGAAGTCCGGCCGGCTCCGGGAAATCTCCAGCTATGCCCTGTCCGTGCTGGACGGCATCCTGGCGCGCGGAAAGGCCGCCGGGTCGTTCCAGCCCGATGCGCAGGCACGCGATATCTACCTGGTGATCGCATCGCTGGGTTATTTCTACAACTCGAATCATCATACGCTCAGCGCTTTCCTGGGCGAGCCGATGATGAGCAAGCCGGCGCTGGAGCACTGGCGCAATATGATCCAGCGTACGGTGCTGAGCACGGTGTGCCTGCCGGATGCCGTACCCGCCGCGCTGGCGGATGCCGGCGCCGCGCAACTGGCGCAGGCTGCGGCGAGCGCCGCAACGAAGAAAGCGGCGCGCGCCAAACGCGCGTAGCGTCTTCACGGGGCCGGGGCTAGGCGGCGCGCGCCAGCATCGCCAGCGCCTCGTCGCGCGGCATCACGGTGGCGTACTTCTGCGCCATGTCGAACAGGTTGGCATGGTGCGGCCCGATGGCGCGATCGCCCACGCAATCGGACAGCACCAGCGGCCGGAATCCCAGCGACATCGCATCGACCACGCTGGCGCGCACGCAGCCGCTGGTCACGCAACCCGCCACCAGCAATGTCCGCACGCCGCGCTGCGTGAGCCACGCCGCCAGCGAAGTGCCGAAGAAGGCCGAGGGCACGGTCTTGCGCACCACCAGTTCCCCCGCGCGCGGCGCCAGTTGCGGCACGATCGCGCTGTCGTGGCTGTCTTCCTTCAGGCCCAGCATGCCGGGCACCTTCAGCGTGAAGATATTGTGGTCGCTGTCGTCGTCGGCAAACACGATACGGCTGTGCGCCACCGGCCAGCCCTGCGCGCGCGCCGTGGCCAGCAGCGGCCCGGTGTTGGCGATGGCCTCGGTGATATTGCCGCCGCCGAAGACCTCCGGATTGGCGAAACCGTTGACGAAATCGATGATCAGCAGCCCGTAGGGCGCCTTGGGCTCCAGCGTGGCGCCGAAGCCCTGGCGCTGGTAGGTCCTGGCTTCTTCATGCATCGGCGGCTCCATTCGCTGCTTGCCGGTCTTGCGGGATTTGCCGGGTCTGCTGGATTTGCTGGTATTCGCGATCCAGTACCTTGCCGTTTTCCACCACCGCCTCGCCATCGAGCCGCACGGTGCAATGCCGCACCGGGATATCGATATGGCAGGCCGTGGTGCGGCTGCCGCCGGCTTCGTTGTTCGGGCCGAAGGAGCACAGGAAATTGCCCTCGAAGGCGCGCGCATCCATGCCGATGGTGGCCTCCCGGTCGTACATGGCGAGGGTCGACCAGCGCGCGCGCGGCTGCAGGCCCCAGCCGATATGCGACATGGCGTAGGCCTCGGGATCGTTGAACGATGCCATGTAGTCGCTCAGCAGCTCGGCATCCAGTCCGCCTTCGATGCGGGTGACGTAGCCCTTGTCCACCGTGATGCCGATCGGCTCCTGCAGATAGGTTTTCATCGGCAGCAGGATGTCGCCGCGGTCCAGCACGATGCGCCCGCTGGTGCCGCCTTCGTCTGGCCAGGTCAGCACGAAGCCGCTCGGCCAGTGGTCCCAGCGCCCGGGCTCGTCGACGAAGCCGTACTCGCTGATGGCGGGAAACTCGCCGAGCGCGCAGCGCAGGTCGGTGCCGGCAGCGGACGTGACGTGCATCTGCTTCGCACGCGCCAGCCGCGCGGTAGCGGCCTTGACGCGCGCACGGTCGCCTTCCGTGGGCACCAGCCGCACCAGCACTTCGGGAGGCTCCACCGCCAGCAGGATCCTGGTGCCGCCGCGGAGGATCTCGTGCTGCTCGGGGGAGAACAGCAGCGTCATCAGGTCCAGCACCAGGTCGCTGGCCTTGAGCGCGGCGATGGCGGCCGGGTTGCCGGTCAGCGGCGTGGTGCCGAGATAGGCCAGCGCGTCGCGGCTCAGCGCCTTCTCCCCATTGACCGGCGGCAGGTCGAGCCGGTTGACGATGGCGCCCATCGAGGCCGCGGCCACCTGCGCGGTGCGCAGCGTTTGCGGATGGGTGGCGGCGCCGGTCAGCACCGTGACGGTCTGTCCGGGCTGCAGCCTGGACAGCGTGAGCACCTGGCGCCAGGCCTGGGTCAGGTCGTGATCGCTTACTGGCATGTTCTCTCCTTGATCGTTGCGTTGGCGGCGTTCGCGGCGGGCGCGGCTCAGGCGGCGGCCTGGTCCCGCAGCAGCGGCACACCGAGGAAATCGCCGAAGGCGCGGTAGAAGCCGGCCTCGTCGTCCCACGGGATCATGTGGCCGGCATCGGGCACGCGCGCCACCTGCACCGCCGGCAGCAAGCCGCGAATCTCCTCGATGTCCTCGGCGCGGACCACGTCGCCGCGGCCGGCCACCATCAGCAGCGCGGGCACCCGCAGCGACGGCAGGTCCGCGTGGATGTCATCCCGGTGGAAGTCGTCAAAGCTCTGCACGATGGCCCGCTCGTCGCAGGTGTGCAGCCACTCGGCGCGCAGGCGCAGTTGGGCCTCGGTCCAGGTCGGGCAGAAGCGGCGCATGCCCTCGGCGTCGATGCCCTGCCGCGCAAGGCGGATGGAATCCACATACCAGGACAGCTGCGACGGATAAGCACGGCGGCCCGGGCCGGAGACCGGCGGGTCCACCATCACCAGCCGCGTCAGCCCGGCCGGCGTGCCGCGCGCGGCACGGATGCCGATGCGCGCGCCCATGGAATGGCCGACGATGGCGTAGCGCGCCAGGCCGAGCGCCCGGGCCACGGCGGTGACATCCGCCGCCTGCGCGTCCAGGCCGTAGTCGAGCGTGTCGCCCGCCTCGGACAAGCCGCGCCCGCGCACGTCCAGGATGTAGGTGTCGAAGTGCTTGCCGAACTGTTCGCCGACAAAGCCCCAGGTCACGGCCGGGCTGGTGATGCCCGGCACGATCACCACCGCGTCGCGCGCCTCGCGCCCGCCGGCGTTGCCGCCATAACGCAGGTAGTGCTGGCGGATGCCATTGGCGAACACATTGCCGCCGTGGAGAAATTCGCTCATTGCTGGCTCCCTTCCGTTTTTGCTTGCGTTTTCGCGCGTGCCGATGCCGGCATCAGTAGGCACCCGACAGCAGCGCGCCCGCGCCTGGCACCACGGGCTCCAGGTCGAGTTGCCTGAGGATGGCGTAGGTGGTGGCGATGGAGGCGGTGATCACGGGCTTGCCGGTCATCGCTTCCACCTTGGCCACGGCGGGCAGGGAGGGCATCTGCACGCAGGCGGACAGCACGATGGCGTCGACGTCCGCGGTGTTCATCTGCGCGACGATGCCGGGCAGCCTGGCGGGATCATGGCGGCCCACTTCGAGGTTGTCGGGGATCTCCAGCGCGCGCCAGTCCACCACTTCGTAGCCTTCGTTGCGGATATAGTCCACCACCAGTTCGGTCAGCGGCTTCATGTACGGCGCGACCACGGCGATGCGCCTGGCGCCGATCACCTTGAGCGCGTCCACCAGCGCGCCGGCGCTGGTGATCACCGGCGCGTCCGCCCCATTGGCCGCGGTATGGGCCTGCAGGCGCTTCTCGGAAACGCGGTGATAGCCATGGCCCATGGCCATGATGGCCACCAGGCAGGCGTAGCCCAGCACATCGACGCGGGCGTCGCTGAGCTCCAGCGCGCAGCGGTCGGATTCGGCGTCCATGGCCGCCAGCTCTTCCTTGACCACCCTCTTCATGCGCATGCGGCTGGAATGGAAGGTGAAGCGTTCGGGGCGCACCTGCTGGCGCGCGGCCAGCATCGCCGGGATCTCGGTTTCCATCGTGGTGTTCGAGCTCGGCACGATCTGGCCGATACGGAAGACTTTCTGCACTGTCGACTCCATCATCCATCTGTTTGTCCACCCGCCCAGGCACCCGCTTTCGTGGCGACCGCCTTGCACGGCTAGCCCGAGCGCCTCTCCGGCGTCGGTGCTCTGCGAATTATTGTAGTGTACACATTCTATTTCCACAACAAGGCGACGCAGCGCGCGACTCGCACTGTTTCAGTGCCCACTTAATGAACAAATCCATTAAATAGGGCTTTTTATCACTATATTTTGGCAATGTATCGATACTGTCATTTTGACGTAAGGGTTTTCCATAGGGCTGCATTGTCATTGGTTTACAAGCATTTTTATGATGTGTACACTCAATTCACCGATCGGCCAGACGGCCTGTTCAGACCCACATCACACCGCCAGGAGAAATATCGTGCAAGGCAAACCACGGATCGCAGTGATCGGCGCCGGACTGGGAGGGACGGTCGCGGCCGCCCTGCTGCAACGCGCCGGATTCCAAGTCAGGCTGTATGAGCAGGCACCCGCGTTCTCGCGCCTGGGCGCGGGCATCCACGTGGGGCCCAATGTGATGAAGATCATGCGCAGGATCGGCCTGGAAGACGCGCTCAACGCCATGGGCTGCCATCCGGACTACTGGTACAGCCGCGACTGGCAGACCGGCGAAGTGATTGCGCAGATTCCGCTCGGCGACTACGCGGTGTCGCACTACGGCGCCAGCTACCTGACTGTGCACCGCGGCGATTTCCACGCCCTGCTGACCGAAGCGGTCGCCCCCGGCACGCTGCTGTTCGACAAGAAGCTGGCCAGCGTGGAGGATCTTGGCCATGTGGTGCGCCTGCGCTTTGCCGATGGCTCGGTGGACGAGGCCGATATCGTGATCGGCGCCGATGGCGTGAACTCCCGCATCCGCGAAACCCTGCTGGGGGCGGAGCCCCCCAAGTACACCGGCTATGTGGCGCACCGCGCCGTGTTCCCGATCTCGCGCGTCAAGGGCTTCACGCATGACCGCTGCACCAAGTGGTGGTCCGACGATCGCCACATGATGGTCTACTTCGACACCGGCAAGCTCGACGAGATCTACTACGTGACCGGCGTGCCCGAGCCCACCTGGGACATGAGCAAGAGCTGGCTGCCCAGCAGCATCGAGGAAATGCGCGCCGCCTTCGACGGCTGGCACCAGGGCGTGCAGTCGCTGATCGAAGGCACGGTGGAGGTGACCAAGTGGCCGTTGCTGGAGCGCGATCCGCTGCCGGTGTGGAGCCGCGGGCGCCTGGTGCTGCTGGGCGATGCCTGCCACCCGATGAAGCCGCACATGGCGCAGGGCGCGGCCATGGCCATCGAGGACGCCGCCATGCTGACGCGCTGCCTGGAGCAGACCGGGCTGTCGGACTTCGGCAGCGCCTTCTCGCTGTACGAGGCCAACCGCGCCGAACGCGCCAGCAAGGTGCAACTGGTTTCGCACAACAACACCTGGCTGCGCACCAACGAAAACCCCGACTGGTGCTTCGGCTACGATGTGTTCAGCGTGCCGCTGGCGCAAGCAGGGCGCGTGGCCGTCGCCGCCTGAGCCACGTCCCAGCCAGACCGCCAGGCGCCCCGAGGCTCCGGCGGCCTATGCCGCGGAAGCGGGTA
>NZ_JARJLM010000190.1 GCF_029335485.1 Cupriavidus basilensis
CCGAATTCCGGTGCAGATAGGGCTGTCAGAACGCGCGGTAACAGGTATCATCTCGGCTGCGACGCAAGACACGCCGCGAGGGTTTTGGCCCCCGATGCGAAATCGTCTTGCTGACTCGATGACACAAGGAAGTCTATGCAGTTGGATTTCACCCGCGCATCCGCGACCACGGGTACCGAGAGAGCGCGGCGCCTGCCGCAGTCCACGCCCGCCCCCCGCCGGCGCAAGAAAGCCGAAGCCCCGCACTGGGAGCGCGGCTACCGCTCGCACTTCTACCGCAATGAGCGCGGTGAGAAGCTGGGCGAAGTCCGCCTGTCCGAACGCGGCGAAATGCCGGTGGTCTATCGCTGGGCGGCCGGCAACTACTCCGGCGCGGAAGGTTCGCTCGCGCATGCCCGCATGCGCGTCGAGGAAACGATCGGCTTTGGCATGCGCCAACTGCCGCTGTTCTGACTCGCTGCCAGGCGACAGCAACGAACGCAACGACAGCAATCACCGCTTTCCCGTAAAGCGCGTACCGTACCGACAGCAAGCGCCGCCATCACCGCGCGCGCCGCCGGAGTGAATCCCTCCGGCACGCCAGGCAGACCTGGATCGATCCAAAGCGCTGACCGCCAGCTTCCCGGGCCGGACACAGCACAGCCACCACGGCTCGCTCATCGCCGACTCCACGGCACTGCACCCAAGCCATCGGCAAGCGCGCTCAATCCAGCCTGCGCTGCACCAGCATGAAAACGGCCGCCGTCAGGGCAAGCGCGGCGATCAGGCGGTACAAGTCCTCGCAGGCGATCAACCTGGACTGTGTTTCCATCAGGGTGGCCAGTTGCGCCAGCGCCGCCTGATGGGCATGTCCCGCGTCGAATCCGCGCGCGCCGAACGCCGCTTGCGCTGCATCCATCCATTGTTGCGCCTGCGCCGTGTGCTGGCCGATGGCGCTGGACAGGCTGGTATGCACGGCGAACTGGCGGTTCTGCAGCAGCACCGCGCCGAGCGCGGAAGCGAACGAGGCGGCAATCTGGCGCAGCAGGTTCTTGCTCCGGTAGCCATGGGCGAAGTCTTCATCCGCCAGCGAGCGGAAGGTCAGGCCCGCGATGGGAATGATCACCATCACCCCGAACAGGCCCTTGCCTATCAGTCCCCAGGCAAGCGCCGGCGGACCCGCATCCGGCGGCATCGAGGAGAACCACCATGACGCGCCTGCCATCAGCACCAGGCCGCTTGCCATCAGCGGCTTCTTGTGAGGCAGTTGCGGGGCCACGCGCAGGTAGACGAAGATCCCGGCCAGGCTCACCGTGGCGGCGAAGGTATTGAGCCAGCCCGTGGTTGCCAGCGGCAGGCCGAGCGCCTGCTCGGCATAGATCGGGAACACATAGCCACTCAGGTTGCTGATCAGGTAATAGACGAAATACATCGCCAGCCCGGTCAGGTAGACGGGACTGCGCAGCGCGCGCAGGCGGAGCACCGGCGCGCTGTGATGCCATTGCTGCCAGAGGAACCACATCAGCAGGCCGACTCCCGCCGCGCAGATCAGGGCCAGGCGCAGCGGGTGCGAGAAGATATCGAAACGGGCTTCGGTCATGGCCGCCTGGAGGGTTACCACGGCCGCGCCGAACAGCAGCAGCGGGCCGAGCGCGGGACCGGGATTGTCCTCGCGTGGCTCGGCATCGGGCAGCAGCAGCCAGGCGCCCAGCGCCGCCAGCGCGGCGAAAGGCAACGCACCGTAGAACACGTCCTGCCACACGCCGCGCTCGATCAGCTCGGCTGCCATGGCGGGTGCCAGTGCGGACGCCGAAAAAATGCCGAGCATGAAGATGCGGGATGCGCGAGGCCTGTCGGCGGGCGTGAACATCACATTGACCAGGATGCGGCAGCTGGTGAACAGCGCACCGCCGCCCACGCCTTGCACGAAGCGCGCGCCGACGAGTTGCGGCAGCGAATGGCTGGTGGCGGCCGCCAGCGTGCCCGCCATGAAGACAAGCAGGGCGCCGGTCAGGTAGTGGCGATAGCCAAAGCGCTGTGCCAGCCATTGCTGCTTGAGGATCATCAACATGCTGCCCACGGCGTAGGCCGCCTGGACCAGGGCAAAGCTGCGCGGGTCGGCGTCGACGCCGCCGACGATGTGGCTCGACGCGAACACGAACATGATGTTCTCGAGGAACTCCACCGAGGTGGTCAGTGCGAGGAGCAACATGAGCAGCGTCTGGCGCTGCCGGTGGCTGAGCAGGCGAAGCCAGCGCAGTCCCAGCCGCAGGGGGCGCAATGCGGAAGCGGGGGTCATGGCTCCAGCGCAAGCAGGTTGGCGTGCATGCGGTTCAGCGCCCGTGTAGTGGCGGCAAGGCCGCCCTCAGCCAGCGGATCCCAGGCCTCGGCATATGCGGCGTGTACCGCAGGCGCGGCGCGTTCGAGCAGCCGGTGGCCGGCGGCGGTCAGCACGAGTTCGGTACTGCGGCGGTCCTGGGTGGAAGCGTGCCGGCGCACCAGGCCGCGTGCTTCGAGCCCGTCCATGAGACGCGTCATCTGGGTCCGCGTGGCATCGAGCGTGGTGCCGAGTTCGGACGGCAGGGTGGGCTGCGCCTCGTCGGTGGCGAGCATGCTGATGGCCAGGTATTGCTGCAGGTCCAGCTCGAACGGCGCGAGTGCGCGATCGATATGGGTGCGTAGCAGGCGGGCGGTTCGCAGCAGCAGGCGGGAGGCCAGGATCAGGTCTCGCGGCGCTTCCGCGTGGCTGGCACAGAAGCGGTCGATGCGGTCTTCGAAGGACATGGAAGGAGGAACCAGGTGATGCGGGCGCAACGGCATGCGGCCAGCAATATGATTTCAAACGTAATCATATCATCTGAAACAAATGCGCGCCGGAATGCTTCGGAAACGGCTCAGCCCGCTGGTGGAAGGCGCGCAAGCCGTCGCAAGGCCTGCCGCAGGCCGGCCAGTTCGGTAGCGCGCAGAGCGGGTGGCAAGCGGCTGTAGCGCAGCTTGATGTAGCGTTCGCTGAAGTCACGCACAGTGTCCGCGGCGGCCGGCAAGGTCCGCGCAGCGCGGGCGGCGTAGTCCTGGGGGCCCTCCGAGGGCGCGCGCACGCATCCATGGCGCGCCAGGCGGCGGCAGAAGCGTTCGTACATTGCCTGGACCGGATCGGCCCGGCGGCGCTTGAGCGCCAGCGGCAGGAGCGCCAGCAGACTCAGCATCGCCAGGCCAGCCAGCAGGGTCTGCGGCAGGCTGTCGCCGATGCCGAGCTGCCGCATCAGGCGAGCCTGCTGGCCGCGATCGTATTGCAACACCCAACGCTGCCAGGTGTAGACCGCGCCGTCCATGCCCCAGCGCAGGTCTTGCAGCCAGCCGGGCTCGCGCATTGCGCGCAGCGCTGCGATCTCGCTGGCCGCCAGCGCCGCGTCGATGCCGCGCTCGACCCGGCTCGGCGCCACCGCGCTGGTGGGGTCGACCCGTACCCAGCCACGCCCCTCCAGCCAGATCTCGGCCCAGGCGTGGGCGTCGGCCTGCCGCACGATGTAGTTGCCGCCGATCGGGTTGTACTCGCCGCCCAGATAGCCGGTCACCACCCGCGCCGGCACGCCCGCGGCACGCATCAGGAAAACGAAGCTGCTGGCGTAGTGCTCGCAGAAGCCGCGCCGCGTGTCGAACAGAAAGCTGTCGATCTGCTCGCGGCCAAGCGGCGCCGGCGACAGCGTATAGCTGAACGGTGCCGCGGCGAACAGCCGCAGGGCGGCACGCGCCCGTTCCGCCGGGTCGGGATAACGCTCCGCCCACGCGGCCGCCAGTGCCCGGCTGCGTGGATTGCCGGCCGGCAACGCCAACGCCAGTTGCCGGGTCTGCAGATCGAGTGGCTGCGCCGCGGCCGGGGCCGAACGCGCGCGGTAGCGCAGGCGGCGCTCGACCGGTTCGCGGGCGAAGAACTCGCCATCGGCATTCACCACCGCGCCGGCGCCGGGGGCAATCGCCTGGCCGCGATCGAGCAGGAACAGCCAGGGGTGCTGGCTGGGTTCCAGCGTGACGCTGTAGTTGACGGTGCCGCTTGCCAACGGCATGCCGGCGGTCGTACCGGGCTGTCCCGCGCCGTACGCAGCCGTGTCATCGGCAGCTGGCAGGGCCGGTGCCGGTATTGCCTGCCGTTGCCGCAAGGTCGCCGGCCGCCAGGTCTGGCCATCGAATTGCCACAGCACCAGCGCGCGCCAGTACAGAGCACCGGCCGGCAGCGGGCCGCCCTCCACGTCGGCGCGCAGCGCCACCTCGGTCGATTGCGCCAGCTGGCTCACGCTGCCGGGGTTCATGGTGTCGCTGATGCCGGTGGCGGCGACGGTCTCGGCTTGCGGCAGTTGCCACAGCGGACGGTCCAGGCGCGGGAACAGGACGAACAACAGCAGCGCCCAGGGCAGGCCGGTCAGCGTCAGGCGGCCGAGCAGTGGCCACACCGCGAGATGGCCGCGCGCCTCGGGGTGGCCCAGGAACAGCCAGTTGCGCAGCAGCCAGGCCGCCATGGCGAGGCTATACAAGGCCAGCCAGAATGGCTGGTCGAACAGGTACAGGCTCAGCAGCAGGTAGAAGCAAAGCTGGGTCACCAGCGTGGCGTCGGCCAGTACCCGGCATTCCAGCAGCTTGAGCACGACGAAGGCGCCCAGCAGCGCCACCGACAGGTCGCGCCCCATATTGCCGCCGGCCTGCCAGACCAGCGCCACCGCCACCAGTAGCACCAGGCCCGCGATCAGCCCCAGCATCAGGCGCGACGGCAGTGGCGCGCGCTGGCGCCACAGCAGCCAGCGCCAGCCCATCAGCAAGACCAGCAGGACGCTGATGGCCACCGGCAGCGAGCGCGCCTGCGGCGCCAGCACCAGCGCCAGCTGTCCCAGCAGCAAGCCATGCTCCTCGTGCGCAAGCGGACGCGGCGGCAGTTTCATCGCGGCGCTTCCGGCATGGCCTGTCCGGGCCGGCCAGGCCATAGCGCCAGGGCCTCAAGGCAGGCCCGGCGATGCGCGCCGCCATGGCCGGGCGGGATGTCCACACCGGGCAGGCGCAACCCGATATCGGCCATCTCGCCTGCGGCCAGCACCCAGGCGCACAGGCGCGACAGGCGCGCCTCGGCGGCCATCGCCGGCGGCAGCGACTGCCAGTCCAGCCAGTACGCCGGCTGGCTGCCGGCCTGCCCGGTGCGGCTCAGCCAGCGGCCGGTGCGCGCGCTGTGTTTCCAGGCGATGCGATGGAGCGGGTCGCCGCTGCGGTAGCGCCGCAGCTGGTCTATGCCATCGTCCGACGGCAGGCACGCAATGCCGTCGTCGTCGGGCTGCGCGGCAAACGGCAGCGGTGGCGCGCCGGCTTCCGGCCGCGGGTAGACCAGCGCGGCCAGCGGCAGGTCGGCATGGCTCCATACCCGGAACAGGCCAAGCGGGAAGCGGCTCGACAAGGTCACGCGCGGCAGCGCCAGCCAGCCGCGCCGGGTGGTGGGCAGGTGCAAGGTCAGCAGGCCCGTGGCGTCCCGGGCCAGGCTCAGGCTCGCGGGCAGCGCGCCGGCCCGGGCCGGCAGGCTGGCCTCGATGCCGATGCGCACGGGCGCGTCAGCGCCGGCGATGCGCAGGCTGAAGGCGGCCGGCTCGCCGGCAAAGGCGGGTGTGGCGCCGGCGCCGGCCACCGTCATGTCGAGCAGGTTGCGGTAGGCCTGCCACATGCAGGCCATGCCGATGCCGCCAAGCAGGAAGGTAAGGGCGAAACCCAGGCTGATGTTGTAGTTCAGCGAGGTCAGCAGCATGACCATCAGCAATGCCGCGAAGCCCAGGCCAGCGCGGCTGGGCAGGATATACAGGTGGCGCCGGTCGAGCGTCACCACGCCCTGCCGTGGCGTGCGGGGACGCTGCAGCCAGGGTGGGGAGGCCCATGCCAGGCGCCGGCGGCCGGACGCGGGCGGGGCCGCCGTGCGCGGCGTGGAGAACAGCCGGCTGCGCGACATGGCTGCTCAGGGAATGGCGACGCCGGCAAGCAGGCGGGTCAGCGCCTCCTTGCCATCGCCGGCCCCGGTGGCCGGCAGCAGGCGGTGGCCGGCCACCGGCGCGAAGACGGCCTGCACGTCCTCCGGCAGCACCATATCGCGCTGGTGCAGCAGCGCCCAGGCGCGGGCGCAGGCCAGCAGCGCCAGGCCGGCACGCGGCGACAGTCCGGCGGCGAAGCCGCCATGCGTGCGCGTGGCCTGCACCAGGGCGAGGACATAGTCCACCAGCGCCGGGCCCGCATAGACCTGTGCCGCGGCTTGCTGCAGCGCGCTGACCTGCTCGGCGTCCATCACCGGCGCGCCGGCCGCGGGCGCCGCCCCGCCGAGATAGAGCACGCGCTCGAAAGCCGGATCGGGATAGCCCAGCGACAGGCGCATGGTGAAGCGGTCGAGTTGCGATTCGGGCAGGGCGTGGGTGCCGATCTGGTCCAGCGGATTCTGCGTGGCGATGACGAAAAAGGGCGACGGCAGCGCATGGGTGACGCCGTCGTGCGTGACTTGTCCTTCCGCCATGGCTTCCAGCAAGGCGCTCTGCGTCTTGGGCGTGGCGCGGTTGATCTCGTCGGCGAGTACCACCTGGGCGAATACCGGGCCGCGATGGAAGCGGAACTCGGCGCTGTCGCGCACAAAGACGGAGACGCCGATCAGGTCGGCTGGCAGCAGGTCGCTGGTGAATTGCACGCGCTGGAACTGCAGGCCGAGCGTGCGCGCCAGCGCATGGGCCAGCGTGGTCTTGCCCACCCCCGGCAGATCCTCCAGCAGCAGGTGGCCGCGCGCCAGCATGCAGGCCAGCGCCAGCCGGATCTGCGTGGGCTTGCCCAACACGATGCGGCCGAGCTGGGCTTCCGCCTCGGAGAGCGATGCGACGATGCGTGGGCGAGCGGTCACAGGAGGCCTGCGGGTCGGAAGAAGGACCCGGCCATTGTAGCGGCGCGCGAGCGCGGCGGAACAGTCTGTTTGCGCACGCAATGCACGCCGGGCGCGCTGGATTGCCCGGCTTCTGGCATTATCGAAGTTGTGTGCTCAGCCAACCCCTTCATCCGCTGCAATGAACTCCCCGCTTGCTGTCCCGCCGGGCGCCGTTACCACGGCAGCCCCGGCTTCGGCCATCGCCCCGAACGCCGCTGAACTGAATGAACTCAACCGCGCCTTCCATGCCGACGGCTATATCGTGCTGCGAGGCTTTGCCCCGCCCCAGGTCTGCGACCGCATCGAACAGGTAACGCGTGCGCAACTGGCGGCGGCCGTCCCGCCCGTGGAGTACGAAGCCGAACTCGGCTATCCAGGCGCGCCCGCCAGCCGCGACGCCGCTGGCGGCGGCACGGTTCGGCGCCTGCGGCAGGCCTACGGGCGCGATGAAGTGTTTCGCCAATGGGCGTCCGATCCGACCCTGACGGAAGTGGTGGCCACGCTGCTGGGCGAAGCGCCGCGCCTGACCCTCGCGCACCATAACTGCGTGATGACCAAGCATCCGCACTATGGCAGCCAGACTGGCTGGCACCGCGACACCCGCTACTGGTCGTTTGCCAGCCCGGAACTGGTGACGGTGTGGCTGGCGCTGGGGCGGGAGGACGAGACCAATGGCGTGCTCCGCGTGATCCCTGGCTCGCACAGGGTCGCGCTAGAGCCCGGCCAGCTCGATGCGGCGGAATTCCTGATCGAGTCGCATCCGGCCAGCCAGGCCCTGCTGGGTGGCGTGCGGCCCCTGGGCCTGGAGCGCGGCGACGTGTTGTTCTTCGACAGCCGGCTGTTCCACAGCGCGGGCCAGAATGCCTCGGCGGCGGTCAAGCTGTCGGCTGCCTTTGCCTACTTCGGCGCCAGCAACCATCCGCTGCCGGGTACGCGGTCGGCCGAGTTCGGCAGCGTCGAGCTGCCAGCACCGGCGGCCCGCTAGCCGCCCCGGCGCGCTATCTGCGTATCTGCGTATCTGCGTTTCGGTATCAGGTACGCAGGCTGATCAGGCTGGAGATCTTTTCGGCCGCGGCCAGCAGCGGCGGCAGGAAGCTGCCGGCCATCTCGTCGGCGCTGGTGCGGTTGGCCTGGCCGCTGATATTGATGGCGGCGATGACCTGGCCGGCGCGATTGCGGATCGGCGCCGCCAGCGAGACCAGCCCTTCTTCCAGCTCCTGGTCGTTCAGGGCCCAGCCGCGCGCCCGGATGGCGGCGACGATGGCCTTCAGTGCTGCCGGATCGGTGACGGTGCGGCTGGTGCGGGCGCGCAGCTCGGTCGCGCCCAGCACCCGGTCGAGCTCGGCATCCGGCAGGCCGGCGAGCAGCACGCGGCCCATCGAGGAACAATAGGCCGGCAGCCGGCTGCCGATCGACAGGTTGATCGTCATGATCTTGCGCGCCGGCACCCGCAGCACGTAGACGATTTCGGTTCCGTCCAGCACGGAGATCGAGCAGCTTTCGTGCACTTCCTGGGACAGCGCTTCCATGATCGGTTCGGCCAGGTTCCAGAATGGCATCGACGTCAGGTAGGCAAAACCGAGGTCCAGGATCTTGGGCGTCAGGCGGAACAGGCGGCCATCGGCGCGCACATAGCCCAGGCCGACCAGGGTCAGCAGGATGCGGCGGGCGCCGGCGCGGGTCAAGCCGCTGGCCTGCGCGATCTCGCTGAGGGTCTGCGCCGGGTGCTGCGCGTCGAAGGCACGGATGACCGATAGCCCACGTGCGAAAGACTGCACATAAGTGTCGCTCGGCTTCTCCTGACCCGGCGCGGGGGCGGGGTTCCCGGAGATGTCCGCGGCTGGGTTTGCGGGATGGTCGGAAGCGGCAGGGCTGGCCATTGATCGGTTCGGCTGGCGCCGAAAACGCACGGAAAGGCCGAAAGGGTAGAGGAAATGCGCGCCATGCGCCAGTAGCGCGGGCATCGGGGCCGCGCCGGCCGGGGCAGTCTGCCGCATAATGTCGCGCGCTTTGGAGAATATCGCCTGCAAAGCGACGGCAATGCGCCTGTGTTGCGTTTGTGTTGCGTTTGTTAAGGGAAAAGGAACCTGGTCCGGTGAGCGAGACAATCCAGTGGAATGATTGGGAAGCCTTCTGTTGCGTGGTGGAGCAAGGCACTTTCACGGCCGCGGCCGAGCAGCTCGACTGCCCGAAGTCCCGGGTTTCCGCGGCGGTGGCGCGGCTCGAGTCCGCCATCGGCTCCAAGCTGCTCCAGCGCACCACGCGGCGCATGCGCCTGACCGATGCCGGCAGCGCGGTGTATCGCGATGTGGCGCCGCTGTTCGCGCGGCTGCGCGAGATCCGCCATGAAACGCTGGCGCGGGAGGAGCGCGTGCAAGGCGTGCTGCGCATCGCCACGCCCTACGAGTTCGGGGCCCAGCAACTGGGCGGCGTGATCTGCCGGACGCTGGCGGCACATCCCGCGCTCGATGTGCAGGTGGAGATTTCGCAGGGCATGGTCGATCCCATCCGCGACGGCTTCGATATCGCCTTTGTCGCCGTGGACGCCGACCTGCCCGATTCCGGGACCGTGGCGCGGCGCATCTATCACGTCGAGCGCGGCTTGTTCGCGGCGCCGGCACTGGCCGCATCCCTGCCCCTGCAACTGGCCCCCGAGGATCTGGCCAACCTGCCCACCCTGACCACGCCGGGCGACAGGATGTGGGAATTCATGCGCGGCGAAGAACGCGTGTCGGTGCCCATCCGGCCCCGCATGCAGACCTCCAACGCGGAACTGAGGCTGCAGGGGGCACTGGCGGGGCTTGGCATTGCCCGCCTTTCCATGATCTATTGCGAGGCGGAGATTGCCCAGGGGCGGTTGGTCAGGGTGCTGCCGGACTATCCGCCGCCGCCGCTGCGGGTCTTCGCCTTGCTGCCTGACCGGCGGCTGCAGCCGCGCAAGGTGCGCGTGTTCATGGAAGCGGTCGAGGCCATGATGGCCACCGA
>NZ_JARJLM010000191.1 GCF_029335485.1 Cupriavidus basilensis
CCGAGCGCGAGCGCATTTCCAGCCGCCAGCGGCCAACGATCTCGGGCAGGGCCTGGTTCAGGTCGACGGCGGCCCGCTCGGTACGCGGCCGGCGCGACATCTGCAGCACGTCCGACACCACCTGGTCGAGCCGCAGCACATTGTCGTGGATGATGCGCAACAGGCGCGCATCGACATCGCCCTCGGGCCGCCCCGCCTCGCCGGGACGCGTGCCGCGGCGGCTGGTTTCGGCCAGCAGCTCGCTGGCCTGGCTGATGGCCGCCAGCGGGTTGCGGATCTGGTGCGCCACGCTCGCTACCAGGCGCCCCATGGCGGCCAGCTTCTCCTGTTGCACCTGCTCGGCGATGCGCTCCCAGCTTTCGATATGGACCAGCACCGTATCGCGCATCTCGCTGCGCAGCAGCGCCTCGTCTTCCGGGCGCCAGGCCATGGCTTCGCTCTGGGCGATGGCCAGGCGCAGGCGTGCTGCCGCTTCGGGGGTGAGCTCGCTCCAGGCGGCGGTGTTCATGGCGTTCTGCGCGCCCAGCGAGACCGACAGCGAGGAGGCGAAGGTCGAGCGCAGGCTGGCCAGCCCCGGCAGCAGGAAGCGCAGCCGCAGCCGGGTATGCAGGATGGGACCCCGGCCCGAGGAGGGCCGCGACGGCAGCGGCAGCAATTGCAGAATGCGGGGCGCGTCGTCCTTGCTGCGCACCCAGTCGCGCAGCATCTCCATCAGCGGCTGCAGGCGGGGAATCTGGCGCAGGTCGAACAAGGCGTCGCGCCCGGTGGCGGGCGTGCCGGCCGGCTTGCCCCGCTCCGCCGGCTGCACGCCGAGCAGCACCACTGCCGCCGGGTTGGCCGCCACCACCGCGCCATTGGCGCGCAACAGCATGACGCCATCCTGCATATCGTTGACCATCAGCCGGTTGACCAGCTGCTGCAGGCGCAGCTCCTGCTCGCGCGCCATCGCCAGTTGCTCCTGCGCCAGCTGGCGGTTGGCCAGCAGGTACATCAGCGAAGCCGCGATCATGAAAACCAGGCCGTACAGCCCCGAGCCCAGCAGGCCCGCATCGGCCTGCGCCAGCAGCAGGGTCTGCGCAAAGGGCGTGCTCATCACCACCAGCGCCGAAGCTGCCGCGGCGAACAGCGCGAACAGCAGGCTGGTGAGCGCGCCGGCCTGCAGCGCCGGCAGCAGGAAGATCATGGCCAGGCCCTCGCCACGATGGCCCTGCGCGTGAAAGATCAGGCCCAGCAAGACAAGATCGGCCAGCACCTGGCATCGCACCCTCAGGTGAAATCCGCGCCGCCACCACAGGGTGGCCGCTACCATGGCCAACGCCATCACGGCATAGGGCACGGCCAGCGGCCACGCAGCCGGGCCGCTGCCCAGCGCCAGCAGGGTCTCGGCGCGCTGGGCGGGCAGCCACGCATAGCCCAGCAGCAGGACCGCCACCGCCATCCGGGTCCAGGCGAAATAGCGCAGCAGGCGCCAGTGGAATTCAGGGGGTTCTGGCCGCCGCCACATGGCGGCGACGACGTGCCAGGCGTTCAGGCGGGACCAGAACGAGACGCGCCGGCTCATGCGGCGGGGCTGTCCGCGTCGCTGTCGGCCGGCAGATGGGCGCGCCGGCAGTAATACAGGCCGCGATAGGCGATGGCCTCGCCCTGCGGCAGGTGCACGCCGCAATGCGCGCATTGCACCATGGCCTCCTGCGGCGGTGCGGCTTGCGGCTGCCGCGCGGCAGGACCTTGCGCCGCGCCCGGACGGGCAGCGCGCTCCTCGTGCCGGCGTGCCTCGGCGCGCTGCCGCAGCCACCAGAAAAAGCCCAGCACCACGGCCAGGACCAGGAAAATGCGTGCCATGGCGGGATCAGATCCGGTGCAGGATGACTTCGATGACGAAACGGCTGCCGACATAGGCCAGCAGCAGGATGCCGAAGGACGCGATCACCCAGCGCAGGGCGGTGCGGCCACGCCAGCCATAGAAAGTGCGTCCGGCCAGGATGCCGGCGAACATCACCCAGGACACCAGCGCGAACACGGTCTTGTGATCGAGCCGGAAGGCCCTCCCGAACAACTGCTCGGAGAACAGCAGGCCCGACAGGATCGTCAGCGTGAGCAGCACGAAGCCTGCGCCGATCAGGCGGAACAGCAGTTTCTCCAGCGTCAGCAGGGGCGGCAGCAGGTCGAGCCAGCGGCCGACCCATTGCGCCGGCTCGCTGGCCTTGCCAAGCTGGGGCGAGCGGTTGAAACCGTGCAGGCGGCGCTCGGCCAGCAGCATCAGGAAGGCATGGAAGGCCGCCAGCGTAAAGAGCCCATAAGCCACATTGGCAATAATGAAGTGCAGCTTGAACAGCGGCGCCGCCGCGTAGCCGAGGATCTGCGCCCCGGGAAAGGCCAGCGGCATCAGGCTGGCTAGCATCGCCACCGGGATCACGATCAGGCCCAGGCCAGCCAGCGAAAAGAAGAAGCTCTCGATCCAGTAGATGCCCACGCCCAGCCACAGCATGGCCGACAGCGCGAAGGCAAAGCCGAACATCATGCGGTCCGCCGGGAAGATGGTTTCGTGGAGCAGCAGGCCGTGGCTGGCCAGCGCGGCCAGCATCAGGGCGTGCCACCAGGCCGGGCGGCCCTCGCCGC
>NZ_JARJLM010000192.1 GCF_029335485.1 Cupriavidus basilensis
CCGCAAAAAATCGCCGAGCCATCCATGAATCCCCACGGAAATAATATCCTCGATGCGGGCAAACCTGAGTTCCGAATGCAGTTTCCCGGCACGCCGCTCCGTCTCCGCTGACTGCCCGTTGCGCACCTGCGCCAGCAGCGAGACCACTTCCCGCAGGCTGGCCGCGAGCGAGCGCGGCATGTCCGGATGCACGATCAGCAATTCCGCCACGCGCTCTGGCGTGACCACCGAGCGATAGACCTTGCGGTACATCTCCAGCCCGGACACCGAGCGCAACACGGCGGCCCACTGGTAGAAATCGTCCTGCTGCCGGCCGAGGTCGGTCGCCTGGAACTTGACGTCGAGGATGCGGGCGGTGTTGTCGGCGCGCTCCAGGAACGTGCCCAGCCGCATGAAGCAATACGCTTCGTCCTTGAGCATGGTGCCGGCTTCCACGCCGCGCGTGAGGTGGGAGCGGAACTTGACCCATTCGAAGAACTGCGCCGGATCGTGCCGCAGGATGCCGTCGGCGACCATTTGCCGGACGTCGAGCCAGGTGGTGTTGATGGTTTCCCACAGCGGCGTGGTGAGCGCGCCGCGCACGGCGCGGGCGTTCTCGCGGGCGGCGCGCAGGCAGGACATGATCGAGGCCGGATGGCTCAGGTCGCTGACCATGAAGTCGATCACTTCTTCGTTGGCCACCGAGCCGTGATGCTCGGCGAATACCGGCGTGAGTTCGGTCACGTCGAGCATCGCCAGCCAGCCCTGCCGGGCGACGTCGGGCGACTGCGGCAGCAGCGAGGCCTGGTAATTGACGTCCAGCATGCGGGCGGTGTTCTCGGCACGCTCGGTGTAGCGGGCCATCCAGAACAAGTGGTCGGCGGTGCGGCTTAGCATGGTGATTCCCCCCTCTTTCTGCAAACCCGGGCTATGGACAAGCAATAGGCTTGCCAGCCACGCTCCGCCGCCGGTGCCGCCGCTCGCGGCCTTGCGGCGCTACCCGGCCGGCAGCACGCTGACTTCCACGTCGACGCCATGCGCGCCGCCGCCCACTATCACGCCGCGCAGCAGCGATACGTCGCTGTAGTCGCGCCCGAACGCCAGCGTGACATGGCCGGTATCGGCCAGCACATCGTTGGTGGGATCGAGGTCGACCCAGCCGGCCAGCGGGCAGTACACCGACAGCCACGCGTGCGACGCGTCGGCGCCGATCAGCCTGGGCTGCCCCGGAGGCGGATCGGTGCGCAGGTAGCCGCTGACATAGCGCGCGGCGAGGCCGAGCGAGCGCAGGCAGCCGATCATGACCTGGGCGAAATCCTGGCACACGCCGCTGCGCAGGCCGAAAGCCTGCAGCGCCGGGGTGTCGACCTCGGTGGCTTCGGGCTCGTATTCGAACTCGGCGTGGACCCGGCGCATCAGGTCGATGGCGCCCGCCACCACCGGCACGCCGGGCCCGAAGCTGGCCAGCGCGTAGGCCTTGAGGTCGGGATGCAGTGCCACGTTGGGCGAGGCGAAGCAGAACTCGCTTTCCGGCCGGAAAGGCTGGCCGGCGCGAAAGCGCAGCGCCTCGACGGCGGCCTCCCACGGCATGCTGGCGGCAGGATCGAGCGTCTCCCAGCGCGGCGTCAGGCTGACCGTGCTCTCGCAGTAGAGCTGCATGAAGTCGTGCGGCACGTCGATGGTGAAGTACAGCACGTTGTTGCCGAACGTGTCGGTGCCGGCATGCTGGTGCGACGGCGCCGGCTCGATCAGCGTGCGGTGCGACAGTACCGCCTGCCACGGGCAGGTCACCGGGAACACCACGGCCCGCTGCTGGGCGTTTTCCACCGGCGCGGAATAATCGTAGGTGGTCTTGTGGTGGATCGTCAGCACCGGCGGGGCGGATGCTGCCGGCACCGCCGCCACCGCCTGCGTCCCGGCGGGACTGGCAGGCGTGCTGCCGGCAGCGCCGGCCGCCTCGTTCATCATCTTGTTCATCGTCTTGTTCATCGCCGCGCTCATGGCCGCATGCCGGACCTGGCCATGCCGGCGTGGCTGAAGTATCGCGCGCTGACCTCATCGGATAGTTGCACCATCATGCCCGTCAGTTGTTCGCACAATTGCACCAGATTGGCGTATTGGCCGCCGGCGCCGCGCTGGCATAGTGCCTCCCAGCCCGGCAGGCTCTCGACGGCCGGCAGCAACTGCGGCAGCGGCACGCGTCCGGTGCCGGCCGGGCTGGCCGGCGGCGAGATCTGGCCGAGCTTGACGCGCAGCCGCGCCAGCAAGCCGTAGAGCCCGCGCGGGTTGGTGGGCTCGATCACCAGCTGGTCGACCAGCGCGGGGACGTCGGTGCGGCCGGGATAGAGGGCGCGGTAGGTGAGCGTGCTGTCGAACAGGTGCAGCAGCAGGTCGAAGCAGCTGCGGTGCAGCAGCGCGCCGTTGCGGGCAAACACCAGCAGGAAAGTCGACAGCGTGCCCAGGCGTTCGATATGGCGGCCGATGAACAGCAGGCGCCAGGCTTCGTCACGGGTCATGCGGTCGCCCTGGGCACCGCTGATGGCCGCGAGCTGCATGCCCAGATGATCCAGCGCGGCCAGCACGCTTGGCCGGTCGTAGTGGGCGGCGTCGCCCGGTCCCCCCGCGCTGACGGCGGCCATGGCGTCGTCGAAATCGTTGCGCGCAGCCAGGATGGTGCGCCAGTGGTCGTTGGACAGCCGGTTGCGGATCTCGGTGGCGGCGTGCACGTGGCTGGCCAGGTTCTGGCCCACGCTGGTCCAGCCGGCGCCCTCGGCCAGCGCGGACACCAGGCTGCGCTCGAACACGCGCAGCGATGCCCGCGGCTCGGGCGCGCCGGTCGGCAGCAGCCCGCAGGCGCGCACCAGTTCGCCGATGACGTCGAGGGCGCTGTCGTCGCGGTCGTCGCTGCTTTCGATCGAGCCCAGCACCAGCCGGCACAGGCGCACATTGTTCTCCGCGCGCTCGGCATAGCGGCCGGCCCAGAACAGGTTCTCGGCGGCACGGCTCGACACCGCCAGCGGCTTGGCCGCCGGGCCGGGGCCCGCGCCGGCCATCGGGAAGGGCTGCGCCATCGGCGCGGCCTGCGGCGGCTGGCTCGACAACACCCAGGTATCAACGCTGGAACCGCCCAGCTGCATCGATACCGCCGGCTGCCCTTCGCCGGCCAGCCGGGTAAAGCCGCCCGGCATCACCTGCCAGCCGCCGCGGCCGTCGGCAATGGCGTAGACCCGCAGCATGGCCATGCGCGAGCCGATGTGCGGGCCTTCCCAGCGCGGTGCGTGCGACAGCGGCAGGTCGGCCTGGATGGTGAAGAGATCGGGCACCTGTTCGATCCGCTCGCGCCATTCGTCCAGGCGCTGCAGGCCTTGCTCCATGCCCAGCCGCGGCCCTTCCCAAGGCTGCGCCATGCCGCGCGGATAGGTCGGCATCAGGAAGGCCTCGGTGAACTGCCCGAGCGCTTCCTCGCGCGCCGTGGCCTCGCCGCACCACCAGCTCGGCACGCCGGGCAGCAGCAGGTCCTCGCCCAGCAGTTCGCGGGCGATGGCCGGCAGGAAGCCGTGGATGGCCGGGGTCTCCAGGAAACCCGAGCCGGGCGCGTTGGAGACCAGCACATTGCCCGCGCGCATGGCCTGCAGCAGGCCCGGCACGCCGAGCGTGGAATCCTGGCGCAGCTCGACCGGATCGCAGTAGGCATCGTCCAGGCGGCGCAGCACCACGTCGACGCGCTCCAGCCCGGCCAGCGTCTTCAGGTACACCACGTCGTTGCGTACCGTCAGGTCCTTGCCCTCCACCAGCGTGACGCCGAGGTAGCGGGCCAGGAAGGTGTGCTCGAAATAGGTTTCGTTATAGGGTCCGGGCGTCAGCAGCACGATGTGCTTGCTGACCGCGGCCGCCGCGCCGGCCGCGCTGTCCGGCGCGGGCGGCTGCGCCGCCGGCTGCTGGGCCAGCGTCGCCACCAGTTGCATGAAGGTGGCGGGCAGGCGCCGCACGCGCAACTCGCGGAAGGCGTCGGCGAACAGGCTGGAAATGATCAGCCGGTTCTCCAGCGCATAGCCCATGCCAGACGGGGTCTCCGTGCGGTGGGCCATGACCGTCCAGCCGCCCGCCACGGTATGCGCAAGGTCCACGGCGACGATATGCAGGAAATTGCCGCCCGGCGGCTGGTAGCCCTTGAGCGGCCGCAGGTAGCCGGGATGGCCGAAGACCAGCCCCGCGGGCAGCAGCCCCTTGGACAGCAGGGTCTGCGGCCCGTAGATGTCGGCCGCCATGGCGTTGGCCAGGCTGGCCCGCTGGATCACACCGCGCTCGATCCGCTGCCAGTCCTGCTCGTCGATCAGGAAGGGCAGCAGGTCCAGCGCCCAGGCGCGCGCGCCGGCGTTGTCGGCATACACGTTGTAGGTGACGCCGTTGTCGCGGATCTGGCGCGCCATGGCGGCGGCCTGCTGGTCGAGCGCATCGATGCCCTCCTCGCCCAGCAACTGGAAGAAGTCCGCCCACGGCTGCCTCAGCCCGCCGCCGCCCGCGCCGAGTTCGTCCAGGTGCCCCGGCGGCACCGGCCGCGCGCGGTGCATGACCGCGTCGGCGGCGGAGACGGATTCTTCGAAGGGCAGTGACGGCTGAAGGGGCACGGCGGCAAGGCTTGGGGGCGAGCCGGATCAGCGTTGCCGCAAATCCAGCGTGAACGGAAACTCGAGGCTGCGCCGGGGCGTCTCCACGCGCATCACGCCCGGTGTGTGGCCGAGTGTGAAGAAACGTGTCAGGCGCCGGCTTTCGGCCTCGTAGGCATTGACCGGGAAGGTCTCGTAACTGCGCCCGCCCGGATGAGAAACATGATACTGGCATCCGCCGATGCTGCGCTCCATCCAGGTGTCCACAACGTCGAAAGTGAGCGGCACATGGGTGCCGATGGTGGGATGGAGCGCGGACGGCGGCGCCCAGGCGCGGTAGCGCACGCCCGCCACATATTCGCCGGCGCGCCCGGTGGGCTGCAGCGGCACCGCGCGTCCGTTGACCGTCACCACGTGGCGGCTGTCGTTCAGTCCCAGCACGCGCACCTCGATGCGCTCCAGCGAGGAATCCACATAGCGCACCGTGCCGCCCGCGCTGCCCTCCTCGCCCATCACGTGCCAGGGCTCGAGCGCCGCGCGCAGCGTCAGCGCCAGGCCGCCCGCGGCAAGCTCGCCCACGCGCGGGAAGCGGAACTCGAAATGCGGGGCGAACCAGGCGTTGTCGAAGGCGAAGCCCGCCTCGCGCATCTCGGCGAGCACGTCGTCGAAATCCATCTGCACGAAGGTGCCCAGCAGGAAGCGGTCGTGCAGCTCCGTGCCCCAGCGGGTCAGCCGGGCGCGGTAAGGCTGGCGCCAGAAACGCGCCAGCAGCGCGCGCAGCAGCAGCTGCTGCACCAGGCTCATGCGTGCATGCGGCGGCATCTCGAAAGCGCGCAGCTCCAGCAGGCCGAGGCGGCCGGTGGGGCCGTCCGGCGAGTAGAGCTTGTCGATGCAGAACTCGCTGCGGTGGGTGTTGCCGGTGACGTCGATCAGGATATTGCGCAGCGTGCGGTCAACCATCCACGGCGGCATGCTGGCGCCGATGCCGCCTTCCGCGCCGGCCAGCCGGTCGAGCTGGTGCTGCAGCTCGGAGAAGGCGATCTCCAGTTCGTAGAGCTGGTCGTTGCGCGCCTCGTCCACGCGTGGGGCCTGGCTGGTCGGGCCGATGAACATGCCCGAGAACAGGTAGGACAGCGAGGGATGGTTGTGCCAGTACGCAATCAGGCTGGCCAGCACATCGGGCCGGCGCAGGAAAGGGCTGTCGGCCGGCGTAGCGCCGCCCAGCACGAAGTGGTTGCCGCCGCCGGTGCCCGTGTGGCGCCCGTCGAGCATGAACTTCTCGGTGCTGAGATAGGTTTCGTGGGCTGCCTGGTAAAGGTACTCGGTGTGGTCGACCAGCTCGTCCCAGTTGGCGGCGGGATGGATATTGACTTCGATCACGCCAGGGTCCGGCGTGACCTGCAGCAGCTTCAGGCGCACATCGCGCGGCGGCGGATAGCCTTCCAGCATGATCTTCACGCCCAGCCCGGCGGCAGTGGCTTCCACCGCCGCCAGCAGTTCGAGATAATCCTCCAGCACGGTCAGCGGCGGCATGAAGACGTAGATGATGCCGCGCTTGTCGCCCGCCGCTGCCCGCTCCACCTTGGGGCCGGCCGCGCGGCTGGGGTGGCGCACTTCCACGCACAGCGCGGTGCGCGTGATCCAGCCCGCGGATTCGCCGCGCCCGGGCATGCGCGCCGGGTCAGACGCCAGGGCGGCGGACGCCCCCGTGCCGCCGCTGGCCGTGGTTCCCGCGGCCGCGGCCTTCGCCGAGCCTGGCGCGGGGAAGGCCGCGGTGCTGGCGTGGAACGCCGCGCCCTGGCCGGCGCCGGCAAGGCCCGGCAATTGCGCGCGCACCTGCGCGGCGGTTGGCAGCGGTGCGCGCGGCGCGAACGGATCCTGGTCGAACTGCCACGGATAGTCGGCCTCGCTGACCCAGGGCAGTGCGTCCAGCGGCAGGCGATAGCCCATCGGCGAATCGCCGGGCAGCAGGTACATGCGGTCGTCGCGGAAGAACCACGGCCCGCTGATCCAGCGCTGGCCGGCCATGGCGGGACCGTCTTCTGCGCCGGCGCGGCGCAGCGGCAGCACGTAGCCGGTCGGCCGCGACAGGCCACCGTCGAACACCCGGCGCAAGCGCATGCGCTCCATCTCGTCGTCCAGCCGCGCTTCCAGCGGATCGACGTTGACCGGCAGGCGGCGCTCTCGCCACAGGTAATACCAGGTGTCTTCATAGCCGGGCTGCACAAAGCCCGGATCCAGCCCGAGCCGGGAGGCCAGGCTTTCCAGGAAGCGCTGCGAATCGGCATCGGTGTAGTGGCCCGGCTCGCTTTCGTCGGCGAACAGCGACGGATCCTGCCAGCAAGGGTGGCCGTCGGCGCGCCAGCAGATCGACAGGGCCCAGCGCGGCAACTGCTCGCCCGGATACCACTTGCCCTGCCCGAAGTGCAGGAACCCGCCCTCGCCATAGCGGGTACGCAGTTTATGCACCAATTCGGTGGCATAGCTGCGCTTGGTGGGGCCGAGCGCGTCGGTGTTCCACTCCGCGCCGTCGCGATCCTTGACCGCGACAAAGGTGGGCTCGCCGCCCATGGTCAGGCGCACGTCCTGCGCGTTGAGATGGCGGTCGACCTCGGCGCCGGTGGCGGCCACGGCCTGCCACTGCGCCTCGGTATAGGGCTTGGTGACGCGCGGCGATTCGTAGATCCGCGTGATCGCCATCTCGTGGTGGAAGGTCACCTCGGACTCGTCCACCGCGCCGCTGACCGGCGCGGCGCTGCTGGGCTCGGGCGTGCACGCCACCGGGATATGGCCCTCGCCGGCCAGCAGGCCGGAGGTGGGATCCAGGCCGATCCAGCCCGCGCCTGGCAGGTAGACCTCGCACCAGGCGTGCAGGTCGGTGAAGTCCACCTCGGTGCCGCTGGGGCCGTCGATGGATTTCACGTCGGGCGCCAGCTGCAGCAGATAACCGGACACGAAGCGCGCCGCCAGGCCCAGGTGGCGCAGCGCCTGCACCAGCAGCCAGCCCGAGTCGCGGCAGGAGCCGGCACCGGATTCCAGCGTTTCCTCCGGCGTCTGCACGCCAGGCTCCATGCGGATCAGGTAGCGGATATCGTGCTGCAGGCGCTGGTTCAGGGCCACCAGGAAGTCGATGGTTACCTGCGGGGTGCGCGGGATGCTTTCCACGAAGGCGGCAAACAGCGGCGTCGGCTCGCCCTTGGCCATATAGGGCGCCAGCTCATGCGCCAGGCCGGCCTCGTAGGCAAAGGGGAAACGCTCGGCGTAGGGCTCCAGGAAGAAGTCGAACGGATTGTAGACGGCCATCTCGACCACCAGGTCCACGGTGATCTTGAACTCGGTCGTCGGCTCGGGAATCACCAGCCGGGCGAGATAGTTGGCAAACGGGTCCTGCTGCCAGTTGACGAAATGCTGCTCCGGCTCGATGCGCAGGGAATACGAAAGAACCGGGGTGCGGCAGTGCGGGGCAGGCCGCAGCCGTACCACCTGGGGCGATAGTTTCACCGGCCGGTCGTACCGGTAGTGGGTGACATGGTTCAGTGCGACGTGCGTTGCCACTAGGGCCTCCCATTGGCGCAGGTTTCGTGTTGTTGTCCCAAGCAAGAGTCGTACCGCCCTGGGCTCGACGCAGCGCGATATCCTCCCTGCCGGCGCTATCATCCGGCCCGCATCGGCGCGGCCGGGGCAAAGCTCTCGCTATGGCAGCATGCCAATGCGACCGCGTCATTACATCGGGCCATTGCCCTTGGCGCTGGGGTTGGCCTTGGCTTTCAGGTCCTCCTCCAGCAGCGAGCGCAGCTTGGCCAGCGCCCCGGGATCACCGTGCGAGGCAGAGCGCGCGTACCAGATCTTGGCCTGTTCGATGTCTTTCTCGACCACGCCGGGCTCGCCGCGTTCGTAATAGCTGGCGACGATGTACTGCGCGCCGCCGTCGCCGGCGGTGGCGGCGCGGCTGTACCACTGGAAGGCCTTGCCGTAGTCCCGCGCTACGCCCCGCCCCGTGAAGTAGTTGGTCGCCAGTTCCACCTGGGCCTGCACATGGCCGCCTTCGGCCGCCCGGCGGTACCACTCGTTGGCGGATTCCAGCGAGCGCGGCACCAGGTCGCCGTGCTCATACAGCTCGCCAAAGGTGAACTGGGCATGGGTCATGTCGTTGTCGGCCGCGCGCCGCAGCCAGACCAGGGCTTCCTGGGGGCGCACCGGCGTGCCTTCGCCGCGCAGCAGCATCATGGCGTAGTCGAACTGCGCCAGCCGGTTGCCCTGCTGCGCCGCCTTGGCGAAATCCCGCAAGGCCACGTCGAACGATCCCGCATCGTAGGCGGCGACCGCCTGCCTCGTCAGCGCCTGCGCGGGCGCCGGTGGCTGGGGAGCCGCCTGGGCTGGCGGGACAGCGAGGAAGCACAAGGGAAGCAGCGCGGCCGCGGCGGCAGCGCGCAGCCGGAACGGAAACCGGGACAATGGCAAGAGACGGACAAGCGGCATGGCAGGCTCCTGGGAGGGCACGCGCTGACTCCAAGTGTACAAGTCCGGGAGTCCGGCGTCGCCTGCTGGAGTCGGAAACGGACCGGCAAACCTTACGGCCGGCGCCACCAGTCCTGCGGCGCCTGCGCAGGCGCGGGTACGGTGCTGGGCAGGGTTTCGGCCTGCGCCAGCAGGACTTCGGCCTCGGCATGCAACCGCGACAGGCAGCACGCCAGTATCCGCGCTTCCTCGGGGTCCAGGCACGATGCAAGCCGGGCGTTGAAGGCCTGCGCCTGGGCAAAGGCCAGTTGGTAGACCGCCTCGCCCTCCTCGCTCAGCGCGAATGCCGCCGCGCGCCGGTCCTGCTCGCGCGTGGCGCGCCGCACCAGGCCGCGCGCCATCAGCGCATGCACGGCCCGGCTGGCCAGCACCTTGTCCAGCCCGGCGCTCTGCGCCAGCTCCGTCAGGCGGGTACCCGGCTGCTCGCCCAGGAAGGACAGCATGCGCCACTCGCGCCGGCTCACGCCCGCCGCGACGCGCAGATGATGACCACTGGCGGCAAGCGCGACACGGGTCAGGTGGTACAGGCGGTAGTTGAGAAAGTCGGCCAGCCGGGCCGGATGCCGGAGCGTTGCGCCGG
>NZ_JARJLM010000193.1 GCF_029335485.1 Cupriavidus basilensis
CCGCATATACGAAGCTTGGCGGGTCTCGGTGTCGAGGTTTTCCACTTTCCATATGGAAGGCTCACATCGAGCAGTGCGCTTCGCCGGACCCTGCAAAACATCGACGACCTCGCTGTACGAGTGCGCCGAAGTGAGCTTGTGATGGACGCTATCACGGGGTGATGCCACTAAAGAAAGAGCCGCATCCGTTGCTTGGAAGTCAACGCATCAACTTCACCTTCCGCAAGGCGGGTTGAGCATTGGAATTCATGAGCAAGAGTCGGAGTTTTTTCCCGCGATGACACGCCTAGAGTAGCCGTAGTTGCCAAGACGTGCCCATGCACTCGATATCGATAGAACCGACGAACGAACAGGCCGAAGCGCGCCGCCGGATTGAGGCCTATTGCCAGTCGTTGGTGGACATGGGCGCGGCGCAATGGCGGGTCGGCAATGCCGGTGCCATCGAGCTGCACATGGAAAGCGGCGCGGCCTACCTGTTTGGCGAATGGGGCGTTACCCGCCTGAGATGAGCAGACTGACCACATCAAGTGGGCCGCCGATTCATTCAACAAGGAGTGCATCATGCAATTGTTCTTGAGCTATGTGGAGTCGCCGTTGGGCGACCTGGTGCTCGTCACCGATGCGCGGCAGATTGTGCGCGGACTCGATTTTGCCGACCACAAGGCGCGCCAGCATCGCAGCTTGCGCGACCACTATGGCAGTGTCGAGCTGGTTGAAGTTCCGGCCCCTGCGGAGATCGCCGAAGCCTTGGCTCGCTATTTTTCGGGTGAATTGGGCGCGCTGGATGCCCTGCGCACCGAGACCGCTGGTTCTCAGCTTCAGCGCCGGGTCTGGGCCGCGCTGCGCCGCATTCCGGCCGGCACGACCACGACCTACGGCAAGCTGGCCAAGGAACTGGGCTTCGACGATCCGCGCGCGGCCATCGACATCGGTGCGGCCAATGGGGCCAATCCGATTGCCATCATCGTACCGTGTCATCGGGTCATCGCCAGCAATGGCGATCTCAAGGGTTACGCCTGGGGGGTGCCCCGTAAGCGCTGGCTATTGGAGCACGAGAGGGCGATCGCGCCAGCGCGTGCCGAACCGCAGACTGCCATGCTGCCGGGGATCTGATCTTGACCGATACCATTGCAGCGGACTTGTCTCCACGCGCATACGAACGGGCCTCTCAGTATTTATCCGGTCTGGATGCAGACTGGGCGCGCCATATCGCCAATGTTGGACCATGCCGACATGAGGCAAAGCCTGCGCGTGAGCCCTACGAAGCCTTGGTGCGCGCCATCGCCTACCAGCAGTTGCACGCCAAGGCCGGCGATGCGATTCTTGCGCGACTGCTTGCGCTCTATCCGGGCGCCGCCTTCCCATCGCCGGCACAACTCCTGTCGACCGATCCCGACTTGCAGCGTGCGTGCGGCTTCTCGGCCGCCAAGCTGGCCACCATACGTGGCATCGCACAGGCCGCAGTGGATGGGATCGTGCCCAGTCTCGATGAAGCACGGCGCCTTCCCGACGCCGCGCTGATCGAGCGCTTGGTCTCCCTGCGTGGCGTGGGCCGCTGGACCGTCGAAATGTTCCTGATCTACTCATTGGAGCGCTCAGACGTCCTGCCGGTGGACGACTTCGGCGTGCGCGAGGGCTACCGGCGCCTGAAGGGGTTGGAGAAGGCGCCGACCCCGCGGCAGATGCGCGAGATCGGCGGGGCCTGGTGTCCCTGGCGGACTGTCGCGGCCTGGTACTTGTGGCGACTGCCCAACTCTACGGCACGGTTACCCAAGCGCGAAAACGTAGAGTTCTTCGACTCGGCAAAAGCTGCCGAAGCGGCGGGCTACCGCCCCAGCCGCCGCGCGCGTGGCGACCAGACCAGCGCGGCAGCCGAGCGCGCCGCGCTGGTGGAGGGTGCCTGTCGCCTGATCGAGGCGTCAGAGACACCGCCCCAGCTCGACGACCTGGCGTCCGAGATCGGCATGAGCCCGTCCCACTTCCACCGTCTGTTCAAGGCCGAAACGGGCCTCACGCCCAAGGCCTACAGCTCGGCCTATCGTGCCCGCAAGTTGAGGGAGAAGTTGAGCACAACTAACGCTTCGGTCACTAACGCGATCTATGGCGCCGGCTTCAACTCCAATAGCCGGTTCTACGAAGCCTCCGACCAACTGCTGGGCATGCGGGCGCGAGACTACCTGGCAGGCGGCACCGGGACGGTCATTCGATTCGCGGTGGGGCAGTGCTCGCTAGGTGCCATTCTGGTCGCGCAGAGCCAGCGCGGCATTTGCGCCATTCTGTTGGGTGATGACCCGGATGCGCTGGTGCGTGACCTGCAGGACCGGTTCCGCAAGGCTCAGCTTATCGGCGGCGATGCTGAGTTCGAGCAATCGATCGCCCAGGTGGTGGGATTCATCGAGGCACCGGCTATCGGTCTGCACCTGCCGTTGGACGTACAGGGCACGGCCTTCCAGGAGCGCGTCTGGCGGGTTCTGCGCGAGATTCCGCCGGGCACGACCGTGAGCTACGCGGAGATCGCCGAGCGCATCGGCGCTCCCAAGGCCGTGCGTGCCGTAGCGCAGGCCTGTGCTGCGAACCACATTGCCGTGGCCATTCCATGCCACCGCGTCGTGCGGCGCGATGGCGATATCGCCGGCTACCGCTGGGGCGTGCATCGCAAGCGTGAATTGCTCCGACGCGAAGCTCAAACCTGAAAGGATGCTGCCATGACGCAATTTTCCGATGCGTTCAATCAACTGGATTGGTTTGCCATATACGGCCACCTGGAGGCAGACGGCTACGCCGTGATTCCGGGACTGCTTGCAGCCGATCGGGCGCGCGAGCTGGCGCGGCGGACCGATTTCGACGGAAAGACTCGCCGAATCTCATTAATGACCACCGAACTCGGGCAAGGTGATCTGTTTTACTTCGATCAGAACTTGCCAGACCCGTGGCAATCGCTGCACGAAGCGTTTTATCCCAAGCTCGCGGCAATTGCCAACACGTGGAACGAGCGACTGGACATAAGCTACCGTTATCCAGAGGAATTGTCGGCGTTCCTCCAGCAATGCAGCGCGGCGGGACAGAGGCGTGGCCAGTCTTACCTAAGCCGGCTGAGTGCCGGAGGCTACGTCGCGTTGCACCAACGCAGTGATGCGGAGCACGTCTTCCCCATGCAAGTCGTTGCCTTGCTTGCGGCACCGGGCGACGACTTCCTCGGAGGGGAGTTTGTCATGACCGAGCAGCGCCCACGCATGCAATCGCGGCCACTGGTGGTTCCGCTCAAACTTGGCGATGTGGCCATTATCACGACGGCGCAACGCCCGTTCAAAGGCACGCGTGGCGACTATCGGGTCAATCTCAAGCACGCGATCAGTCGCGTCCGGCAGGGTGAGCGTATTGGCGTGGAACTCACGTTCCATCATTCTGTGTGAGCCTGAATGGTGGATCGGACTATGACCGAATCGAGAACCTGGGCTCTGATCGGACGGGATGGCAAGCCCTATGAGAGTTCGGTGCCGGGCACACTCGGTGGCCATCTAGGCGGCCGGATCTACGGCAGATTTGATTGCCGAGCGGCCCTGCAGGCCATCGCCCGCGGGGGCTATATCAAACAGCGCGTTTTCTTTCTCGATGAGTCGATCGCTATCGCAGCCGGTTTTCGGCCGTGTGCGGTTTGTATGCTTGATCGATACGCTGCCTGGAAGAAGGCGCAAGCCACCAGAAGCTGCCCTACATCACGCAATCGAGTGCGGTCATGACCGCTGAAACGCTATTCAACGCAGCCTTGGAGAAGGCCCCGGGAGGAGAACGCTTGAAACCGCAGTCCCTGGCCGACAAGCTTGCGATGCTTGACTGGCTCGCAGTCGAAGAAGCGTTGACACGCGATGGATACGCCATCATTCCGGCGCTGTTGACATGCGACCAGTGCGAGGCAGTCACTGGGTACTTTCCTGAGGACCAGCGATTCCGAAGCCGGATCGTGATGGAACGATACGCATTTGGGAGAGGCGAATACAAATACTTTTGCGACCCACTGCCTGATCTCGTCAGTGAACTGCGTCGCGACCTCTATCCACGTCTCTCGCCAATTGCGAATCGCTGGCATGCGGTTATGCGCATTGCGGAGAGGTTTCCTGCCACACATGCGGAATTCCGCGAAATCTGCCGCCGGGCAGGACAGACCCGTCCAACCCCGCTCCTGTTACGCTATGGCGCCAACGACTATTGTTGCCTCCACCAGGATCTGTATGGCGACCACGTATTTCCGTTCCAGGCGGTCTTCTTGCTCAATGAGCCCGGGCGCGATTTTGACGGTGGCGAGTTGCTGCTGACCGAGACTCATCCGACAAAGCCGGGACGCGCGCAGGTCGTACCCCTGCGTCAAGGTGATGCAGTGATCTTTGCCGTGAATCACAGGCCCGTCCGCTCAGTGCGAGGATTCCATCGCCTGAGTCTGCGTCATGGTGTTAGCAGGCTGCATCGGGGTCAGCGGCATACCTTGGGCATCATCTTTCATGATGCTAGATGACTGCGGTAGGTAGCCAATCCATAGCGACAATCCTGGCCGGTGCGTATGCGAATGGCCAATGGACCCATGGCGACCAAGTGAAACCATGGCTCGATCCCGCCAGGGGCGGCCGCAAGCTTGCTTCACGGAGATTGCCGGTGCACTGATGACTGGGTTGGCGCCGCGCAGGGCAAACCGGCTGCCTTTGCCGTCGGCGCTAGAAGCCAACTGGCGTGCGTCAGTCCGCCACTCTGGGCAGGAACTCTCTGCCTGGCCATCCGTCGTGCATGTCTGGCCGGCGCAATCGGCTTCACGGAATTCACGACCTCAGGTGTCCGTATATCGGTTCGGATCAGTTATTGATTAACCATTGGCTGACCGACCGCCTATGGCCGATAGTGTTGAAAAACGCTGTGGACCCCGTTTCCGGCGAGGTTTCAGGGGTACCCGAACCCCTTCGCGTGTCTATCGACAGCGCAATTAGGAAAGGTCTTCATAAAGACTGCTGGCCACGCTTAAGCGCGTGTGCTCGGGGGAGTGTCTTCTACGCAGGTATCTTGATTCGCCAGGCGGGTGTCTTAGCGGTTTGCGGTTTGCCGTCTGCGGCTGAGGATCGGTTGCGTTGGTTCAGTGGGAATTCGGATACTGGACGGGGACCGTGTGCCAATAGTCGCAGCCGATGGAGCGCGGTCGGTTAGGCATCGGCACCGGCGTCGAATGCAAGCGCACTGGAAAACGTTCGATGAGGACCCCCGCAAGCTATGCCGCCGGATAAAAAAAACGCCAACCCGTTTTGGGTTGGCGCCATGTTTGGGGCGTATTACTGGTATCAGAACTGGTTCATGGTGTTGTCTTTACCCGCCGCTTTCAGGGCTGCTTCACCGCTGAAGTACTCCTTGTGGTCGTCGCCGATGTCCGAGCCGGACATGTTCTGGTGCTTGACGCAGGCGATGCCCTGACGGATTTCCTTGCGCTGCACGCCAGCCACATAACCCAGCATGCCCTGGTCGCCGAAGTATTCCTTGGCCAGGTTGTCGGTCGACAGTGCGGCGGTGTGGTAGGTCGGCAGCGTAATCAGATGGTGGAAGATACCTGCTTCGCGCGACGCGTCGGCCTGGAAGGTCCGGATCTTTTCGTCGGCGAGCTTCGCCAGTTCGGTCTGATCGTACTCCACGCTCATCAGCTGGGTGCGCTCGTATGCCGACACATCCTTGCCCTCGGCCTTCATCGCGTCATACACCTGCTGGCGGAAATTCAGCGTCCAGTTGAACGACGGGCTGTTGTTGTACACCAGCTTGGCGTTCGGGATGACCTTGCGAATCTCGCTGACCATGCCGCCGATCTGCGCGATATGCGGTTTTTCGGTTTCGATCCACAGCAGGTCGGCGCCGTTTTGCAGCGCGGTGACGCAATCCAGCACGCAGCGCGCTTCGCCCGTGCCGGCGCGGAACTGGAACAGGTTGCTGGGCAGGCGCTTCGGACGCAGCAGCTTGCCGTCGCGCTTGATGATGACGTCACCGTTGCCCAGTTGGTCGGCCGACAGTTCTTCGCAATCGAGGAACGCGTTGTATTGGTCGCCCAGGTCGCCCGGCGTGTTGGTCACGGCGATCTGCTTGGTCAGGCCGGCGCCCAGCGAGTCGGTACGGGCCACGATGATGCCGTCGTCCACGCCCAGTTCCAGGAACGCGTAGCGGATCGCGCGGATCTTGGCCAGGAAGTCCTCGTGCGGCACGGTGACCTTGCCGTCCTGGTGGCCGCACTGCTTCTCGTCGGACACCTGGTTTTCGATCTGAATGCAGCATGCGCCCGCTTCGATGAACTGCTTGGCCAGCAGGTACGTTGCTTCGGCGTTGCCGAAACCCGCGTCGATGTCCGCGATGATGGGCACAACGTGGGTGACGTGGTTGTCGATTTTTTCCTGGATGGCGGCCTTGGCAGGTCCTTGGGCAGCATCCAGTTCGCGGAACAGGCCGCCCAGTTCACGGGCGTCGGCCTGGCGCAGGAACGTGTACAGCTCGCGGATCAGCGCGCTGACGGAGGTTTTTTCGTGCATCGACTGGTCCGGCAGCGGGCCGAACTCGGAGCGCAGCGCGGCCACCATCCAGCCGGACAGGTAAAGGTAGCGGCGTTCGGTGCTGTTGAAGTGCTTCTTGATCGAGATCATCTTCTGCTGGCCGATGAAGCCGTGCCAGCAACCCAGCGACTGGGTGTACTTGGCCGGGTCGGCATCGTAGGCGGCCATGTCGGCGCGCATGATCTTGGCGGTGTACTTGGCAATGTCCAGGCCCGTCTTGAACTTGTTCTGGGCACGCATGCGGGCGGCATACTCGGGGCTGATGGCATTCCATGCGCTGCCGTGGTTCTCTTTCAAACCAGCAACTGCCTTGATGTCGTCTTGATACTGGGCCATACGAAATTCCTAAGCGCGATTGAAGAAAGGGTTGCGTGTGCCGCTACGGATGTCGGAGCAAGCAGCGTGGAATCATTGTATGGCGCTTTTGGCGCCTCGCGGCGAAGTCTTATATAAGACATAAGAGTTGGTTTATCCTTATTTTTCAATGAGATAGGTGTGGAATTTCGTGATGTGGAACGCGTTTTCGGGAAACGAAAACGAAACACTGGGGAAATTCTGGGTGAATTCCACAATGTGAAAAGCACTTTCAGATGTTAGAGGTAAAGGCAAGCACAGATGGCTTGAGCAACGATAGTTGGGGTGATTTTGTAGACGCCTGTCGAACGAACAGGGTCATGAGTCGGCGCAGAAACGTGTGGCTGTCTTCGTGTCCGCGGCGGTCATTCGATCACGAGCGAGGATCGTCGCAAACTGTTAAGGATTGTTTGATGTCTGCCCTCGTCTGCAGGACTGTGAGAGGGAGCGGCGCGTGTGGGCAGGCGTCGAACAATCCTCGAGGGAGGAAACCGCGGGGTGCAGCGATGCAGCGTGCTCGGTACGCCGATCTATTCGGCCTCGCGCGGGTCTGCTCGCGCCTGGCCATGAAAATCACCACCCTCCTGGGGCCACATCAAATGCCGCCCTAGTGGCAAGCGCCCGGTTTGCACGCGCCGTTGCGCATTTTCGTGCGCCATCCTGCTGGCAGAGCAAGGGCTGCCCGTCGAGGCGATGATACTGGGGCGCGGCCTGGTCGAAACCGTGTTCACGCCGGGCGCGCTCGCTGCTGGCGAGGTGACGGTGGCAGGGCTGGCCGAGCATGACGTGGCATCGCGCACCAAGCTCGCCAAGGGCCTGCTACAGCAGCCATCCAAGATCGAACTTGGCGAGCATCGGCAGAAGCTGACCGCCTTCGCGCAGGAGCACGCTGGGGCGGCAGAGCTGACACTATTTGAGCTGGCGCGCAAGGCCGGGATGCTTGCCAGCGATGTAGTGTCCAACGAGGTCCGTAGGCCTGAAAGCGCTGATGGCCTCGGCTCCAGAAAAGCGGGGCAGTTTCCATGGCTACTCGACAGCGGCCGTCAAATCCAATGCGATCGATTCACGTTCGCGATACGCCTAGCGCGACTGACCTTCGTCGGCAGCGCCAGCGCGAGAACAAATGATCCGAGTTTGAGGCGATTGACGGGCGATGCTCTTGCCTGCACCAAAGTAAACCGTCTCAACTGGGGGGGCGTGCTGCCAAGATCAAGCCTCTGGAGGAACTGATACGCTGCGGTACCACCGCCTCCTGGGGGAACGGCTGAACTGTATGCATGGCGGGAAAGCGCACTTATCTGAGGAGCTTGCAGACGGACTCGGGAGTCGACCTCGCGACAGCCGGAGGTGGACTGGAAGGTAATGCAAAATGTGGACTTCCCACAATCGCGATACCCCCTCGTTGGTGGGGAGGTGGACACCATCAAGAATTCGCTATCGTACTTAGCCAGTAGATCTAAGAGCCTCGACCAAAAGAGCCGCCGACAGGCTTTGGTCGCGAATCCGTTGGGGAGCGGGCATGCTGAGAGACCAACTGATTGGGGACCTTTACGAGGCCGCCATTCGACAAGACGACTTCCTGGAAGTCCTGCAACGCACTGCGGAGGCGGTCGGTGCGAACGTCTTTCACATGTTCAGTTGGGACCCAGCAAACAACTGTCCGCGTTTCTCGGTGTATACGCCAGACTCCCACTTCGACTCTATAGTCACGATCTACGAGGCACACTATGGCGCACTGGATCCGCGGCGCGAATTGGTCCAGCGGGCGCCCGCAGGAGCGCTCGTTGCCTGCCAAGACCATATCACTGACCGAGACGTGGCTCGGAGCGAGTTCTATCAGGACTTCCAGCTCCCAACTTCTGGACACCGTTATCTAATGGGAACACGTCTTCCCCGGCCCGGAGGAAGCGAAACCCTCCTAGGGCTCCTTCGCGACAAAGGAAGAAAGCCTTATATCGACGCGGACAGGAAGACCGCAGTCAGTCTGATCCCGCATCTCCATCGCGCCATCAACCTTTGGCAGGACGCCAAGGATTTGCACCGGGATGCCGCGCTGGGAACCGAACTGATGGAGCAACTGGGCCTAGCCGTCTTCGCGCTGGACAAGGACGGACGCCCCGTCTTTTCCAATCAGGCTGGGGAGGCGCTGCTGAAAGCCGGCACTGCGCTCAGGCTCAGGCACGGTCGACTGGTAGCGCCACACGCTTCGGACAATGACGCGCTGCTCGGCGCGATCCTGCGGGTTGCGCGATCCAGACGCGGGGAAAGCCTGGCGCTGCGAAATGCCACCGGAGCCAGTCACGACCTGTTCATGAGCATCGCCGCCATTCCAGGGCAAACGCTGGTCACTTTCGGCTCGGCATCGGTCTTAATTACGGCAAGGCCGCGTGGAAATGGGCCCCCTGTCACTGCCAGGCAGTTGCAGCAGGCTTTTGGTTTGACGCCAGCGGAAGCGGCCGTGGCGGAGGCCCTGATAGAAGGCACGTCCCCAGAGGATTATGCGGACACCAAAGGCGTCTCACCTAACACGGTTAGATGCCAGGTTCGGGCCATTCTTGCAAAGACCGACGCTCGATCGCAGGTCAAAGCCGTGAGCACGATGTTATCGGTACTCTCGCAAAAAAAGCCGGGTTGACTGGCAACGGGCGCAGCGGCCCTCCGAGGGCCGAGCCTGGTGTTGCATGGCAATTCCAATCGGGAATAGTTGCTGGCAGCAGCCCCCTTGCTGAACGCATCGCCGATGCCGAGCTTTTCAGCAAAACCGATCAGTCCTTGAAGCTCTCGCGTGGGCGGCCGCTTTGCGGCAGGGGTGTTTCGAGATCATGAAACACACCTGTTGTTTCATCATCAATATTGATGATGCGGACATTCTGGCTTCACTCGCATACTTACCCCCGGGCTGCGCTGGTTGTTTGCTGCGCATGCCGAAACCGAAAAAGCAGCGGACGGGTAGGCGATGCGGGTCCTTCAGATCCGAGGCGCGGGATACTTTAGGGAGTCAGAAGAATGAATGCAAAACTGCTTGCCGTGGCTGTCGCTGCGGCTACCTTGACGGCTTGTGGCGGTGGCGGGGACAATAGCGCCACTACTGGGGCGGCTACGACTACGACGCCGACTACCCCGACGACGAAGATCAGTGGCACCGCGGCAACTGGTGCGGCACTGGCGGGAGCAACCGTTCAAGCCAAATGCGCGACGGGGTCGGGTACGGCCACGACTGCCGCAGATGGCACCTTCACTATTGGTATTCCGAACGCCGTGCGCCCGTGCGTGCTGAGCGTCCAGGTTCCGAACGGGCCGGTGATGCACTCGGTCGTGGATGCGGGTTCTGGCACCACTGCGGTTGCTAATATCACCCCTCTTACCGAGCTCGTAACGGCGGCGATCGCCGGCGGCAACACTGCTGACTTCTTCAATACCTTTGACGCGGCCGCACACGGCAAGCTGACCTCCGACGGCGTAACCGGCGCGGTTTCGTCAGTCGCCCTCTCGCTAAGCGGCGTTGTTGATCTGGGCGGGGCGAACCCCCTCTCGGACACTCTCGTTGCCGCAAATGGCAGTACAGCCGGCAACGCGATGGACAAAGCAATCGACAAGCTTGGCGCTGCGCTGACCGCGTCCGGCACGACCCTGGAGGGTCTATCCACCGCAGTTGCGGCGAACCCGGGCGGCAATTCGACTGGCCCGATTCAAACTATCCTGCGACCTTCGGCGGCGTCCTGCGCCAGCTTCCGCAGCGGCAAGTACTTCAGTGTCAATACGGCCGAAAACATGATCGAGGTGGTGACGGTCGACGCAGCGAAGCTGACCGTGACCTATCAAAGCGATAGCGCCGTGGATACGCTTACAGCCGATTCCAGCCAGGCCTGCCGCTTCGTCAATGCGGATAGCCAGTATGGCTATGACATGGTCGTCGGCAAGGGTGGTATCGCGCTACTGCGCAATGCGAGTGGCTCGGCGTCCGCCTTCTTGGTGCCGGCGCAAAAGGTCGGCATCGACAAAAAGGCGGGTGAATGGGTGGGTCTTACCTACACAACCACACCCGATAGCGCTGGCAAGCTGAAGCCGAGTCGCGTGAACATGACGATTGGCGCCGACGGAAAGGTGACGGCCGGCAGCCGTTGCTACGCTGGCAAGCCGTGCGGTATTTGGACACCCGCTGATTTCCCGGTCTTCACCGAAAATGCGGACGGCATTGCTAGCACGCTATCGAGCGGCGGCACCGGGTATGCGGTCACTTTTGTTGGCACCGACGGTCACGTCTCCATGTTCACCACCCGCCCTGGCGGCTTTACTGTCGCGAGCAAGGCGTACACCATGACTCTGCCGACCGTCGGCACGACGAATGCCTATTGGGATTCGAGGATCGACCCGGATGGTGCGGTCAGCGCCTTTACACCCAACAGTGTGAAGATCGACTCTGTTGACACCACCGCGAATTCCTATACCCGAACTCGTATCGAGGATGGGCGCGTGGATACGTGGACGATAAACGACCCCGTCGTTGGGCTACGGCATCGGGCCGCTGCCACGAACGTCAACGAATCGATCGGCCTGAGAATCCCCGCTGCCGGCCTGTCCGCAACGATCAGCGCCAATGTTGCTCAAAACTTCTACAGCCTGAGCGTGGATCGTCCGTAACCGCTGTTGAGCCTCTCGCCAAGGAGTCTTCCCTTGGTCTGGCTTTTGGCCCCTCGCCATCGTGCGAGGGTTTTTCTTGCTTTTGGGGCCACGCGCGGCCGGTGCCCTCAACCCTACGACGTTACATTAGGAAGTGGCCGTTCAAAGGTGATCGCGCTAGTCCGGCGCGACCGTCCTCAATGGACAGAAATGCGAGGGGACTTTTTTGATCCAGCCGACGGCCGCTCTCGGGGCGGTGCCGACGTGGGAACGTCCGCACGAGCCGACCGGCGAACGGCTGAAACTGCAGCCGGTTTCCGCCCTCCGGCGCAGGCAGGTTGACCGATCGGCGCCATCGGCGGCCTGCGCCATCTTGCACCCACGCAATACCGGCCTCGGTCCCCCCGTCTGCCTGATGATGCTACCAGGCAGGCGCAGACGCTAGCGCCGTGCGTCCGCTTCTCGGCCAGACGTTCACAAAATGACCTTGCGACAAGACTGGCCCGGCCGATGTGCCAACGTTTGGACGTGACCGGAGCGCCCGACCAGCGCCGGCGCAATGAGAATCTTCGCTAGTCATTGCGGTGTCTGCAATGATTCCCATGCTGTTAGCAACTGGACCTGTTTTCGTAGCCAAGTCGTGGGCATTGTCTGTGTCCCCCAAACATCGATACGGCCTGCATATTCGGCCAAAAGCCAGAAATGGCGTACCGCGACAAAGGACGCGATGGCGGCAAAATCTGTCACTTCAATCGCCCGGACGCTACGATACCCAGCTATGTAGTGCCGCCACTGCTCGAGAGCTGGGGCGTCCAGATCGGCGTCGACCTTACGCGGCAGCATGGCCCAAAGGTAGACAGCGAGTTCGTACGCCAGCAAGCCAGGGCCGGCATCGTCGAAATCGAAGAAAGATGCGATACGAACCCCTTCCGGACTGTCGGTCATGAAGTTGTTGCTACCATGGCAGTCGCCGTGGCAGTTCACGCGGGTTAGCCCAGGCATCGCCGCAATGCGCTCGTCCAGTCGTTGCGCGATAGCGGAGAAGTCCGCGCGTAGCCCTTCGTCCATCGTTGGTGCGGTGCACAAGCGTCGAATCGACGCGCCAAGTAACTGCGGGAGTTCAAGCGCGTAGCGGCTAGTTGGGCCGTCGTAGTTCCGACCTGCCTGGTGCAACAGCGCTAAGCCGCGGCCTGTTGCCTCGATGTCGGGCAAGGCGTCGCCAGGAGGATCTCCCTCCAGATGCTCGAACAGCATCAGGGTGCGCGTACCTTCGGGCAGGGCCATCGACGTAGCCGCAGCACCGCATCGAGTCGGCAACGAGGCGGCGACAGCTGCGCCGGCCGCCTTCAGATGAGCGAGCAGAGCCGCTTCGTAGTCAGTGTTGGGTGCACCGCGCGGACGATTGGCGCACAGTCGTGCCACGGCGCGGCGCCCATCGACGAAGCGGATCCCGTAGACGTGGTTAAAGCCGCGCCGCAGCAATTCACATTCCAGAACTTCGCCGAGCGCGTAGCCCTGGCTAACTGCCGCTGCAATGGCGTTGCTAGTGGGTGTGGTTTGCGCGATATCAGTGAAAGAGGTCATGGTTTGACTGCAGCAATAAGCAGCAGGAGTCGAGCATTGATGATGGATTGGCGAGAGCAGCCGGCTATCGGGGAACCATTCGTTACGCCGGAGAACGGAAATCTGATGTTCGCCTTTATGAAGCATTCCTTCGCGGCCCGTCTACCCCCCATTTGAGTGAAGCTGCTACCGATCTGGTTGTCAGTGCCTATCTCACCGACAGGCAGCTATCGCGTGCAATCAGCCGCTTATGGCCGATAGTGTTGAAAAACTCTGTGGACACCGTTTCCGGCGAGGTTTCAGGGGTGCCCGAACCCCCAACCGATCGACGATCGTTCAATACAGACCGATCTGAGAGGTCGGCAACCGGCAGACCTGGTCTGCTCAGTGGGCAGATTGAGTTTTTCAACACTATCGACCCACCTCGGCCACCCGTACCCTACACTGCAGACGACTGAAGGTCATTGCGAATCGGTCATTCCTGCGCTGAATTGATCGAGACTGTATGAGCACGGGTTACAGGTCAAATCATTCGCAGTCGCCGGTAGTCATCGATTCGCTCGTGCTTGCCAAAATCGGCTCGCCTCGCGGCAGCGGGCTCGGCAAAAAGCGCTGAGCGTGGAGCGCTCGATTGCATGGCTCCACGCGTTCAGACGCCTGAAGTTTCGATACGAACGATATGCCCATGTTCACGAAACCTTCCTGTCCTTGGCCTGTTCACTGATTTGCTGGAGCAGGCTAATGCCCTGCATGAATTGATATCGCAACAGCTTCTTAGTTTAGGGACGATTTGGTCTGCGGCAGAATCTTACGTTGCCGCGTAGCAAATGCGCCGGCTGCCCCTTAGCTGTGCTGGAACTTCTGCCGCCGCTAGCGCGCTAGTTCGGCTGGGAATGCTTTTTCTTGAATGCGCGCCAAGTCATTGCGCGTCGGCCGGGTTCGTCGGTTTCCCCAGGTTTCAAGCGGTGGATCGCCTGATTGTGCGGCGCAGTCTTGACGAGCTGCGGATCAGAATAAGCTTCATCCGATATTTGAGCGAGAACAGCAATCCACCGGTCGAGGGCTTCTTTCCCGTACATCTCGCCCGCCTCTGGCGTGAAAGGTTCGGCTAGCAGCCAGGGTTCGTGACTGGTCCACATTGCGTCGACGCCAAAATCGGTCATTCGATTTTGGACGTCATGGACATCGACACCGGTCTCCTCCTTCATCTTCTCGAGGGTATAGCGTGTCATCTCGAGCCTCGGCATCTTCGCCTCAGGATGAGACCGGGAGACTCCACGGATCGCGAGAAGTCCTTTCTCCATGTAATTGTTGGCCAGCACCGAGATGTCGGAAGCTTGTGCGATCCCATCGGCACCCATCGCGCGAGCCCAGGCATAAGCCTTCAGAATCACCTGCACATTGCCCCAGAACTCGCGGATCTTGCCGACGCTTTGCGGCCGGTCATGGTCGAGGCGATAGCGATCACCCTCACGCGTTACCAGCGGCGCGGGAAGGAACGGTGCCAACTCGGCCGAGCAGCCATAGGCGCCGGTCGCCGGGCCGCCGACCCCACTCTTGGGCGCGCCAAACGTCTTGTGTAGCATGAACATACAGGCGTCGAAGCCGATTTCGCGGGCGCGAACCTTCGACATGGTACCGTTGAAGTTGGCGGCATCGTAGAAGGCAAGGCCGCCCGCCTCGTGCACAACGCGGATCCATTCCTTCATCTCGGGATTGTAGACACCCATGTCATCGGGATTGTTGACCATCAGCGCGGCGGTGCGGTTGGACACTGCAGCCTTCAGTGCGTCTAGCGACGGATAGCCGTTTTCATCGAGCATCAGCGTGATGACCTTGAATCCAGCGGCTGCGGCCGTCGCCGGATTGCAGGGGTGGGTCTGGATCGTCGTGATGATCTCGTTACGCTGTTCCAGTTCTCCGCGCGAAGCATGGTAGGCACGCGTCACCGCGCAATGAGTGAATGCCGCCTCGGCGCCACCGCCAGCTTGAAACACGAACTGGTCCATGCCCGAGAGTTCGCGCAGGATCAGGTCCATGTTGTGTACGATTTCCAGCGCGCCCTGCATGGTGTCCTCATGCTGGAGCGGGTGGAGCTGGGTGAGCTCGGGACGCCATGCCATCTGCTCGTTGATTTGCGCGTTGTACTTCATCGTGCAGGTGCCGAACAGGCTCGTGCCCATCATGCCGAGCGTCTGCTGCGATAGTCGCAGATAATGGTAGAGAACTTCCGGCTCGGACATCTCTGGCAGAGCAGGTTTGTCCTGACGGCGCAGCGCCGGCGGGATGAGGTCGTCCGCGTCGTTGACCTGGTCCCGGATCTCCGCTTCGACCTGCGGGAACAGCATGCCGCGGCGGCCGGGGTAGCCCATTTCCATGATGACCGGCTCGTTCCAGACCGGCGCATGGTATTCCTTCGGTTCGATGTTCATTTCGCAGCTACCTCTTTTAGGGCGCCAGCCAGGCGCTCGATGTCGGAAAGGGTGTGGATTTCGGTGACGCAATATAGGGCGCTCTCGCCCAGTTCGGGGAACTCGCCCGACAGATCTTTGCCGCCGAAGATGCCCTCAGTGCGCAGAGCGCGGTTGATCTCCGCAACGGTTTTGCCGGTGCCGTCGAAATTGACGACGAACTCTTTGAAGAAGCCCGATGGGAAGGTGACACGCACCCCGTCGATTTCGGACAGGAGTTGTGCGGCATGATGGGTGCGCTGGAGGATCAGTTTGCCGACCTCGGAGAAGCCTTGCGGGCCCATCATCGCCATATAGGCGGTGGCGGCGATCGCCCACATGTAGACCGAATGCCCGGTCCAGTCATTGCCCTTGTCGCGAAGGCCATAGGAAGACTGGTGGAACAGCCCGAGGCCGAAGCCATATTCGCCCGGCTTCAGCGTCTCAGAAATGCTGATGAACAGTGTCGGATACTCTTCCGCGTAGCGCGGTTCGTCGCGTGAGGCGATAAACCCGCCTACGCCGCCGCCCGCATGGAGATGGACGCCTAGCGGTTGGATGGTGCCGACCACGATATCGGCGCCGTAATCGGCCGGTGCAGCCAGCACGCCGAGCGAGATCGGATCGACGCCGACGATTGTCTCAGCCCCAGCCGCGCGGGCTATGACGGCGATCGCGGCTGCCTGATGTTCGATCACGCCAAGATAAGAGGGCACCTCGAAGTAAACGGCGGCAGTCTGTTCGCTGACAGCAGCGCGCAGATCATTCATATCGATCAGGCCGGTGGCGGGGTCGTAGTCGACGAGACGGATGGCGATATGGTTCGCCATCTCGGGGGGCTCGCAGTAGTTGCGGATCACCGACAGGCGCTCGGGGTCGATCGCTCGCACGAGCACCACTTCGTTACGCGCCGTCAGACGTGCCGCCATTCGTATCGCATGCCCGGCCGCGGTTCCCCAACTGCGCACTGGCAGGCCGACGAGGTCAAGGTTTATCAGCTCGCCGAGCTGACTGCAGAATTCGAACCATGCTTGGTTGCGGCCGTGGTCGGAGCTGGGCTCCCCAAAGATCGACGTCAGCCACTCGTTGCGGCGAACGATTTCGTCGACAGCCGCAGGAACGTGATGCTGCCAGATGCCGGCACCGAGGAAGCTTAAGTTCTGCTCAGTGGTTTGGTTCTTGGCGAGCATTTCGACAACATGGCGCCGCAGCTCGCGTTCGCTGAGCGCCGGCGGCAGATCGAGCGGCCGTGCCAGTCGATGGTCTTTGGGAATTTGGGCGAACAGTTCCTCGATCGTGTCGGCGCCGACTGCGGTCAGCATTTCCTGCTGTATCGTTGGCACTGAATTGGCCATGTAAGGGTGGGCTGTGGATGGTCGCATTGGACACTCCTTTGTTGCGTTGATGGTTGTTTGCGCTCAAGCAGTGAGCCTGTAGCGCGTGCTACGGCCCGGGCCAATTTCGACCCGGATGTGGCCGGTGAGCATGGCGTCGATTTCGTCGGCGCCGGTGTCTACGCGTAGCGGTGCACCCTCTAGCGCGATGAGCTTTTCGGCGCTGGCGATCACTGTGATTCGGTCGCGACCGACCTGACGAATGACTTCGGAGCTGATCTGTTGGTTGCCGCGCCCGAATAGGCTTCCCTGGCCACCCAAAACGCCGACGATGATGTGTGCCTCGCGATGTTCCATGAGGCGCAATAGTGTCCGTTCATCCAGGTCCAAGCCGACTAACGAGCCGTCCAGCAGGGCGTCCACTCCGAGTAACGTGTTGGGCAGCCCCAATGCGTGGGAAACGCGTCGAGTCGTGGTGCCGGGCCCCAGAATGTAAAGTCTTCCTGGCTGCATTTCGGCCGCAACCTGGCGGGCGACCGCGTCGAGCGTGACGTCCTCGTTTGGTCCCGCCCCGGCCTTCGCATTCTGGGCCAGTCGATGGGCATAGGGGCTTCTCGCATAGCCGAACAGGCGCGCAGACACTCGGTCCTCACGGATGGCAGCTTCGTCGAGGTCCATTACCTCCGCTTCGCGGAGCGATGCGCTCGGGTCGCCAGCAAGGTACAGTCCCGCCAATAGACCCGTATTCGCCGGGCTTGTACCAAATACGGCGGAATGCATTTTCACGCCCGCCGGGACGCCAAGGAAAGGAACTCGATCGCCGACCGATCCGATGATGTCGCGCGCGGTGCCATCGCCACCAACGAACAAGAGCAAGTCGACACCATGGTCAGCCATCGCGGCGGCAGCCGCTCGTGTATCGGCGCCGGTGGAAGATGCTGCTTCCCGTCGCGGCAATACCAACGGCGTAAGCCCGGCGTTGCGCGCGGCGTCCTCACCCATGGCGCCGGCAACAGTAAGTATCCGTAGATCGGGACAAGATAATGCGGCTCGGCGCAGCGCGTTGGTCGCTTTCTGCCCGGCGAGCGGATGCGCTCCGCGGCGCAACGCCTCCGCGAGAATAACGTCACTATCCGTGCCCTTTAGTCCGACGCTCCCACCCATACCCGCGATCGGGTTGACGACGACCCCTAGAAGGGGTGGTGCACTCCTATCGCTAGCGATCACCTTGAAATTAGCCATACAGCCTCACACTCGTGCATCAACTGCGAACCTCACATACATCGTGCATGTGAGATTTATAGCGACATGCATTGTGTATGTCAACTAAAATGCATTGTGTATGTGAAGCGAGGAGGCTTAGATGGTGAGGAGTCGTGCTGAAACGATGGCGGAAACCCGAGAAAAACTGATTGCAGCCGCACGGAGAACATTCGCAGCAAAAGGTTTTGCGGAGAGCGCGATGGAAGATATCACTGCGGAGGCGGGACTAACCCGCGGAGCGCTTTATCATCAGTTCGGTGGCAAGAAGGGGCTGCTGGAGGCGGTGATCGAGCAAATCGACGCGGAGATGACGCAGCGCTTGTCCGTGATCTCGGGCCGTGCCCAATCGACGTGGGCCGCGTTGATTGACGAACTGGTAGCTTACGTTGCGATGGCGGCGGAGCCGGAAATCCAGCGCATCGTACTTCTTGATGGCCCCGCCGTACTTGGTGAGCCGTCAAAGTGGCCGACGCAGATTGCATGCGTCCGAAACACGAGGAGACATATCGAGCTTCTCATTGAACAGGGCGTCGTTCAGCCCGTCGATGCCGAGGCAACCGCGCGCCTCGTGAGCGCTGCCGCGCTTGGTGCCTCGTTGTGGGTGGCGAACGCCGAGGATCCGCACGAGTCCTCGCGCAGGGTTTCAGAGAGCCTTCCCATCCTCTTGTCGGGCCTATTGATACGAGGTCCACAACAATAGCGCACCTCGCGACCTACATGTATGGACGCGACCACGGCAGCCCACTGAGCGTTTCCACACGGCCTCGGCCGCCTTCTGGAGGTTCTAAACAGCGGCCTTGCCATTGACGCGCTAACCCTGAAGCGGATACTCGACCCGCTGAGTAGAGGCCCGGGACCACGAAGGCAACAAGACGAGCAGCCTCGGGCTCGGGCTGTATATCGCGAGCGAAATTGCCAAAGCACACGGATCGATTGAGGTTCGGTGCGACTAGACAGAGACCGCGTTTGCCATGCGTCTACCGCGTCGCAGGTAGCTGCCTGAATGGCGCTCACGGGGCCAGGAAGCAGCTTCCGTCCTCCGCAGTGCAATGGCCGCTTGCGAAGCTGCCCCGACGGCTGAATGTCCATACGAAGGGGCTGGCGAGCGGCGTCTAATGGCTGCGGATTCAACCGACGCTTAACCGAAGGACGGATCGACTTTGTCTTCCGCCACCCCGTAGCGCTGGATGGCCTGGGCGACCGCGCCGGGCGGCAGCGCGCCGTCATCCGCCAGGGCCTTGAGCGCGGCCAGGACAACGAAGTGCCGGTCCACCTCAAAGAAGCTTCGCAGTGCCTCGCGCGTGTCGGATCGCCCAAAGCCATCGGTTCCCAATGCCACCATGCGACGTTGTCCGATGAACGGACGGATTTGGTCGGCCACAATTTTCATGTAGTCAGTGGCCACTACGAGCGGTCCCTCCCGGTCGGCCAAGCATTGCTGGACGTAGGGCACGCGCGGCCTGGCCTCGGGATGAAGCAAGTTCCAACGCTCGGCTGCCAGGCCGTCGCGGCGCAACTCCGTCAGGCTCGTGGCGCTCCAGATGTCGCTGGCGATGCCGAAATCCGATGCCAGCAGTTCCGCCGCCGCAATGACTTCGTTGAGGATGGCGCCGCTGCCCGCCAGTTGCACCCGGCCAACGGGCTTCTCTGTCGGCGCCGAGGAGCGCAGTGGGTACCACCCGCGCAGGATGCCTGCTTCAACGCCTGCCGGCAGGGCGGGGTGCGTGTAGTTCTCATTCAGCAGCGTGATGTAGTAGAAGATGTCTTCCTGATCCACATACATGCGGCGCATCCCGTCATGGACAATCACTGCCAGTTCGTAGGCGAAGGTGGGGTCGTATGAGACGCAGCAGGGAATGACCGACGACAGCACGTGGCTGTGGCCATCGTCGTGCTGCAGTCCTTCGCCCATGAGCGTGGTCCGTCCCGAGGTGGCGCCCAGCAGGAAGCCGCGCGCGCGGGCATCGCCGGCGGCCCAGGCCAGGTCGCCCACCCGCTGGAAGCCGAACATCGAATAGTAGATGTAGAACGGCAGGGTGTTGACGCCATGATTGCTGTACGCGGTGGCGGCAGCAATCCACGCTGACATCGCGCCGGACTCGTTGAGCCCTTCCTGCAGGATCTGTCCATCGCGCGACTCGCGATAGTAGCTGAGCTGATCGGCGTCTTGCGGCGTGTAGAGTTGCCCGACATGGGAATAGATCCCGACCTGCCGGAACATGCCTTCCATGCCGAAGGTCCGCGATTCGTCGGGAACGATCGGTATCACATTCTGGCCCAGTGACTTGTCCTTGAGCAGCGTACCAAGCATGCGTACGAAGGCCATCGTCGTGGAGTAGCCACGGGTGCCGGAGTCGCTCAATTGGGTGTCGAAGATCGACAACGGGGGCAGTGCCATGGGTCCCGTGCCGGCATGCCGCGCTGGAATGTGGCCGCCCAGCGCTGCGCGTCGGCCGTGCAGGTAGCGTGCCTCCACGCTTTCGGGGGCGGGCTTCAGGTAGGGTATCTCGTCGAGCTGGTCATCGCTGACCGGCAGTTCGAATCGATCACGGAACGCGCGTACGGCGTCTGCATTGAGCTTCTTCAACTGGTGGTTGATATTCTGGCCTTCACCGGCCTCACCCATGCCAAAGCCCTTGACGGTCTTGACCAGGACGACGGTGGGCTGTCCCACATGCCGCGTGGCAGCCGCGTAGGCGTTGAAGACCTTGACCGGATCGTGACCGCCACGGGTCAGCGCCCAGATATCGGCATCGCTCATGTCGGCCACTAGTTCAAGCAGGGCGGGATATTTGCCGAAGAAACGTTCGCGCACATAGGCCCCGTCCTGCGACTTGAACGCCTGATATTCGCCATCGACGCACTCCATCATGCGCTGGCGCAGCAGGCCGGTGGTGTCGCGTGCCAGCAGGCGGTCCCAGCCGCTGCCCCAGATCACCTTGATCACGTTCCAGCCAGCCGCCCGGTACAGACCCTCGAACTCCTGAATGATCTTGGCATTGCCCCGGACAGGTCCGTCGAGTCGCTGGAGATTGCAGTTGACAACGAAAATCAGGTTGTCAAGCCGCTCGCGCCCAGCCATGGCCACGGCTGCCAGGGATTCAGGCTGATCCATTTCACCGTCTCCAAGGAATGCCCAGACCTTGCGCCCCTGGGTGGGGGCAAGCTGTCGGTCCTCGAGGTAGCGCATGACGCGCGCCTGGTATGCCGCCGTGATCGGTCCAAGCCCCATCGAGACGGTGGGGAACTGCCAGAAGTCCGGCATCAGCCGCGGATGCGGATACGACGACACGCCATTGCGGCCTGCCTCGCGGCGGAAGTTGTCGAGTTGTGCTTCGTCGATGCGGCCTTCCAGAAAGGCCCGTGCGTAAATGCCAGGCGATGCATGGCCCTGCAGATAGACCAGGTCGCCAGCGAAGGCCTCCGTTTGACCCCTGAAGAAATGCTGGAAACCTACCTCGTACAGCACGGCGGCCGATGCATACGTGGCGATATGCCCGCCGACGTTGGAGTGCTTGCCCGCCCGCAACACCATCGCCATGGCATTCCAGCGCGCCATGGCGGCCAGTCGGCGCTCGATCTGGATGTTGCCGGGATACGGCTGCTCGCGCGATTCGGCAATCGTGTTGACGTAGGGCGTCGTGATCGCGCCTTGGAAATCCCCGTGTCGGGCCGCGTCCGATTCATGCAGGCGGTTCATCAGGTAGTGGGCGCGTTCGCGGCCCTCGACTTCGGTCACGGCGGCCAGTGCCTCGATCCATTCCTGGGTTTCCTGCGGATCCACATCCTGCGGCAATACGTGTAGCGGCAACACCGGGGCATTCATCTCTATCTCCATGGGATTGACGGGGCTTCGGTTCGCACCAGGCCCGGTCGGGTAGACGGGGCCATCGCGATCCGAATGAATTGCAACTGCAATCGTTAGGATATTGTGAGCGCTATGCGGCATAATTGCAACTGCAACTAATGGAGATGCCATGTCGACTGAAAAGCCGGATTTGTGGTTTTCGTTCGTACGGTCGCACCGGGCCTTGATACGTGAGGTGGACCGGCGTCTGGCAGAGGCCGGACTGCCTGTCTACGCTTGGTACGACGTGCTGTGGGGGATAGAAAGCGGGCCAGAGGAAGGTCGTCGGATGCATGAACTTGCCGATGTGCTTGCCATCGAGCGGTACAACCTGACTCGCCTGATCGACAGGCTGGAGCGAGAAGAATTGGTGACACGGGCTCGCTCAGAAGAAGACGGCCGCGCTGCGTTTGTGTCTGTCACACGGCAAGGCAAGGCCTTGCGGAAGAAGATGTGGGGCGTCTACGAGGCAGCAGTCAATGAATTATTTCTTGCCCAGTTTCGGTCAGAAGACATCGAACGGTTTTCGAGCGCACTGGATGCGGCGGCCGCCAAGGCGGGACGGCCGAAATAGGTTCGAACTCCCTTCGGATACGGTTACGCCTCTGGATTGACCTACTGACGGCCTCGTGACACGTCGATGGCCATGGCCAGTGTCAGTGACTCTGATTTCCATAAGAGAGGGGCGTATTCGTAGTTCGAAACCACTGCTCGAAGAGTCTCGTCAACGTCAGCACTCGTCCAAATTAGCAGGGGGCGGACGACGGATTGGGTTCTGAGAACGGTCATCGATCTACTGTCAACTGAGTGCCTCATATTGGCCGGTTTCCGACCATGGCGAACTACCTTCGCGGACGGCAGGTACCGACTGCGGATCTGCCCTTCGATCCCGCGCCGCCTCTGCGGCAGCTTCCAAGGTGGAACGGTCATTTGCGCGGTCATGTCGGTCGGAAAATGCGCGGACAGCTAGGTATTGGCTACCAGCAGTTCCTCAGCATTGCTCGGCGGCCGGAGACCATCTGTCCTGCCCATGAAGTAGCGCCCGGTAAGATCGGCCGCCGAGACGTGCCGCGCTTCTTTAAAGCCTGCTTCACGGGCCAGCGCCAGGATACCCGCTGGGACGAAGAAGCTGAGGAACGGTGTCCCGCTTGCTCGCGCTCCTCTCTCCGCCATCTCAAGCCCGGGGCGTACTTCGGGGTCCGCCAGCGCCAACGGAAGCAGGAACGTCATGGCGAGCGTCGATCCGGGGGCAAGGGCCGCGACTTCGCGCAGCGTGGCCGCGTTCGCATCCCTGGTGAGATACATGCTGACACCCGTCGAGACCACGATTGCCGGCTTGCTGCCATCGAAGCCGGCGGTCACAAGCCCGTCCCGCCAGGATCCGCTTGCCTCGAAATCGACCGGCACGAAGCGCAGCCAGTCCGGGACGCCGAAGCCGAGCTCGATCAGGCGCTGACGCTTCCACGCCTGGGGACCTGGCTGGTCAACCTCGAATACCCTGAGGCGGGACGCGATCTCCGGTCTGCGCTGTGCGAAGGTGTCAAGGCCCGCACCGAGGATGACATACTGACCAACCCCACGGGCGGCCTGCTCCGCGACCAGGTCCTCAATGAAGCGGGCACGAGCCACGATTGAAGCGCGAAAGGGGCGCGTGAACTGCGGGTCCATATCCCCGCGGCTGCGCCAGCCCTCGCCGGGGGACAGCAGCTTAAGGCCGATTTTGTCTTCCAGCACATGCGGCAGGGGGTCGGCCTCGACATGCAGTGCGCGCCACAAGGCGACGCGCGCTGCTGTGCTGTCCGCCGCTACATCTTGCTTGTCGTTCATGACGTTCAATCCTCCGGTTCGTTTGCCTTCGCCTGAAGCTGACCGACTGGTACGGTGCCACGCTATGGAAGAAAGAGCTGTGCTTCGGCCCTTTAGTGATTGACTGAGAACGCTTCACACAGCATCCGCGTGTAGAAATGCAGCGAGCAGCAAGAATACACCTGCCCGACGCATCGACGGACCGCACGCGCGCGCCTGCTATGTCGTCCGCATGTCCGATTTCGGGAAACGCCGATATTTACTGGCTTTTGCACTCGAATAACGTTCAGTCAGCGCGTTTCCATACGATTTTCAGGGTTCCGCCCGTTGTGGCTGTCGGGTTCGTGAATTCCAGCAGGTTTCCGCGCAGTTCAACCATGCGTTGTTGGTTTTGGCCCGTGTAGTTCGGATATGTACTTTGCTCGATGTGCATCAACATAACGTGTGCGCGTTCATCGATTTGGTATGTGCCGAAATAGGAAACACTGCCAAGGACGACGGCTTTGTTCTCCGCATCAGTACCCTTGGTTCGGTCGTTAGCTGCAAACCTCGGAATTCCAGGCCGAAATGTCTGAAGAGAAAATCGTCCGTTGCTACCGATTGTTAAGTATCCCTCTGGCGCAGAACCGTAAGGCTCCGATGGCTTGTCTGCATCAACACTCCTGACCGACACCAACGCCCAGCCACCAATGAGCTGCTGTCTCAACGAGCTGGATTTTTCAGCGACAGAGCATGACGACACCGCTGGCAGCAGAATGCTCACCAGCCATATGATGCCGTGTCGTTTCGGCGCCGTTGACCAGGCACGCCCCGGTCAGCAACAGCGCCAAAAAACCCTTGCCCATCGCTATGTCTTCCGTCTTTTTACGTTCTTGCAGTACCGGCCGCGCCTTCGGTGCCTTCACTGCCTTCAGCGCTCCAGGGCCGCGCCGTGGGCCTGGTTCTTTTGCCTTTCGCGTGCGGCGGCTACCCGGTTGCGCCCGGACTCTTTCGCCTCGTATAGCGCCTCGTCGCTGGCACCGAACAAGAGGCGCAGGTTGGCAAAGCGCGAGCGGCCCTCCGCGCATGCCACACCGATGCTGATCGTGAGTACCTGGTGGGTGCTCCCCGCGTTCGGGAGGCCCAGGCCCTGGACCGCCGTGCGGATTTTCCCGGCCACGGCCATGGCGCCATCCATGCCGGTGTTGGGCAGCAGCACGGCGAACTCTTCGCCGCCGTAGCGGGCCGCATAGTCGCCGGGCCTGCGGATATTGTCGGCAATGCACCGGGCTACCGCGGCCAGTGCATCGTCGCCGCCCGCGTGCCCGTAGCGGTCATTGAAGTTCTTGAAATGATCCACGTCGATCATCAGCAACGACAAGGGCTGCTGGTTGCGCCATGCCCGGCGCCATTCGATGTCCGCTGCCTCATCCAGGGCCCGCCGGCTTCCGATGCCTGTCAACCCGTCCGTGTTGACCATCAACCGCAGGTGCTCCTCCATCGCCAGCCTGCGCCTGAACTGCTGGGAAATCAGGGCGGAGAGGAGGATGATCACGATGTCGAGGGCAAGGATCAGCCCACCGATCAGCCACGCCCTTTTGCGCCATTCCGCATAGATATCGTCGGTCGACAGGCCAACGACAAGCACCAGGGGGAAGCCGGTAACGTGGCGGAAATCATATAGCCGTTCGGTGCCGTCCAGCGCGGCAATGCCGACAAAGGAGCCTTGCTGTGCCTGCATCAGCGGAGGGAAGGACGAGCTGGCGGCAATACTTCGGCCGATGGTGGCGGCATCGTAAGGACGGCGCATCAGCACGATGCCATCGTCCCGCAGCAGCGTGACGGTGCCTCCGGGGCCGAGTTTCGTCCCCTCGAACAGCCGCCTGAAATAGTTGAGGCGCAGCGTGCCGACGACGATGCCGGCAAAGCTGCCATCGGCATGCGACAACCTTCGGCTCAGGCCGATCGACTGGGCTGTTTCCGTCAGGCGGGGCTGGAACGGCTGGCTGACGAACAACCCGGCCGTGGTCGAATCGCGATGCACTTTGAAGTAGTCGCGGTCGGCAACATTGACCGGACGGGCAGGGGTGGAGCGGGAGTCGAGCACGAGATTGCCTTTCTCGTCCGTCGCCAGCATGGAGCCCAGGTCCGTTGCGTTGGTGGAGCGGTCAAACAGCACCAGCTGGCGGATGGCCGGAGGCAGCCGAAGGATCTCGGGATCCTTGACGCCGTCGATCACGGCGTGCATCGACAGCTCGAAGATTTCCAGGTTGCGGGCAATGTCGCGTTCCAGGATCAGCGAGAGATTGGAGGATGCTTCCTGCGCGCGCGCGAAGGCGTCCTGGCGCATTTCAAGGAGCGCTCCGGCACCGATGGCGGCGATGGCGACAGCAAGCGAAATGCTGCTGGCCACGAAAAGGTTGGGATACTTGAGAATCAATTCTTCGGGGCTGCCAAGGCAATTCGGATGTCTTTTGGAGGGGGGCCGCGCCCAGGCGCGAGCTTGCCGATTGTACCGCCCCCTCTGCCGCCTTTGTCTGCTGCTGGTCCGGCGTACAACTATAGGGGATCGACCGGATTGCTGCGCTGACGCGCGCGTATTTCATCCGCGGCACGGCGCACGGCAAAGAGGGTCAGGTAGTTCTCGACGCGCGCGCCGGTACTCAGCGTTTGAAGGGCATCGTAGAACGCGGCCTCCGCCTCCTTCGTCGATACCTGCACTGCGTGGGCAAGTCTTGCGATGAGCCCAGCATGGGAATCCGTGTTCATAGGGGGAACTCGCGAATGACAGCGTGGGCGGCACGGAACCCTGCATCCAGCCTGCCTGGGCAAGCGCCTGCGCTGCTTCTTGTGAATGCCGCGGCTGGCGGCGCGATTATCAACAGACGATAGAACAGATTCGTGCGGCGGCCAACATTATTTTCAGCGCATGCGCGTGGCGTATGGGGCACTGGAAATTCTCTTGATCGACACAAAATGTAGCCGTTGGGTTGCGGATTCGGCGCGGGCAGGCCTGCCGGTCGGGGAAGTCTGCAATCCGGTCCTGATCTGTGGCCCGCGATTATATTCGATGCGTGATTCAAGCAACGCACCATTAATCCCTCATTGGTGGGGATAAAATCAGGGGAGATACCCCTGGCATTGGCTCGGCTTATGTGCGGGCTTTCTGGCTGCCCTGCGCGGCATTTCGCCGGGGTTTGCTGTGCGCGCTTAAGAGAACCGGCTGGCCGATATTCGGGCACTGGGCTGGCATGGAAGTGAGCTATTATGACATCAGCATGTCATAAACCCTTATTCAGCATTCAATCAGCACAATATGGAAGAAAGCGCGACATTGATCTCGCGGGATGGCTTCTCGCAGGCCATCATGAGGAAAGCAGGGGGGAAGCGCGCTGAAATACCTTCGAGTCCGACGGGCGCGGCGCTTTACTCCAACCGGGAACTCAGTCTGCTGGAGTTCAACCGCCGGGTGCTGGCCCAGGCCGAACACGCGGATACGCCTTTGCTGGAGCGCTTGCGCTTCCTGTGCATCTTCAGCAGCAATCTCGACGAGTTCTATGAGGTTCGGGTTGCGGGGCTGAAGGAGCAGATCAAGGTCCAGTCCGTGGCGACTGGCCCGGACGGGCTCGACGCGCAACGCGTCCATACCTTGGTCAGCGCCAAGGCGCGGGAACTGGTGGCGCACCAGTACCGGCTGTTCAATGAGGTCCTGATTCCCGAACTTGCAGAGCAGGGGATCCGTTTCCTGCGCCGCCCGAACTGGACTGCCGCGCAGTCGGAGTGGATCCGGGCCTACTTCTTCGAGCAGTTGATGCCGATCCTGACCCCGATCGGCCTGGATCCGACGCATCCGTTTCCCCGCGTACTGAACAAGAGCCTGAACTTCGTCGTCGAGCTGCAAGGACGGGACGCCTTCGGCCGCAGCCACCGCGCGGCCATTGTCCAGGCGCCGCGTGCGTTGCCGCGTGTCATCCGCTTGCCCAGGGAGGTCGCGGGCTGCGAGCATGGCTTCGTCTTCCTGTCGTCCATCCTGCATGCCCATGTGTGCGAATTGTTTGCGGGGATGGAGGTGCGCGGCTGCTACCAGTTCCGCGTCACCCGCAACAGCGGGCTGTTCGTCGACGAGGAGGAGGTCAAGAATCTGCGCGAAGCCCTGCAGGGCGAGTTGCCGCAGCGGCATCTCGGCGCCGCGGTGCGGCTGGAGGTGGCCGGCAACTGCTCGGCGGAGATGACGCATTTCCTGCAGGAGCAGTTCGGCCTGGAAGATGCGGATGTGTTCTGCGTCGACGGGCCGGTCAACCTGGTGCGCCTGATGAATGTGCCGGACAAGGTCGACCGCCCCGATCTCAAGTATCGGCCGTTCCGTCCAGGGCTGCCAAAGGCGCTGCTGAACCAGCCGGATATGTTCCGCGCCATCCGCGATGGCGACATCCTGCTGCACCATCCCTATCAGTCCTTCGCGCCTGTTGTCGATTTCATCCAGCAGGCAGCGCAGGACCCGGACGTGGTGTCCATCAAGCAGACGGTGTACCGTGCCGGCCATGACTCCAGCTTGCTGCAGGCGCTCATCGATGCCGCGCGGGCCGGGAAGGAAGTCACTGCGGTGGTGGAACTGCTGGCGCGCTTCGACGAGGAGGCCAATATCGGCTGGGCCGCGGCGCTGGAGCAGGCCGGCGCCCATGTGGTCTATGGCGTGGTCGGCTTCAAGGCGCATGCCAAGATGGCCCTGGTGCTGCGGCGCGAAGGCCGGCATCTCAGGCGCTATGCCCACCTCGGCACCGGCAACTATCATGGCCAGACCACCAAGGTCTACACGGATTTCGGTTTGCTGACCTGCGACGAGGGCATCACCGACGACGTGGCCGGCGTCTTTGCGCAACTGACCGGGCTGGGCCAGACCAGCCAGCTCGCCCGCATCTGGCAATCGCCGTTCACCCTGCATGCGGCCTTGCTGGCGGCGATCCGGCGCGAGGCCGAGCACGCCAGGGCGGGACGCAAGGCAAGAATCATCGCCAAGATGAACGCCTTGCTGGAGCCAGGCATCATCGACGCCCTCTACGAGGCGTCAAACGCCGGGGTCAGGATCGACCTGATCGTGCGGGGCGCATGCGCCTTGCGCCCAGGTATTCCGGGGTGCTCGGAGAACATCCGGGTGCGCTCGGTCATCGGCCGTTTTCTTGAGCATTCGCGCATCTTCTACTTCTACAACGACAAGGCGGAAGACGTGATGCTCTCCAGTGCGGACTGGATGGGGCGCAATCTGTTCCGGCGCATCGAGGTGTGCTTTCCGGTGGCCGACAAGCGTCTCAAGGCGCGCGTCATCGACGAGGGATTGAAGGCATACCTGAAAGACAAGCGGGATACATGGGAAATGATGGCGAACGGCACTTACCGCCGCCGGCGCGGCCGTGTGCCATTTGCCGCGCAGGATGCCCTGCTTCGCATGCTGGCGGGGTGAACGACGCAGCTTGCGTCAGGCCCGCTTGCATGCGCGCCTGACGTGCTCCGGCCACGAGATGTGGCGAGATGCGGCGGGCCTTGCCGGACTTATTCCGGCAGGGCCAGGTCGGCGATCGCCGCGGCC
>NZ_JARJLM010000194.1 GCF_029335485.1 Cupriavidus basilensis
CCGCATCGCCAGTTTCCTGGATTTCGCGAGCGAGCGGCTGCGCCAGGCAGGGTGGGCGGAGAACCAGGCCAGGCGGTGGGGCGGGCCGATGTCTGGAGCCGATTGCGCTCCTGTGCGAAAATAGCGGGTTAGCCGCAGTTTTTAGCCATCAGCCGCCAGTTGTCCATCCGGCATTCGCCGCGCGCCGGCCGGGACCCACCCCCGCCGGGGCGTCATGCCGGCGCGCTTCGCACGATGACTGGCCGTATTATTACTGCATTACCCACAGCATCACCTATCGCTTTACCAGCCAGCATGACTTACGCCGTCAAGGAAATCTTCTACACACTGCAGGGCGAAGGCGCCAACGCGGGCCGTGCCGCAGTGTTCTGCCGCTTCTCCGGTTGCAATCTCTGGAGCGGCCGGGAGGAAGACCGTGCCAGCGCGGTCTGCCAGTTCTGCGACACCGATTTTGTCGGCACCGACGGCACCGAGGGCGGCAAGTACCGCACCGCCGAGGCCCTTGCCGACATGGTGGCGGCCCAGTGGCCGCAAGACGTGGAGGGCAGCGGCGCGGGGCGGCCGCTGGTGGTCTGTACCGGCGGCGAGCCGCTGCTGCAGCTCGACGCGCCGCTGATCGCGGCACTGCACGCGCGCGGCTTCGAGATCGCCATCGAGACCAACGGCACGCTGCCAGTGCCCGAGGGCATCGACTGGGTTTGCGTGAGCCCCAAGATGGGCGCCGAACTGGTGGTCACGCACGGCGACGAGCTCAAGGTGGTGATCCCGCAGGATGGCCAGGATTTCGCCGCATACGAGCGCCTTGATTTCCGTCATTTCCTCGTGCAGGCCATGGATGGCCCGCTGGCACGGCAAAATACCGCCCTGGCGGTGGCGTTCTGCCAGCGCCGCCCGCGCTGGCGCCTCTCGCTGCAAACCCACAAGATGCTAGGCATCCGGTAAATCGCTCCGGCACTCATCGGCACCCATGAACAAGCAAGTTTCCATTACCCGCCGGCTGGAGTTCGACTCCGGCCACCGTATCCCCAACCATGGCGGCCAGTGCCGCAATATCCATGGCCATCGCTATCGCCTGGACCTGACGTTGTCAGGCGAGGTGCTGCATCGCGCAGGCGCCTCGGATGAAGGCATGATCCTGGACTTCAGCGATATCAAGGCGCTCGCCACCGAGCACCTGGTCTCCAAGTGGGACCACGCCTTCCTGATCCATCGCGGCGATACCGCGCTGCTGAATTTCCTGCAGACCATGGAAGGGCACAAGACGGTCGTGCTGGACGCCATTCCCACCGTCGAGAACCTGGCGCAGATCGCCTTCGACATGCTTGCCCCGGTATTCAAGGATTGCTTCGGCCACCAGTTGCAGCTGACGCGGCTGGTGCTGTTCGAGACCCCGAACTGCTGGGCCGAGGTCAGCGCCGCCTTTACCCTGCCCGCGCAGGACTGAGGCGGCTCCGAGCGCATGCCAGCCGAGATGAGCGAACCCATCCTGCCGCAGCCGGCCGACGCCAGCCCCGATCCCGCCCTGCAGCGCGACCGCCGCTATATGCAGGCCGCGCTGGACGAAGCGCGCAAGGCCGAGGCAGCCGGCGAAGTGCCGGTGGGCGCGGTGGTGGTGTGGAACGACCAGATCATCGCACGCGGGCATAACCTGCCGATCCGCTCGGTCGATCCCTCCGCCCACGCCGAAATGCAGGCGCTGCGCGCCGCCGCGCTGGTGATCGGCAACTACCGCATGCCGGAGTGCGAGCTGTATGTGACGCTGGAGCCGTGCGTGATGTGCAGCGGCGCCATCCTGCACGCGCGCATCCGGCATGTGGTGTTTGGCGCCACCGACCCCAAGACCGGCGCTGCCGGCAGCGTGCTCAACCTGTTCGAGCAGGCCCAGCTCAACCACCAGACCACGATCACCGGCGGCGTGCTGGCCGACGACTGCTCGCGCATGCTGAAGGATTTCTTCGGTGCCAGGCGCCGTGCCCAGAAGGCCGCCCAGAAGGCGGCGCAGGAAGCCGCGGGCGCCGTCGCCGGCAACGACACGCAGGATGCCGTGCCCGGCTGCGCCCACTGCAGCCCGGCCGCCACCGCCGCCGCTGTAAATTCCACCAACTCCGACCCAAGCCGAAGCCCCGACGCATGAGCCAGCCCACGACGATGCACACGCCGCCCACCGAAGTCCGCCTGATCGCGTCTTCGGGCTATCCGCACGATGTGGCCATCGCCGCGCGTGGCTGCGCCTGGCTCAAGGGGCATGGTTTCCACGTCGGCAATCCGGATGTGCTGGCGCGCCGCTACCTGCGCTTCGGCGGCAGCGATGCCGAGCGCCTGGCCGACCTGCACGCCATCGGCACCGGCGCGGCGCACGAGCTGACGCTGGCGGTGCGGGGCGGCTACGGCATCGCGCGGCTGCTGGAACGGGTGGACTTCGCCCGCATCGCCGAGCAGGCGCGGGCCAGCCAGACCCCGATCGTCGGCCACAGCGATTTCACGGCTTTCCAGCTGGCCTACCTGGCGGCCACCGGCGGCGTGACCTTTGCCGGCCCGATGCTGCTGGCCGACTTCGGCGCGGAGGTGGTGGAACCCTTCATGTGGCAGCACTTCAACGGCGTGCTGCGCGATCCGGCCTATGCCATCGAGGTGGCGGCGCCGCAGGCCGGCGGCCAGCCGTTCAGCGGTAGCGTGTCCGGCACGCTGTGGGGTGGCAATATGGCGATGCTGTGCAGCCTGCTGGGCACGCCGTTCATGCCGGCCATCGAAGGCGGCATCCTGTTCCTCGAGGATGTCAACGAGCCACCGTACCGGGTGGAGCGCATGCTGCTGCAGCTGGACCAGGCCGGCGTCCTGGGCGCGCAGCGCGCCATCCTGCTGGGCGATTTTTCCAACTATCGCGTGACCGACTACGACAACGGCTACGACCTGCCAGCCGTGGTGGCCTACCTGCAGGAACGCCTGCCGGTGCCGGTGCTCACCGGCCTGCCATTCGGCCACTGCCCGCAGAAACTGACCCTGCCTGTAGGTGGGCAGGCGCAGTTGCGCGCACGTGCGGATGGTTTCTCGCTGTCGCTGTCGGGCTATCCGGTGTTGAAAGCGGCGGCATCCGCCCACATCTAAGCCGTACCGCTTCGTAACTTCGCCCGCGGATGGTAAAATCGCGGGCTGATTCCCGAATTTCCTGCCCGGGCCCCCGCGCCAACGCACAGCCAGGTCGCCATGCCTGGCTTTATGCCGCCCACGCCGCCAGGCGCCCGGCATATTGCTAGGCGATCCGCTCTTGCCCTGCAAATTGGCTGGCGGCAGCCCGAGGCAAGCGCGCTAGTCCCGCGCCTCATCATTCATACAAGGTCCCAGACGTGCTTTCTACCGCAAACATCACCATGCAGTTCGGCCCCAAGCCGTTGTTCGAGAATATCTCGGTCAAGTTCGGCGAGGGCAACCGCTACGGCTTGATCGGCGCGAACGGCTGCGGCAAGTCCACCTTCATGAAGATCCTCGGCGGGGATCTCGAGCAATCCGCTGGCAACGTCATGCTGGAGCCGGGCGTGCGCCTGGGCAAGCTGCGCCAGGACCAGTTCGCCTATGAAGACATGCGCGTGCTGGACGTGGTCATGATGGGGCACACCGAGATGTGGGCCGCCGCCGCCGAGCGCGACGCCATCTACGCCAACCCGGAAGCCACCGACGAAGACTACATGAAGGCTGCCGAGCTCGAGGCCAAGTACGCCGAGTACGACGGCTACACGGCCGAGGCGCGTGCCGGCGAACTGCTGCTGGGCGTGGGCATCCCCACCGACCAGCACCAGGGCACCATGAGCAACGTGGCGCCGGGCTGGAAGCTGCGCGTGCTGCTGGCGCAGGCGCTCTTCTCGAACCCGGACGTGCTGCTGCTGGACGAGCCGACCAACAACCTCGACATCAACACCATCCGCTGGCTGGAACAAGTGCTCAACGAGCGCAATTCCACCATGATCATCATTTCCCACGATCGCCACTTCCTGAACTCCGTGTGCACCCACATGGCCGACATGGACTACGGCACGCTCAAGGTCTACCCGGGCAACTACGACGACTACATGGAAGCCTCCATGCAGGCGCGCGAGCGCCAGCTGGCGGCGAATACCCGCGCCAAGGAGCGCATCGGCGAGCTGCAGGACTTCGTGCGCCGCTTCTCGGCCAACAAGTCCAAGGCGCGCCAGGCCACCTCGCGCCTGAAGCAGATCGACAAGATCAAGGTCGAGGACATCAAGCCGTCGTCGCGCCAGAACCCGTTCATCCGCTTCGAGTTCGACAAGAAGCTGCACAACCTGGCGGTGGAAGCGGAAGGCATCACCAAGACCTACGACCGCAAGATCGTCAACAACCTGTCGATGGCGATTCAGGCCGGCGAGCGCGTGGCCATCATCGGCGAGAACGGCGCCGGCAAGACCACCTTGCTGCGCAGCCTGCTGGGCAACGGCATCAAGGGCGGCGTCGAGGTCGATCGCGGCACCATCAAGTGGGCCGAGAACGCCAATGTCGGCTATATGCCGCAGGATACGTTCGAAGAATTCCCCGTCGACCGCGACCTGATCGACTGGATGAGCCAGTGGACCCAGGCTGGCGACGACGATCAGTCGCTGCGCGGCACCATGGGCCGCCTGCTGTTCTCCGCCGACGATATCAAGAAGTCGGTCAAGGTGCTGTCCGGCGGCGAGAAGGGCCGCATGATCTGGGGCAAGCTGATGCTGGGCCGGCACAATGTGCTGGCGCTCGACGAGCCGACCAACCACATGGACATGGAATCGATCGAGTCGCTGCAGATCGCGCTCGACAAGTTCACCGGCACGCTGATCTTCGTCTCGCACGACCGCGTGTTCGTCAGCGGCCTGGCCACGCGCGTGATCGAAGTGCGCAACGATGGCACGCTGACGGACTACCTGGGTACGTATGATGAGTACCTGGAGTCGCAGGGGATCGACGGCTAAGCGGTCACTTCTCCGCAAACAAATGGGGCTGCCTTCGGGTGGCCCTTTTTGCTTCTTTGTGCAGCTCGCTGAAGAACCTGCAGTACCGACCGGCGGGGGCACCTGAATTCGACGACATCGGCGTTCTGATTGCAGCCCCCGCGCCCGTTCGAACTCATCTCGTTGCCGGTGCGGTGAAATTAGCGCTTACGCTTCAAGAAGTACCTTGGATCCAGCCGTCCTTCACTGCGAAGGCGATCCAGGGCGACCGCGGCGCGATCGCGCGTACTCGCGGCCCACGCAGCCTTCAGTGCGAGACGGAGCGGGATCAGCCAGCGGCCGTGGCGGCGCTGCCTATGACGAGCCCATACGCGGTATTGCTGCCCCAGTCCGCCACCACGGCCCTGCGCCGATCCGCGGAGATGGCTAGGCCCACAGGGCTTCGGAATCCATTGGCGACCACGCGGGTACGGCCATCGGCATGGACTTGCTTGACCTCGGACCCGCCGTAATCCACTACGTAGACCGATTCGGCATCCGCGATTGCGATACCCGGCCCCGGAGACGAGAACTCTCGCGAGACGGTACGCGCGCGGCCGTCAGACGCAGCGTACGATACGCCTCCGCTGATATTCGAAATGAAGTAGCCACCGTCCGGCATCTGGACGGCGCCGACCGGCGTTTGCAGCTCACCTTCCACGGCCACCGAGAGTTTGCCTGCCGGGTCGGCGGCAAGGATCTGATTGGTTCGTCGGTTGGCGATCAACAAGCGCCCCTGGTTGTCGAATGAAAGGCCGGCTGGTGTTGCCAACCCGCGTGCGAATACCTCGGGCTTACCGGAATCCTTGATCCGCCAAACCAAATCCGAGCTGTACGAGGCAACGAATAGGTCACCGTTTGCGGCAATCGCCAGACCAGAAGGACCACTCAATCCAGAGGCAAGCGTCGTGACCTGGCCGCTCTTTTCGACCCGGATGATAGTTCCAGCGCTCCAGTTGGCCACCAGCAAGCGCTCCTCGGAATCCAATGCCATGCCTACCGGCGAGGACAACCCGGAGGCAACAGTGCGCTCGCGTTGCCAGAGCATCCCTTTGGCGGCCGATGCGCCGCGCGCCAGCGGAGACAGGAAAGGGCTCGTTGCGAGAAAGAGCAGAAGAGTTCGACGCTTCATCATGGCATTGCTCCTGACGACTTCACAGTCGCCGTATGATCCCGCCCGGGAGGGGCTTGGGGTGTAACGTGAATGCACCGCCATCCAGGGGTTGGCAAAAGAAAATGCAATGCCTGCCGGTGAGCCGGAGATTCGCCTACACCTGAAGCGCTGGTGGGTGCGCAGAGGTTCTGCAGAACCGTAACTACTTGCTCATTCGCCCGTGCTGCAAGCACTTCCTCGGCAGATAGCATCGCGTTGAGCGTCACGGGGACGGCAACATGAACATGGTTTCCACTATCCGCTCGCGCGTGCCACCGACACTGGCTGGCGATGCGTATGGACGTTGCATTGTTGTCCACGCTTCAACCGTAATGATTCTCAAATACCTTGGCTATTTCTTTCTTCGCTGATACCTTTGGGGACTCGCGGTGGGGATAGGGAGATGGACATGAGCAATTCGCTCAAGCTGAGGCAGTTGGAGTACTTCATCGCGGTGGCGGAAGAACTGAGTTTCCGCAGCGCGGCGAAGCGGCTGTTCATCACTCAGCCGCCTTTAAGCCGCCAGATCAAGCTGCTAGAAGAGAACCTAGGGGTACAACTGTTCGTTCGGGGCGGGCAAAGCACGCGGCTCACCGAAGCCGGGGAACGCTTTCTTGAGAAGGCGCGGACGCTGGTGCATGACTCGGAGCAATTGGCGAAACAGTTCGCTGCGGATTCTCCGGAAGTCCGCATGGAGTTGAACCTCGGCATCACTACCGTGATCGATGCAAGCCTTTTCAGTTGGATCGAGGACGCGTTCGCGGCACAATTTCCGTCCATTCGTTTGCACGTGAAGCGGCAGATCACTGCGCGATCGGTCCACGACCTGAGTCGAGGGAACCTGGATGTGGCGGTGATAGGACTGCCGTCGCGCACCGAGGGCTTGACCGTCGAGCATCTGCTGGACGAGCCGATGGTCGCGTGCATTCCATCGGATCATTCCGAGTCGACTCGGCGGAAGCTTTCTCTCCTTGACCTGGAACATGACCGGCTGTTTTGGTTCGACAGAAAGCTCAACCCGGCCTATCACGATCACTGCGAGCGAATATTCGCAAGCAAGGGATTCCACCCGGAGCGTATGGCGGAGCCCGACGACTATCACGTCATGCTGAGTTTGATCGCTGGCGGACAAGGTATTGCGCTGGTTCCGCACTCACTGCAATCCATGACGCGGAAGGGAATCGTCTACAAGGAGTTGCTGGAAGGACAGCAGCTTCGCATCCGCGTAGGCATCGCGTATCGCCTGGCAGAGGACAGGGAAGCCGTCACCAGCTTGATTGGAATCCTCAAAGCTCGCCCTGGCGTCTAGCGGGTCAGCGAGGGCGCATGGCAGATGCCCGTTACCATTTCAACTACGCCCGCAATGAGCATAAGGCGAAGCGAGGCGTCTTCTGGTGGTGTGTACCGCTGAATCATCCGCACCACGCGGCTCGTTGCCTCGTGTCGCAACTCGTGGAAGTGGAGATCTTCACGTCCGGCGCATTCAGCCGCTCCAGCAAGCGCCGGTCGAGCCAACGAGAAGGGCTGCCATGTGCGGCCCTTCTCGTTTTTGTATCCGGCCACGGCTCGCGTCCACTCAGGCCGATGCATGCCAGCCGTCACGCACCAGCCTGTCAAGCTGGCCGATGATGGCGCCGGCGGTGATCTCGCCTTTGGCCTTGTGCAAGGCCGTGTAAAGCGGGTCGCGCAGCGCCGCCAGCTCGGTCGGACTGCCGGCTTTTTCCACCTTGACCTGCAGCAGGTAGCCGCGCAGGCCCAGGTGATGGCCGATGACGTCCGTGTAGAAGTGATAGAGCTGCTGGTAAGTGCCGCGGACTTGCCCACCGGCGGACGAAGGCAGGTCTTGCGCAGGCGCTACGGCGGCGTCGGCCTTGCCGTCGCCGGTGCTGCGAACATTGGCCTGCGCAGGGTTTGCGGGGCTGGAGTCCGATCCGGCAGGCGGCCGGGCCGGGTCCGTTTGCTCTGCCGCGCGAATCAGGCCAGCTTCCAGCAGAGCTTCAATGGCCTCGGCGCCTACCCCCATGCCGCCGGTCTGGGCCAGCAGTTCGCTGCGCCGGCGTTCGCCATTGACGATCAGCAGCAAGGCGCGCAACTTGTGGTCCAGCTTGCGCGCGCGCGTGCGGATTTCGTCCTGGCCTCGCTCGGTCTTATGAAAAACCGGGTCAGTCATGTCTCGCTCCGTTGTTATGGGCCGGGCAGTACCGTGCGGTATGCCGCACTGGGCTCAAGGCGACTCGCTGGCCGATTATCGCCACGTTGTTAGGCGAGCTTGCTCGCCGCAAAAAACCGAGGCGCCAATCCGCTCTACAATGTGGTGCACCATAAAAGTAACAAAATTTGCACCCGCCTATTCACCCAACTGAAAACTGTGGCCATGCAACAACGAGACAAGCTCTTTATCAACGGTAAGTGGGTTGCCCCGCACGGCACCGGACTGATCGACGTGATCCATTCGACGACCGAAGCGGTCATGGGTCGCATTCCCGAGGGCCATGCGCGCGATGCCGAGGATGCCATCCAGGCGGCCCGTGCCGCTTTCGACAGCTGGTCGGCGACGCCGCCCAGCGTGCGCGCGGGCTATATCCGCAAGATCGCCGAGGGCCTCAAGGAGCGCAGCGAAGAGCTGGCGCAACTGATCGCCGGCGAAGTCGGCATGCCGATCAAGCTCGCCCGCGCCATCCAGGTGGGCGGCCCGGTCTATAACTGGGCGCAGGCCGCCAAGCTGCTCGAGACCTTTCCCTTCGAGGAAGAGGTCGGCAATTCCCTGGTGCTGCGCGAGCCGGTAGGCGTGGTGGCGGCCATCACGCCGTGGAACTACCCGCTCAACCAGATCACGCTGAAAGTGGCACCGGCGCTTGCCGCGGGCTGCACCGTGGTGCTCAAGCCGTCCGAAGTGGCGCCGCTCAATGCCTTCGTGCTGGCCGAGGTGATCGAAGCCGCCGGGCTGCCGCCGGGCGTGTTCAACCTGGTCACCGGCTACGGCCCGGTGGTGGGCGAGGTACTGGCCAGCCATCCTGAAGTCGATATGGTGTCGTTCACGGGTTCCACGCGGGCGGGCAAGCGCGTGTCGGAGCTGGGCGCGCAGAGCGTCAAGCGCGTGGCGCTGGAACTGGGCGGCAAGTCCGCCTCGGTGATCCTGGACGATGCGGACCTGGCAGCGGCGGTCAAGGGCACCATCGGCGCCTGCTTCCTGAATTCAGGCCAGACCTGCTCGGCGCACACCCGCATGCTGGTGCCGCGCGCGCGTTACGACGAGGTCAAGGCCATCGCCAGGAAGGTGGCCGACAGCTTCACCGTCGGCGACCCGTTGCAGGAAACCAGCCGCCTCGGCCCGCTGATCTCCGCCGCGCAGAAGGATCGCGTGACCGGCTACATCCAGCGCGGCATCAACGAGGGCGCCGAACTGGTGGCTGGCGGACCGGAGGCCCCCGAAGGGCTGGACAAGGGCTTCTTCGTCAAGCCGACGGTGCTGGGCAACGTCGATCCCAGGGCCACGGTGGCGCAGGAAGAGATCTTCGGCCCGGTGCTGTCGATCATCTGCTACGACACCGAGGAAGATGCCGTGCGCATCGCCAACGACAGCATCTACGGGCTGGGTGGCGGTGTGTGGTCCGGCGACGAAGCCCGCGCCATCCGCGTGGCGCGGCGTATCCGCACCGGCCAGGTCGATATCAACGGCGGGCCGTTCAATATGCAGGCGCCGTTTGGCGGCTACAAGCAGTCCGGCAACGGACGCGAAGCCGGCAAGTACGGGCTGGAGGAATTCCTCGAGTACAAGGCCTTGCAATTGAAGAAGCCGGCCGCCTGAGGCCGGTAGCCGCTCCCGTACCATGAACGATGCCCGGCTGGTCCGGGCATT
>NZ_JARJLM010000195.1 GCF_029335485.1 Cupriavidus basilensis
CCGCCAACGTCAAGGCCGCGCTCGAATGGGTGCCCGCCAGCGCCCACCCGATGGACGTGATGCGCACCGGCGTGTCCGTGCTCGGCACCGTGCTGCCGGAGAAGGACGACCACAACACCCCGGGCGCGCGCGACATCGCCGACCGCCTGATGGCCAGCCTCGGCTCGATGCTGCTGTACTGGTACCACTACAGCCATAACGGCAAGCGCATCGAAGTCGAGACCGACGACGACTCCATCGGCGGCCATTTCCTGCACCTGCTGCACGGCCAGAAGCCGTCGGCGCTGTGGGAGCGCGCCATGCAGACCTCGCTCAACCTGTACGCCGAGCATGAATTCAATGCCTCGACCTTCGCCGGCCGCGTGATCGCCGGCACGGGCTCGGACATGTACTCGTCGATCTGCGGCGCCATCGGCGCGCTGCGCGGCCCCAAGCACGGCGGCGCCAACGAGGTCGCGTTCGAGACCCAGAAGCGCTACGACAGCCCGGACGAGGCCCAGGCCGACATCACGCACCGCGTGGAGAACAAGGAAGTGGTGATCGGTTTCGGCCACCCGGTGTACACCACCGGCGACCCGCGCAACCAGGTCATCAAGGAAGTGGCGCGGCGCCTGTCCAAGGACGCCGGCTCGATGAAGATGTTCGACATCGCCGAACGGCTGGAAACCACGATGTGGGACATCAAGAAGATGTTCCCCAACCTGGACTGGTTCAGCGCGGTGAGCTACCACATGATGGGCGTGCCGACCGCCATGTTCACCCCGCTGTTCGTGATCGCGCGGACCTCGGGCTGGGCCGCCCACATCATCGAGCAGCGCATCGACAACAAGATCATCCGCCCCAGCGC
>NZ_JARJLM010000196.1 GCF_029335485.1 Cupriavidus basilensis
CCGCCGGCACCATGTAGTCGGGCAAGTCGGCTGCCAATGCGGTGCGGACGGCGGCGATATCCACCTGCGCGCCACCAGCCGGCACGACATAAGCCACCAGCCTTGCGCCGGAAGGGCCCTCGATAGCCAGCACGGCCGCGTTGCCCACACCTTCCTGCGCCAGAATCCGCGCCTCGATCTCACCCGGTTCGATGCGGAAGCCGCGAATCTTCAGTTGCTGGTCGATCCGGCCCAGATACTCCAGTTGCCCGTCAGGCAGCCAGCGCGCCAGGTCACCCGTGCGGTAGAGCCGCGCACCGTCGTCGGCAAACGGATCGGGAATAAAGCGCTCGGCGGTGAGTGCCGCGCGGTTCAGGTAGCCACGGGCCAGGCCATCTCCCGCGATAAACAGTTCCCCGGCCACACCCGGCGCCACCGGATGCAAACCCGGATCGAGCACGCGGATGCCGAGGTCGGGGATGCGCTCCCCGATGGGGCTGCGTGCGCGCGTGGCGGGGTCCAGGTCGGCACACCTAATCGGCCGGTACGTCACGTGGACCGTGGTCTCGGTGATGCCGTACATATTGATCAGCTGCGGCGCGGCATCACCGGCATGGTCGATCCACGGCCGCAGCGCCTGCGGATCGAGCGCTTCGCCGCCGAAAATGACGTAGCGCAGCGCCAGCGGCGCCTCGTAAAGCTCGGGTTGCGCCAGCAAGGCGCGGAAGGCCGATGGCGTCTGGTTCAGCACCGTGACGCGCTCGCGCCGCAGCAGCGCGATGAATTCCTGCGGGGCGCGGCTCACGTGGAAGGGAACGATCACAAGCTGGCCGCCGTGGCACAGCGCGCCGAAGATCTCCCACACCGAGAAATCGAACGCATACGAGTGGAACAGCGTCCAGACGTCGTCCTCGTTGAAGCCGAACCAATGCTGCGTGGACGCCAGCAGCCGCGACAGGTTGCCGTGTTGCAGTTGCGCCCCTTTCGGCCGCCCCGTGGAGCCCGACGTATAGATCACGTAGGCCAGATGTTCCGGCCGCACGTCGACATCGGGCGCCGTGTCGGGCCACACGAGATCGTCGGCGTCGGCATCCGGCATCAGCACCGGCAGGCCATCGCGCGGCGGCAGCAGGTCGCGCAGCGCCGGTTGCGTCAGCAGCGCCGCAATGCCGCTGTCCTCGAACAGATAGGCCAGCCGCTCGGCCGGATAGGCCGGATCGAACGGCACATAGGCGCCGCCGGCCTTCAGGATCGCCAGCAGCCCGACGATCATCTCGGGCGAGCGTTCCATGGCGATGCCGACGCGCACCTCGGGCCCCACGCCGAGTGCGATCAGCCGGTGCGCGAGCCGGTTGGCGCGCCGTTCGAGGTCTCCATAGCTGACCGTGGTGTCGCCATGGCGCAGGGCGATGGCATCGGCGGAACGCGCCGCGTGGCGCTGGATCTGGCGATGCGCGGGCTCGATGGCAGCGGCGCGCCGCAGCGGGCGGCCGGCGGCAAGCTGGTGCGCAAGCACCGCGCCGTCGTACGCGTCGAGCAGCGGCGTCGCCGTCAGCGGCAGGTCCGGTTGATGCATCAGGCCCGACAACTGCGTCACGTAGTAGCGCAGCAGGCGCTCGGCGCTGGCGGCGTCGAACAGCGCGCAGTCGTACTCCAGATGGAGCGTGACATCTTCGGCGCCGGTTTCCACATCGAGAATCAGGTCGAACTTGGCGCCCGTCTCGCGGGCTTCCACCGCCTCCACGGTCAGGCCCGGCAGCGACAGCCCGGCACCTGCCGTGGCGGTGCGCAGGTTGAACATCACCTGGAACAGCGGCGGCCGGCCCGCATCGCGCGGCACGTGCATGCGGTCGAGCAGCACTTCGAACGGCAGTGCCGCGTGGCCCAGCGCGCCCAGCGCATCGGCGCGCAGGCTTTCGCAGAGCGCGCGGCCGGTCACGCCAGGCAAGACGCGCGAGCGGTAGACGTGGGTATCGGCGAAGAAGCCGACCACATCGTCGAGCCCATCGCCGTCGCGGCCGGTGTGCGGCACGCCCACGGCAAAGTCATCCTGCCCCGCATGGCGGCTCAGCAGCGCCTGCCACGCCGCCAGCAGCGCCACGAACGGGGTGCAGCGCTGCGCGACGCAGAACGCGCGCAATGTGCGGGCGAGCCGCGCGGGCAAGGCAGCGTTGACGCGGCGGGCGATACGCGTCGCGTCGGCGCCATGCGGGCGGTCCGTGGGGAGCTGCAGCGCGGGCACATGGCTACCCAGCAGGCGTTGCCACCAGTCGCGCTGCGTATCGAGCGCGCTGCTGGCCAGGGCATCGCGCTGGCGGCTGGCATGAGCGGCAAAGGTCGCACCCGGTGTCGCAAGGCGCACGGCGTCGCCCGCCAAGGCTTGACCGTAGGCTTGCGCGAGATCGCGCGCAATCACGGCATTCGAGACGAAGTCCGAGACGATGTGGTGCAGCGACAGCAGCAGCACGTGGTCGTTGGGGGCGCGCATCAGCAGCGTCGCCCTCAGCAGCGGCGCCTGGCCCAGGTCGAACGGCCGCGCGGCTTCGGCGTCGATGCGGGCGTGCAGCGCGTCAGCGCCCATCGCCAGCGGGGCCTCTGCCAGCGCAAACGCCGGCGAGGGCTCCACCACCTGTCGCGGCAGCGCGCCCGGCGTGGCCGCATCGGCGACGAAGCGCGTGCGCAGCGCCGGATGCCGTGCCATCACGGCGCGCAGCGCGGCATCCAGCGCGGCGCGGTCCAGCGCCCCGCGCAGCACATAGGCGCGCGTCTGGTTGTAGGCAGTGCTGCCCGGCTCGTATTGCAGAAGGAACCACAGCCGCTGCTGCGAGAACGACAGCGGGGCGTCGCCGCCATCGGCTGGCCCAGTGGACGCCATGGCGTCGGCATCCACGCCAGCAGGCAACTGGGCGGCCGCGTGCGTTGCGGATTCGGCGTCCTGCTCCAGCAGAAGCGCCAGCAGCGCTGCCTGCTGAGCAGCGTTGGAAGATTGCGTCATGAATGCGGTCCTGAAGAAGTAGCCTGTTTTCCCGGTATCCCGATCGGTCGACGCCCCGGCGCGTCCATCGCGCCGGGGCTGTCGTCATGCCGTGGCGCCGGCCGATGCGCGCAGGGCGGCAAGGGCCTCCGGAGACATTGCCGCCAACTGGCGTTGCAGGCCGGCGAGCGTCTCCAGGCCATCGGGGTCCGTAGCCGTGGCGCGCAGGGCGCCGGCCAACGCGGCGGCACTCGGGGCGTCGAACACCACCGCAGGCGCGATTTCCAGCTTGAGCAGCTTGCGAATGCGCGCCACCAGCTTGATGACCAGCAGCGAATGGCCGCCGGCCTCGAACAGATCGTCATGGACCGCCAGCGTGGGCGCGCCAAGCAGATCGCGCAGTTGGTCGAGCAGCAGCGCTTCCAGCGCGCTGTCCGGCGCGCGGGACGGGACGGACGCCCCGGCCGGCTCGGCAAGGGCCGAAGCAGCGAGTGCCCGGCGATCGATCTTGCCGTTGCGTAGGCGCGGCAGCGCCGCGACGGCAAACCACTGCGCGGGAATCATCGGATCGGGCAGGCGCTCCGCCAGCGCCTGGCGCAGTGCATTGCGTCGCGCGGCTGTCAGCGCGCCATCCGCTTCCGCCTCGGGCACGAGCCACGTGGCCAGACGTGTCGTACCGTCGTCGGCCGTCACCGGCAGCACGACCGCCTGACGGACGCCGGGCAGTGCGTCCAACGCCTGTTCGATCTCGCCGCACTCGATGCGGAATCCGCGAATCTTGATCTGGCTGTCGGCGCGGCCAATCAGCTCGATACCGCCTTCGGGCAGATAGCGTGCAAGGTCGCCGCTGCGGTAAAGCCGCCGGCCAGCGTGCTCGGGATGCGGGACGAAGGCGTCACTGGCCACGCCACCGAGATAGCCGGCGCCAAGCTGGGCGCCGCCCAGATAGAGTTCGCCCGTTTCACCGACCGTCGCCGGCTGCCCCGCCACAGTGCGGACATGAGCCTCGCAGTTCGCCAGGACACGCGTCAGCGGCAGGGGCGCTTCCGGCAGGTCGGCGGCACGGCCCGCTTCGTGGACCAGGATCCCCACGGTGGTCTCCGTGGGGCCGTAGTGATGGCAGAGGCGGACATCGGGTGCGCGCTTGCGCAGGCGCGCCAGCAATGCCGGCGAGGCCGCTTCGCCGCCCACCACCACCGTGGCGTGCGGCGGCAGCGCCAGCGGCGCCGCATCGCCGTCGAGCAGCGCATCGAGATGGGACGGGACGATCTTCAGGCAGTCCACCTGTTCGCGGGCGAGGAAGCGGGCAAAGCTGGCCGCATCCTGCATATCGGCATCGTCCGCCACGCAGAGGCAGCCGCCATGCCACAACGCGCCGAACAGCGTGGTGTTGCCGAGATCGGCCGCCACGGTGGACGTCAGCGCAAAGCGCTCGCAGCGATCGAGCCGCAGCGCCTGGCCGGAGGCCGCCGCATAGTTGAGCAACTGGGCGTGCGAGATCGGCACCCCCTTCGGCGTGCCCGTGGAGCCCGACGTGTAGAGCACGTAGGCCGTCTGGTCCGCTTCGATATCGGGCAGCGACGCCCCGGACGTGACGCCGGACGAAGACGCCGACCACGCGGCGACATCCGCGTGCGGTGTCGGACCGGCTGCGTCCGCGAGGTGCGCGGCGTCGGTCAGCACCAGCGTGGCGCCGGCGTCCGCCAGGATCCGCGCGCGCCGCTGCGGCGGCCATGCGGGGTCCAGCGGCAGATAGGCGCCACCGGCACGCATCACCGCCAGCAGCGCGATCACGAGTTCGCCGGAACGTGGCAGCAGCAGGCCCACCGGCTGGCCCGGGCGCCAACCCAGTGACGGCAGATGGCTCGCCAGCGCATCGACGGCGGCGGACAGTTCCGCATAGCCCCACTGGCGGCCACCGGCGGATAGCGCGGCGGCCAGTGGCCGTTCGGCGGCCCAGTGTGCCAGCCGCTGCGGCAGCATCTGGGTGCCGACGTGCAGCGCCGGACCGTGCATCGCCGCGATACGAGCCTGATCCGCGGCCGTGGCCAGCGGCAGCGCCGAGACGGTGGTCCCCGACTGCGTCGGCAGGGTCCGCAGCAGGGTCAGGTACTGGTCGAGCAGGCAGGCCATCGCGTCGGCGCGATAGTGCTCAGCCGAATAGTGCAGCGCCAGTTCGCCTGGCAAACCAGCATAGCCGGCATGGACGTGCAGCGCCAGCTCGACGCCCGGCGTCGGTGCCTGCGGCGCAGCGATGCGCCATTCGATATCGCCGTGATGCGCGCGGAGCAGGGCAGGGCCGGTGGTGGCGAAGCCGATACGCGTCGGCGTGCCGGACGCGGCATCGGCCGTGGCGTGCTCGCGCCAGCCCGCGTGCTGCTGAAGCTGGGCGCTGAACTGGCCGAGCCAATCGGCGACGCTGCGTTCCGCGTCGGGCTCTACCGTGACGGGGAGCACCGACTCGTAGCGGCCGACGGCGCCGGCCAGCGCCTCGAAATCGTCGCGGCTATCTTGCCACCAGCCCGCGCAGAATCGGCCCGTGGGATCGAGTCGGGCGAGTAGCAGCCACCATGCCGCCTGCAGCACATGCACGAGCGGCAGGTCGAGCTGGTTGGCCAGGCCGGCGAGCGCAGCGGCATCTGCCTCCGGCAGTGGTGCCGATAGCGTGCGCAGCGCGCCAATGGGCGCCGCGCCCGCCTGCCGCCACGGCAGGCGCGGGGCGTCGAGCCCGGCAAGACGGTCGCGCACGGCCTGCCAGTAGGCTTGCCCGGCCTCGACGTTGTCCTGCGCGAGACCGGCGGTCCACTCGAGGTAATCGGCATAGGACAGCGGGGCTTCCCCGGCCGGCACGGCATCGTCGGCGTACGCCTGCGCGAGTTCGCGCATCAGCGTGACCAGGCTCGGGCCATCGATGGCGAGCGGATTGGCGGCCAGCGATACGTGCGTACGTTCGGCGCCGCCCGGTTCGCGAAGGCGCTGGACGCTTGCCTGCAAGGCCGGCACATCACCACGGGCTGCAGGCGCCGACAGCGTCATGACGGGCGCCGGGCCTTCGAAATGCTGGCGCAGTCCGCGCAGGCCGTCGACGCGTCCGAATGCCAGGCGCGCAGCCGGATGGCGCGCGGCGACGTGCGCCAGTGCCCGCTGCAGGCGCTCGGCATCGAGCGTGCCGTCGAGGGTGGCTGTCAGCGTGAGCGGAACGTCCGCGTGTGCTTCGAATGCCCGCTGTTCGCGGCCAAGGGCTTGGGCGTGGCCCGGGAAATCGCTTCCGGTGCCGAACGGATGGACGATGGCATTCATCGTTCAGCCCTCCAGCGTGGCGGGGGCCACTTCAGCGCTGTCCGCCGTAGCGGGACGGCCCGCCAATGCCGGCAGGTCGCGGCGCTCGAACATGTCGCCCATCGCCACGACGATCTTGCGCGGCCCCTCGAACGGATCGCGCGCGTGGGCTGCCAGCATGTTGTCGAGCATGACCACGTCGCCCTGGCGCCACTGGAAGCGCACGGCGCAGGCTTCATACAGTTCGCCGATCAGCGCCATCACGTCGTCGCCAATCGGGCTGCCGTCGCCAAACAGCACCTGCCGTGGCATCCGCTGCGGGCCGACGATCTCCAGCAGGTCGCGTCGCACCTCGGGGTCCAGGCAGGCCGTGTGGTGCAGCTGCACCTGATTGAAGAAGCTGCGCTCGCCGGTGACCGGGTGGGCAATCACGGCGGGACATTGCTCGCGGGTCTGCAGCGTATCGGCGTCCAGCCATGCGAAATCGGTGCCCGAGGCGCGCAGCCGGGCCTCCACCTCGTCGCGCGAGTCCGTCTTGAAGAAGTCGCGCCAGCTCACATCGAGCTTGTCGTTGAACGTGCGCACGTAGCGCAGCCCCTTGCTTTCGAAGCGGGCGGCCAGTTCGCGCGGCAGCCGGCGATACATCTCGCGGCAGTCGACAATCGGCGTGGCACCGCCGACGGGCGAGGGCAGCTCACAGAAGAACCACTGCTTGCGCGGCCAGCGCGACAGGTGCGCGCTTTCATTGTGGTACAGGATCATCTCGCGCTCCGGATACGGCGTGGAGCGATACGTGTTGCGGCCGCCTTCCTTCTTCGGCAGATCGCCATACGACCCATAGAGCCCCGGCTCGATCGATTCCGCGAACCGTTCGAACTCCTGCGGCGTGCGCAGGCCGAAGCCGCGCAGCAGGATGCCGCCGTGGCGGCACAGCCTGGCCTCGATGTCCTGCCGATGGGCCAGCGCCCATGCCACGGGGTCCAGGTCCGGCGTGGTCGGTTCGATCACGATGGGGAAGGTCTGGCCCGGCGACAGGAACGACGTCCGCACGAGCGGCGCGGCCGGAGCCGCTTCTGCCGCCGTTTTCGGGAGCCCGGCGACCTTGCCGAGTTTGTTGAGCTTGGCGAGCTTGTCGAGCTTGCCGGGACTGGAAATCTGGCTGGAAGTCATGGCGGGCATATCGGTAGCGGGTTCGCAAAGGCCGGCCGGCACAACGAGGCCGGACAACGGAAGGGCGGGGTTCGACACGGCCTGGGCCAGCACGGCGCCGTAGGCATCGGCAATGCGGTGCGCGGTGGCGCGCGGGAACAGGGCCGTCGCGTAGACCCATTCGGCGCGCAGGCCATCGGCGTGGGGGTCGAGGAACACGGCGAGGTCGAACTTGGCGGCGTGGACAGGCGTCGGCAGGCGTTCGGCACGCAGGCCCGCGAACTGGCGCGCGTCGGCAGGCGTGTTCTGCAGCACGAACAGCATCTGGACCAGCGGGTGCCACGCGCGCTCGCGCGGCACGCCGGCCACTTCGACAATGCGCTCGAAGGGAAGAGCCTGATGATCGAAAGCGGCCAGCGTGGCATCGCGCAACTGGGCCAGCAGGGCGGCGAACGTCAGCGTGGCATGGGGCCGCGCGCGCAGCGGCAGCACGTTGACGAAGAAGCCGATCAGTTCCTCCAGCTCGCGCCGCGTGCGGCAGGCCACGTCGATGCCGACCAACTGGTCTTCGGCACCGCCCAGCCTGTGCAGCAGCGCGTGGAAGGCTGCCAGCAGCACCATGTAGCGCGTGGCGCCGTGGGCACGGGCCAGCGCATCGACGCGCGCCAGCAGCGCATCGGGAAGCTCGCTGTAGCATGCGGCGCCGGTGGTCGAGGCCACGGGCGGGCGACGGTTTGGCGACGGGATCGTCGTAAGGCGCGGCGCGCCTTGCAGCGCATCGCGCCAGAACGAGGCATCGGATGGCTGGGACCGCGCGTCGTCCGCGCCATGCTGATGGACGGCGTAATCCGCGTACTGGATCGGCAGCGGCGGCAGATCGAGCGCGGTGCCCGCGATGGCGGCGTTGTAGCCGGCCGCGAGCGTATCGAGCAGGATGTCGATGGACCAGCCATCGCCGACGATATGGTGCAGCGTGAGCAGCAGCGCGTGATCGTCGTCGGCCAGCCGCACGAGCCGCGCGCGCAGCAGCGGGGCGCTGGACAGATCGAATGGTTCGCGCGCCTGGGCTTCGGCCAGTTCGTGCAAGGCCGCCGCGCGCTGGGATGCGTCCAGCGACGACAGGTCGTGGTACGGCAGATCGATCGTCAGCGCGGACGCGATGCGCGCGGTGGGCGCACCGTTCGCGTCGGCCGGATAGGACGTACGCAGGATTTCGTGGCGTTCGACGAGCGCGTTCAGGCTGGCGCGCATGGCCTGCGCGTCGAGCGGGCCGGCAAGGCGCAGGCCGCCGGCCATGTTGTAGATCCAGCGGTCAGCGGGCGCGGCAATGCGGTCCGTCAGCCACATGCGCTGCTGCGCGGGCGCCAGCGGCATCTCGCCGGTACGCGGTGCGCGCGCAATCGGCGCGTCGGCGCCATCGTTGCCGCCGACTTGGAGCGACTCCAGCGCGGCCGCGCAGGCGGCGAGCGTAGGGTGCTCGAACGGCAGACGCATGGGCACCGCCGCGCCGAATCGCTCACGCAGGCGTGCCACAAGGCGCGCGGCCGTCAGCGAACTGCCGCCGGCCGCAAAGAAATGAGCCTGCCGGTCGGCGGGCGCCGCGCCCAGCAGCTCTTGCCACAACGCGGCAAGGGCGATCTCGGTTTCGCCGCGAGGGGGCTCACCGGCGGCCGGGGCCTGGCCGTTGGCGGAGATTCCGCCGCGCGAGAAGGCGCCATGCGACCACACGGCGCAGGCGTCCAGGCCGTCGTCGAGCCAACCCTGCCGACACGCGCTGCGCTGGAGCTTGCCGCTGGTGGTCTTGGGCAGGCCACCGGGGTTCAGCAGCAGCGCCACGGCCAGCGTTTCGCCACAGGCATTGCCGACCGCTTCCGCGAGCGCCTGGACCAGCGCCACATGTCCGATGCGCTTCTGGTCCGGCCGCGAGATCTCGACGGCAATGCCAATCGCCTCGCCATTGGGGCCCTGCACGGGAAACGCCGCCACGCGGCCACGGCGCGCGGCGGTGACCTTCGCTTCCACAGCCTGCTCGATATCCTGCGGATAGAGGTTCTGGCCGCGTACGATGATCAGGTCCTTGCGCCGGCCCGCGATGTAGAGCTGGCCGTCGCGCATCAGGCCGAGATCGCCGGTGCGCAGCCAGCGTTCGGCACCGGCGTCGCCAGTGAACGTGGCCGCCGTGGCGCTGGCATTGCGCCAGTAGCCGTGGGCCACGCTCGGGCCCGCGATTTCGATCTCGCCAACGTGCCCATCCGCGACTGCCCGGCCATCCCGATCGGCAATGCGCACGGTATGGTCGGCGCGGGGGAATCCGCAGGCGACCAGTTCCATGCCGCTGTCGGTGGCATTCGCCGTCTTCCCCAGGTCCTGTGCCAGGGCGGCAGGGTCGAAACGCTTGCTCAGCATGCCCGTGCCACGCTTGCCGCCAGTGGCGAACAGCGTAGCCTCGGCGAGGCCATAGCACGGATACAGCGCCTGCTTGCGGAAGCCGGCCGGTGCGAAGCGGTCGACGAAGGCACGCAGCGTGTCGGCGCGCACGGGCTCCGCGCCCGAGAATGCGACGTCCCAGCTCGACAGGTCGAGCCCTTCGAAATGGCTGTCGCGCACGCGTTCGACGCAAAGCCGATAGGCGAAATCGGGGCCGCCCGACAGCGTGCCGCGATGCCGGCTGATGGCCTGCAGCCAGCGTGCCGGCCGCTCCAGGAAGAACTGCGGCGACATCATCGCCACGGGCACGCCGCTGTGGATGGGCTGCAGCAGGCCGCCGATCAGGCCCATGTCGTGATACAGCGGCAGCCAGCTGACCATCGTGTCGCCGGGCCGCACGCCCATGCCGGTCGCGATCGCCACCTCGTTCGCAATGACATTGCCATGGCTGACCATGACGCCCTTCGGCGAAGCCGTGGACCCCGACGTGTATTGCAGGAAGGCCAGCGTGTCCGGGCCGGCAGGGTAGGGATGCCAGTCGTCCCGCGCGGGCGGCTGCGGATCATCGGCCAGGATCACGGCGGCACGCGGTGCGATGGCGGCCAGCGCATCGTGGTGCGCGGTGGCCTGCGCCGTGCTGGTCAGCAGCAGCGCGGGGTCCGCATCGCTGGCCATGGCGCGCAATCGCGCGACCTGCGCCGAGCGGACCGCGCCGGGCTCGAAGGCGGGCACGGCGATCAATCCCGCGTAGAGGCAGGCGAAAAACGCGGTCATGTAATCGATCCCGCTGTCGAGCAGCAGCATCGCGCGGTCGCCGGGTGCGGCGCGCGACGCCAGATGGGAGGCGAGGGCGCGCACGCGGGCATCGAGCGAGGCGTAGTCGTAGCGGGTATCGCCGGCGGCGTCGATGGTGATCAGTGCGGTATCGCCGGCGCGGTGCACGGCCAGTTGGCCGAGGTGGGCCACCAGCGTGGCCGGGACGTTTGGAGCGGACTGCATACTTGGGATCGACTTTTCAGGAAGACGGTTGGCGTGGATGCTTGGGCGACGCGGCGGGCGTCACGCAAACGCGGGCATGGTGGATGCCTGAGGCGCCTCCAGATGGGTCACGAGGCGGCGAACCACTGCGGCCGGATCGTCGTGCAGGAAGAAATGCCCGCCGGCAAACCAGTCCAGCGTGTGGCCGACCTGGGATTCGATGGCCCAGGCATGGAGGTCGGCGGGCAGGATCGGATCGTCGTGGCCCGCGAAGACATGCAGCGACATCGGCAGCGGTGGGACGTCGGCACGCTGGAAGCTCTCGCAGACGCGATAGTCGGCATCGAGCACGTCCAGCGTCATGCGCAGCAGCTCGGGATCGGCAAAGACGGCCTCGGGCGTGCCGCCGTGCTTGCGAAGGTCTTCGGCCAGCGCCGCGTCGCCGCGCAGGGGGGCCAGGCGCCGGGAATCCCGTCGGGTGGGTGCGGCGCAGCCGGAAACGACCAGGCCACGCGGCAAGCCATAGCCACGCTCGCGCAGCAGATGGCAGACGCGCCAGGCAAGCAAGCCGCCCATGCTGTGGCCGAAGAGCGCATACGGCATGCCGGCATGCGCGCGATGCCGGCACAGGGCATCGGTCATCGCGCTGGCGAGGGCCTCGAAATCCCGCAGCAGCGGCTCGTCGAGACGCGCGCCACGGCCGGGCGGCTCCAGCGGAACCAGCGCGATATCGGCCGGCAACAGGCGGCGCCAGCGCAGATACGTCGTGGCACTGGCCCCCGCGTGCGGCAGGCAGAACAGCTGCAACGCGGCCATGGTCAGGCGTTCGTCCGCGTTGGATCCTCCATGAAGCGGCGCAGGCTCAGCGGACGCATATCGGTCCACGTGCGCTCGATATAGTCCAGGCAGGCCTGCTTGCCACCGCTGAAGCCCGCCGCGCGCCATCCGCCCGGAATGGCCTTGTAGTCAGGCCAGATCGAATACTGCTCTTCGTGATTGACGAGAACCAGGAATGTGGCGTCGTCGCGATCGAAACTCATGGAAAGCTCCCGTTCGGTACTGGATCATCCGGCGCCACCGATATGGCGCCCGTCACCTTG
>NZ_JARJLM010000197.1 GCF_029335485.1 Cupriavidus basilensis
CCGCCTGTTGCAGCACCCATCCGGATTTCCCCCGCAAACATCCGCACAGGAGCCCCCATGATGACGCCTTCCCTATTGCGCCGCCTGCTGATCGCCGGCGCTTGCGCCGCACTCGCGCTCACGGCGGTTCCCGCCACCGCGCTGGCCGCCGACAAGGTGACCTTCCTCACCTCGTGGTATGCCCAGGCCGAACATGGCGGCTTCTACCAGGCGGTGGCCAAGGGCATCTACAAGAAGTACGGCCTCGATGTCACCGTCCACATGGGTGGCCCGCAGGTCAATGGCATGCAGATCCTCACCAGCGGGCAGGCCGATTTCCTGATGGGCTATGACCTGCAGGTGCTCAAGAGCGTTGAGCAGGGTGTGCCGGTCACCACCGTGGCCACCTCCTTCCAGACCGACCTGCAAGGCATGATGACCCATGAGGACGTCAAGAGCCTGGCCGACCTGAAGAGCCGCACGGTGCTGGTCTCCACCTCCGGCCGCACCACGTGGTGGCCGTGGCTCAAGGGCAAATACAAGCTCGACGAAGCCCGGTCGCGCGTCTACACCTTCAACCTGCAGCCCTTCTTCGCCGACCCGCAATCGGCCCAGCAGGCTTACGCCTCCTCCGAGGTGTTCGCCGCGAACAAGGCCGGCGCCAAGACGCGCTTCTTCCTGTTCGCCGACGACGGCTACCCGCCCTATGGCACCACCATCGTCACCATGCAGAAAACGGTCAAGGAAAAACCGGACGTCGTCGCCCGCTTCGTCAAGGCAACGATGGAAGGCTGGAAGAGCTACCTGGCCGACCCGGCTCCCGCCAATGCGCTGATCAAGCAGGAGAACCCCAATATGAAGGACGACCAACTCGCCTGGGGCGTGGAAAAACTCAAGGAATACAACATGGTCGGCGGCGGCGATGCGGCCCGCTACGGCATCGGCGTGATGACGGATGCGCGCTGGCAGAAGACCCGCGACTTCATGGTGGGTGCTGGCCTGCTAAAGGCCGATACCGACTGGAAACAGGCCTATACCACGCAATTCGTGAAGGACCTGAAGGTCATGCCCTGACGTTGCGCAAGCCGCCCGACAAAGATCACCCCCATACAAGGATTTGACATGCTGGTTACCCAACAACCCGTGCTGCGCCGCTTCTGGTATGCACTGATGCCAGTCTCGATGCTCGACGGCGGCCCCAAGCCGTTCACCCTGCTGGGCGAAAACCTGGTGCTGTGGAAGGGCGCCGACGGCAAGCCCGCGGCACTGCAGGACCGTTGCTGCCACCGCACCGCCCGCCTCTCCAAGGGGTGGGTCAACGAACGCGGCGATATTGTCTGTGGCTACCACGGCTGGGAATACGACTGCTCCGGCAGTTGCGTGCGGATTCCACAGGCGCCGGACAACGCCATTCCCTCCAGCGCCAAGGTGCAGGCCTATCGCGTGCAGGAAAAATATGGCTACGTGTGGGTGGCGCTGGACGATCCGCTACAACCTGTTCCCGACTTCCCCGAGGACGGTGATCCCGCGTACCGCCGCATCTTCCAGTTCTACGAGAAGTGGAATACCAGCTCGCTGCGCGTGATGGAAAACGCCTTCGACAACTCGCACTTCAGCTTCGTGCACCGCGCCAACTTCGGCCTGGCAGAGCAGCCCACGCCGGAGAAATACGCGCTGCAGCAGCGCGAGTGGGGCTTCGAGGCCGAGACCCTGGTGCCGATCCGCAATATCGAAGCGGGCCACCGCGTCACCGGCACCACCGAGCCGATCACGCACCGCCATCTGTTCAACCGCTGGGACCTGCCGTTCACGCGCCGCTTCGGCTGCACCTATCCGGCCAGCGGACGCCATCACATCATCTACAACTGCGCTACGCCGATCGACGACCAGAGCGTGATGCTGTCGCAATGGCTGTATCGCAACGACGGCGAGGAAGACTGCTCGACCCAGGAACTGATCGACTGGGACGCACCCATCGTTGCGGAGGACCGCGACATCCTGGAAGCCACCGACTACGACGCCTGCGTCGACACGCGCCGCCGTGTCGAATTCCATATGGAATCCGACAAGCCCGGCCTGCTGATGCGCAAGATGCTGATGGAACTGTTCACCCGGCATGGCGAGAAGGAAGCCTTCCGCATTCCCGTGGTACGCGGCTGAACCGGACAGACCAGATACGGAGACCGCCATGAGCGCCTTCTTTCGCAGTGCCATGCAAACCCCGGCCGCATCCCCGGGCCCAGGCACCGGCAACGGTGTATCCGACGCCGGCGGCGAACCCGCGCCTGCCGGCCGCGGCGCCCGTGGCGCCGACGCGCCCCTGCTGTTCGCCAACCAGGTCGAGAAGACCTATCCCAACGGCACCGTGGCGCTGGAGCGCGTCAAGCTGGCGATCCAGCCCGGCGAGTTCGTTTCGCTGCTGGGCCCGTCGGGCTGCGGCAAGAGCACCCTGCTCAAGCTGTTTGCCGGCCTGGAAACACCCTCGGCGGGACATTTGCGCTGGTGGGGCAACCCGGCCCTGCCCATCGCCACCGACGCCGCCGGGCGCACGCTGGCGATGGTGTTCCAGGAAGCCACCCTGATGCCGTGGGCACGCGTGGCCGACAACGTGCGGCTACCGCTGGACCTGGCCCGCATGCCGCGCGCAGAGGCCGGCGAGCGCGTGCAGCGCGCGCTGGCGCTGGTGGGACTGGGCCGCTTTGGCTCGGTCTATCCGCGTGAATTGTCCGGCGGCATGCAGATGCGTGTGTCGATCGCGCGGGCGCTGGTCACCAACCCGGACCTGCTGCTGATGGACGAGCCCTTCGGTGCGCTCGACGAGTTCACCCGCAACAGGCTCGACGCCGACCTGCGCGCGCTGTGGGCCGAGCGCGGCCTCACCGTGGTGTTCGTCACCCACAGCATCTACGAAGCGGTCTACCTCTCGAGCCGGGTGGTGGTGATGGCGGCGCGGCCGGGCCGCGTGATTGCCGACGTGGCAATCGAAGGGCCGGAGCTTCGCGACGAAGCCTTCCGCGTCTCGCCTGCCTTCACGCAGTACTGCGCGCAGCTTTCGGCGCTGCTGACGCAGGCCAATACCGGCGCCGGTCCCGGCCAGAACGCGCACTGAGCACGCCGGCAGCACCGGACCCGCAACCATCAAGCAAACCAGGAGCCCCCATGCATCCCCCGCTACTGTCACGCCCCGCCGTACAGCGCGTGGCCGCCCCGCTTGCCGTCGGCGTGCTGCTGTTGCTGGCCTGGCAGGTGATCTGCACCGCGCTCGCCGTACCCGCCTACCTGGTGCCCGCACCCACCGCCGTCGGCCATGCGCTGGTGGAGGACTGGCGCCTGCTGGCCGGCTCCCTATGGGTCACGCTGCGCATCACGCTGCTGGCCTTCGCGCTGGCGGTGGTGGCCGGCACCGCCGCGGCGTTCGTGTTCGTGCAAAGCCGCGTGATCGAGGCCAGCCTGTTTCCCTATGCGATCCTGCTGCAGGTGACGCCGGTGGTGGCCATTGCGCCGCTGATCATCATCTGGGTCAAGGAGCCGACCCTGGCGCTGGTGATCTGCGCGACCATGGTGGCTGTATTCCCGATCATCTCCAACACCGTACTCGGCCTGCGCAGCGTCAACCCCGGCCTGCTCAACCTGTTCCGCATCAACCGCGCCAGCCGCTGGGATACCCTGCGCCGCCTGCGCATCCCGAGCGCGCTGCCGTATTTCTTCGGCGGCCTGCGCATCTCCTGCGGCCTCGCGCTGATCGGCGCAGTGGTGGCGGAATTCGTGGCCGGCACCGGTGGCACCGGTGCCGGCCTGGCTTACCAGATCCTGCAGGCCGGCTTCGCCCTCAATATCCCGCGCCTGTTCGCCGCGCTGTTCCTGATCACGCTGACGGGCGTCCTGCTGTTCGGCGCGATGGCGGTAGTCTCGCGGCTGGCGCTGTCCCACTGGCACGAAAGCGAGCTGGCATGACGACGAACTCCATCCTGATCCGCAATGCCACCGCGATCCTGACCGGCCTTGCCGGTACCGGCGAGCGCCATCCGGGGCCCGACCTGCGCGTTGCCGGCAGTGTCATCGAGGCCATCGGCCAGCTCGGCCCGCGCCCGGGCGAGCCAGTCATCGACGCCACCGATTGCGTGGTCTACCCGGCCTGGGTCAATACGCATCACCACCTGTTCCAGTCGCTGCTCAAGGGCGATCCCGCGGGGCTGGACCTGTCGCTCACCCCCTGGCTCGGCGCCACGCCCTACCGCTTCCGCGCCGCCTTCGACGAGACCACCTTCCGGCTGGCCGTCCGCATCGGCCTGGTGGAACTGGTGCGCAGCGGCTGCGGCACGGTGGCCGACCACAACTATCTCTACTATCCCGGCATGCCCTACGACAGTTCGGCCATCCTGTTCGAGGAGGCCGAGGCGCTCGGGCTGCGCTTCGTGCTGTGCCGCGGCGGCGCCACCCGCACCCGCCAGCTGGAGAGCAACCTGCCGCAGGCGCTGCGGCCGGAATCGCTCGACCGGTTCCTGGCCGATTGCGAACGGCTCGCCGCGCGCTACCACCAGTGCGCGCCGGACGCCATGCGCCGCGTGGCGATGGCGCCCACCACGCCGCTGTACTCGATGCCGCCCGAGGCGCTGCGCACCTGCGCGCGCACCGCGCGGCGCCTTGGCATCCGGCTGCACAGCCATTTGTCGGAAACGGTGGAATACCAGAACGCCGCGCGGGAGATGCACCGGGCCACGCCGGTGGCCTTCTGCGGCGAGCATGAATGGCTTGGCCCGGATGTCTGGTTCGCCCACCTGGTGAAGCTCGGCGCGGACGAGATCCGCCAGCTCGGTGCCAGCGGCACGGGTATTGCCCATTGTCCGCAAAGCAATGGGCGGCTGGGCAGCGGCATTGCCGACATCCCGGCACTCGAAGCGGCCGGGGTGCCGGTCTCGCTCGGCGTGGATGGTGCTGCCTCGAACGAAGCGGCCGACATGATATCCGAGGCACATGCGGCCTGGCTGCTGCAGCGGGCGCGGCGCGGGCACGAGGCGCGGCCACGTGCCGAAGGCGGGAGCTTCGAAGGCGGGGCCGATGCGGCGCGGGTCGAGGACGTGGTGCGCTGGGGCACGGCCGGGGGCGCCGCCGTGCTCGGACTGGATGCCATCGGCACGCTGCAACCGGGCAAGGCCGCCGACCTCGCCATCTACCGCCTCGACGACCCGCGCTGCTTCGGCCTGCACGATCCGGCCATCGCACCGGTGGCAAGCGGCGGAAGGCCGTCGCTGCGCGCATTGCTGGTGGGCGGACGCGTGGTCGCCGAGCACGATGCGATTCCGGGCCTGGACCTCGCAGGGCTGGGCGCCGCCGCGCGGGAGGCTGTGCGGCACTTGCAACAGCGCGCAGCACGACTGGCTGCTTAGTGCCCTCGATGCAGGAGGACGGCGGCACCAGCCGGCCCCGCGTGGCATGGCCGGGGACTGGCGTCGATCGGGCCGCCCGGGTTACGCGCCGCCGAAGCTGCGGCCGGCCTCGGGCCGCGGCCCGATATAGGCCGCGCGCGGCCGGATCAGCTCCGCGTCGGCGCGCTGCTCGATGCCATGCGCGATCCAGCCGATGGTGCGGCCAAGGGCAAACAGACCGAAGGCAGCGCCAGGCGGGAGCCGCAGATGCCGGCGCAGGGCAACCAGCGCGAAGTCGACCGACGGCCGCTGCCCGATCAGGGCGAACGCTTCGTCGATGATCTCCTGCCATTGGGGATGATGCGGAAGAATCCGCGCCAGCAAGGCGGCGGCGCGGACATCGCCGGCGGGATAGAGGTGATGTCCGAAGCCAGGCAGGTCTTCCCCCCTGGCGAGCCGCTCGCGCAGCCTCGGCCCCGGCGGCGCGTCGCCCAGTTCGTCCCACAGCGCCTCGCCCCGCGCGGTGGTGCCGCCGTGCCGCCCGCCGGTCAACGCGGACAGGCCCGCCACCACCGCGGCGCGCAGGCTGGCGCCGGTGGAGGCCACGCAGCGCGCCGTGAAGCTCGAGGCGTTGAGCTCATGGTCGGCGCACAGGACGAGCGCCATGCGGATCAGGTCCGCGCCCTCGTCGTCCACCTGCCAGGCGCTGGCGCACTGCCGATGAACGGGCTCGCTGGCGGGCGCCGTGCCAAGCAGGCAGGCTGCCATCAGGCGCACCAGCACGCCGCAGCCCTCGGCCAGCCGCGCCGGCGATCTCTGCCACTGCGCAGTGGCGGCGTCGTCGCTGGCGATGGTGAACAAGGGCAACAGCGCCTCTTCGGCGCGGCGCCCGGCATAGGCCGCCTGCATGGCCGCAAGGTATGCGGGCGCCGCGGGCGCGCCAGCGCCGAACGCCGCCTGCTGCGGGCATTGCCACAGCAGTGCGGCCAGCGCCTCCACCGTATCGGAGGCGGCCAGCGCGACGGCATTGTCGCCGCGGTAATACAGCTGCCCATCCTCGATCAGCGTAATGCCCGATTCCAGCACCGGCAAACCCCAGCTCAGTGTGGCCTTGGCGACTTCGCGCGGCTTGCGCCCGCGCGTGCGCTGGCCGGCCAGGCGCTCCACGTCGTCCGCGAGATAGCGGCTTTCACGGGGCGTTTCGCCATCGTGCGCATGCAGCAGGCCACGGCTGACATAGGCATAGAGCGTCGGGCGGGAAACACCGAGCCGGGCGGCGGCTTGCGCGGAGGTCAGGTAGCGGGACATGGCGGTGGCACGACAGGAGAAGGAGGGGAACACGCTAGCGCGAAATATCGCACATTAAGTTGATTAAGATAATCAATATTGACTATTAAAACAAGCCGTCTATGCTGCAAAGCACCTAAACGACCTGACCACATCCCGCCATGCCGAATTCCGAAGACACCCTGCTGGTCGCCAAGCCGGCCGCGAACGACCCGTCCACCGCCGCAGGCTTCGCGCGCGAGATCTGGCGTAGCGTGAACGGGCACCCCGGCTCGCTCGAACGCCTGGCATTCACGGGCTCGGGCAACCTGCCGTCGGTCTTTCCCGTCACCGACCTGGCCACCGCCGCCGTCGGCGCCGCCGGCCTTGCCATGGCAGACCTGATCCACGCCGCGTCGGGACAGGCACCGCTGGTCGAGGCGGACCGCCGCCTCGCATCGCTATGGTTCGGCATCTCCCTGCGGCCGCAGGGCTGGGAGCTGCCGGCGCAATGGGACGCCGTTGCCGGCGACTACCAGGCGGCGGACGGCTGGATCCGGCTGCATACGAATGCGCCGCATCATCGCGAGGCGGCGCTCAGGGTGCTCGGCGTGCCGGCCGACAAGGCGGCTGTCGCGCGCGCGGTATCCGGATGGCAAGCGGGCGCGCTGGAGGCCGCCATCGTCGAAAACGGCGGGTGCGCCGCGGCCATGCGTTCCGTGGCGGCATGGGCGACGCATCCGCAAGGGATGGCCGTCAACAGCGAGCCGCTGCTGCACTGGACGACCTGCGATGCCGCACCCCGGCCGGACTGGGCCATCGTCCGGGAGCGCCCCTTGCGCGGCATCCGCGTGCTGGACCTGACGCGCATCCTGGCGGGCCCGGTTGCCACGCGTTTCCTGGCCGGCTTCGGCGCCCATGTACTGCGCATCGACCCGCCCGGCTGGGAAGAACCCGGCACCGTGCCGGACGTCGTGCTTGGCAAGCGTTGCGCCCGGCTCGACCTGAAGAGCGCGGCGGACCGGCAGGCACTGGAGCGCCTGCTGGGCCAGGCCGACGTGCTGGTGCACGGCTACCGGCCCGAGGCGCTGGCGCGCCTTGGCCTGGACCCGCGGCGGCGCCGGGAGATCAATCCGGGACTGGTGGATGTATCGCTCGATGCCTATGGATGGAGCGGACCGTGGAAGGGACGGCGCGGCTTCGACAGCCTGGTCCAGATGAGCACCGGCATTGCCGAGGCGGGCATGCGCATCAGGGGGCTGGACCGTCCCGGGCCGCTGCCCGTGCAGGCAATCGACCACGCTACCGGCTACCTGATGGCGACCGCCGTCGTGCGGGGACTGGCGCAGCGCCTGGCGACGGGCGCCGGCTGCGAGGTGCGGGCATCGCTGGCGCGTACGGCGCACCTGCTGGCCGGCGCCGGCAGCGCCCGGGAAGAATTGCCGCCGCTGGCAGCCAACGCGCCCGCCGACCTAGCGGATGCCATCGAGGCAACCGCATGGGGCCCGGCGCGGCGCGTCAGGGCGCCGGCCGTGGTGCAGGGCGCGCCGATGCACTGGGAGCGTCCGGCGGGCAGGCTGGGCACGTCGCCGGCGCAATGGTAGCGGCGCAGGCCGCCTGACCGGAGGGCGGCCGCTCAGGCCGCCTTGCTGCGCAGCCGGAGCATGCCCAGGCCAAGCGCCACGAAAGCACCGCCCGAGACCCGGTTGAACAGACGCACCCGGCTGGCATCCGAGAAGCCGCGCTTCATGCCGCGCGCAAGCAGCACATAGAAGGTGTGCGACAGCAGGGTGCAGACGGAGAAGGTGGCGGTCAGCACCAGGAACTGCTCGAGCATCGGTGCGTTGCGCGTCAGGAACTGCGGGAAGAGCGCCGAGAAGAACAGGATGCTCTTCGGATTTGTCACCGACACGATCACGCCGTGCCCGAACAGCCGCAACGACGCGCGTACCCCCCTGGGCTGGCCGGGACGGACCACATCAGCGAACGCATTCGCGCCGCTGCGCCACTGCCGGATGCCGAGATAGATCAGGTAGGCCGCGCCCAGCACCTTGAGTGCGATAAAGGCCGCCGCGGAAGTGCTCAGGACCACGCCAAGGCCGGCCATGGCAACAGCCGACACCAGGAACACCCCGGCGGCATTGCCAAGCGAGCCGAGCATGGCACGGGCGGGCCCCACCGACACGGAATTGGAAACCGCCAGCAGGACCGCCGGACCAGGGGTGAAAGCCATGAACAGCGCGACGCCGCAAAAAACAAGCCAGTTGGACAGGTTCATTTCCCCTCCCAGGAATCATCCCAGATTGTAGATTGGAATTCGGATGACCGTGGGCCTCCTCCTGGCGGGCCGTCCTGCCCACGTCGCTTGAGGTGCGGCAGGTCAATACCTGCCGTCTAGTCGATCTTGGCGCCGGCAGCCTTGATGGTCTGCCCCCAGCGCTTCTGCTCGGCGGCGATGGTCTGGCCGAACGCTTCCGGCCCCTGCCACGCTGCCTCGGCGCCCTGCTGCGCAAGCTTGGCGCGCGTATCGGCGTCGGCCAGCACCGTCTGCAGCGCGCCCGACAATCTGGCCACCACGTCCTTGGGCGTACCCGCCGGCGCCAGCATGCCGTAGAAGCCAACCACCTCGAAGTTCTTCAGGCCGGCCTCTTCCATGGTCGGCACCTCGGGCAAGGCAGGCGAGCGCTGCCTGGAGGTGACCGCCAGCGCGCGCACCTTGCCGGCCTTGATGTACTGCGTGAACAGCGGAATCGAGTCGGCCATCATCTGCGCCTGGCCGCCCATCACGTCGGTCAGCGCCGGGGCGCTGCCCTTGTAGGGGATGTGGACGATAAAGGTGCCGGAAGCCTGCTTGAACATTTCCGGCATCAGGTGCGAGATGCCGCCGTTGCCGCCGGAGGCGAAATTAAGCTTGCCGGGGTTGGCGCGCGCGTAAGCAATGAATTCCTTGAGGTTGCGTGCCGGCACATTGTTATTGACCACCATCACCAGCGGGGTCAGCGCGGTCCGGGCCACCGGCGCGAAATCCCGGGGCATCGCGTAGGGCAGCTTGGGATACAGTGAACCATTGATGGCCATCTGGCCGGTATTGGCCAGCAGCAGCGTGTAGCCGTCCGGGGCCGCCTTGGCGACAGCGTCGGAGCCGATATTGCCGGCGGCGCCAGCCTTGTAGTCCAGCACCACCGACTGGCCCAGGATAGGCTGCAGCTTTTCGGCCAGAATGCGCGCATGGGTATCCACCGGTCCGCCAGGGGGGAAACCCACCACCAGCCGGATCGGCTTCTCCGGCCATGCGGCAGCGGCGGGGGCTGCCGCACCCAGGGCCAGGGGCAGGGCCGCGCATGCCAGCAGCACGGGCAGGAATTGCCTGTTTAATACGGACTTCGCCATCGCGTCATTTCTCCTCGTTTATATTTCGGCCTGGGTTCGGCCCGGCTCCACGCCTGCCTCGCCCCTGAATGGCGCGGCCCGCGCCGGAACCAGCAAGCCATCGGCCTGACCGGATACCCGCAATTGTGACGATTTTATTACATAACGCCATGCGACAATGCCCGGCGCGAACCGATGAGGCCCCTGCCCGCCCGCAGCGGCAAGTCAGCCGCGCGCCCGCCTCGCGCGTTCAAGGAGCGGCGGGCCGCTGTGCGCTGAGCGGCACCGCCGCACGCGTCAGCCGCGGGCACGCCACCGCCAAGCCAGCCGGGGGCCTGAACCTGCGCCAGGGCCTCAGCCAAGGAAAGCCAACGTGAAACCAACCAACCGAGCCCTCGTCCTGCTGTCGTGGGCGGCACTGTATTTCTGCACAGGCTTCGTCTCGCACAAGCTCAACGGCCCGTTCTCGGCTACCGGTTATATCTGGCTGCCGGCCGGTGTGACCGTGGCCGCCTTCATGCTGACGCCGCTGCCCCGCTGGCTGCCGGTGGGCCTGGCCTTTTTTGCCGCGCAGATGCTGCTGGGCTGGTTCGAGGGTCGCGATACCTTGCGGCTGATGCTGTTCTCGCTCGACGAAATCGGCTTCGCCGCGGTGGCGGTGGCGCTGGTCAGGCGCACGCACTTCTCGCTGGAGGGGCTGGCCTTTGTGCGTGGGCTGCTGATCGCAGGAGTGGTCAGCAGCGCGGCCAGCGCCGCGGTGGGCGCCGGCTGGTTCACCATCATGCAGGATGTGCCGTTCTGGCGCACCGCGCGCGTGTGGGCCGCCTCCGACCTGGTGGGCGTGCTGATCGTCCTGCCGGTGCTGGCGGGCTGGTCGCGCTTCCGCGCCATGCGTTCCGGCGGCATGAGCCGTGGCGATTTCCTGTTCGGCCTGGCCGCCTTCGCCGCGCTGGTACTGACGACCTTCTTTATCTTCGATAGCCGGGCCCTGGCGCCGTTGCCGCGAGGCCTGATCTTCGCGCTGACCTACATTCCGCTGTTCTTCGCCGCGCTGGTGACGCTGCTGTGGGGCGGCCGGGGCGGCTCGGTAGCGGTGGCGATCCTCGCCCTGTTCGTGCTGGTCAACACCGGCCAGGGCGATGGCCCGTTCGCCGAGAGCGCTGCCCAGCATGGCCGTTCCCTGCTCGAGGCCCAGCTCTACCTTGCCGTGGCGGCCTTGCTGACGCTGCTGATCAGCACCCTGCGGACCAGCCGCGAGCAGTTGCACGAGCAGTCGGCCAAGCGCCAGAACGATATCAAGCTGGCGCTGGCGGCCAGCGGCCAGCTGGTCTATTGCCTGGATCCGCATAGCGGCACGCTGCGCTGGAGCGGCGACGTGGAGCGCGCGCTGGGCCTGCGCGAAGCGGCATTCGCCAGCCTGGACAACGTGCTGGCCCATGTCCACCCCGACGACCGCGCGCAGGTGCGCGACCGCTGGCTACGCGAGTGCGACGGCGAGAACCGCACCGATCTGCTCTTTCGCCTGATGCTGCCGGCCGGCGACTGCACCATGGTGCTCGATATGAGCGGCCCCTTGCTGGATGGCGACGAATCCGTGGCGGTCATTGCGGGCGCGTGGCGCCTGCAAGCCGCGGCGGCGGTCGAGGAGCGGGACGCAGCATGACGGCTTCCAGGAGCGGCGGCACCGGTGCCCTGCTCATCCACGGCCTGGGCGGCACGCAGTTCGACCTCGGCCCGATGCACAAGGCCCTGCGGCGCGCCGGGGTGGAAACCCACGCGGTAACGCTGCCGGGACATGCCGGCACCCCGGAGGACCTGATCCCCGTGCGCGCCGAGCAATGGCTGGAAACCGTCACGCAGGCCTACGACGAACTGGCCGGCCAGTACGAGACCTTCCACGTGCTTGGCATGTGCATGGGCGCACTGCTGGCGCTGGCGCTGGCCGAGCGCCGCCAGCACCGCAAGGGCCGGCTGATCGCACTGGCTGCGCCGGTATATATCGACGGTTGGTCCACCCCCTGGTACCGCGCGCTGCGGCACGTGGTCTATCACATCCCCACCCTGCCTGCGCGCATGCGGGTGGATGAGGACGAGCCCTACGGCATCAAGAACGACCTGGTGCGCGCCATCGTCAAGGCAAAGTTCGAGCGCGGCGATAACTTCCACTACCGCTGGGTGCCCCTGGCCTGCATCCGCCAGGTGGACCGCCTGCGCAGCTGGGTGCTGCGCGGCGCTCACCGCATCGCCTGCCCCACGCTGGTGGTGCACGCGCGGGAGGACGAGCTGACCAGCCTGCGCTCGGCGGATTTCCTGGAGGCCACCGTGTCCGACGTGCGCAAGGTGGTGGTGGAAAACAGCTACCACATGATCTGCGTGGATAACGATCGCGAACAGGTGGTCGCCAGCGTGCTGGAATTCCTTGGCTTCGATCCCGCACGCGCTCGCCGCCGCGCGCGCGCCACCGTCGAGGTGCCGATGAGCGCGGAAGCCGTCGCCACGGTGGTGAACGAATACCTGCAGGCGCTCACCGGCGGCCAGTTCGAAGCGCTGTTCCCGCTGCTGGAGCCCAATGTGCAATGGCGCCACAATGGCGAGCATCCACTGGCCGGCACCTACGACGACCGGGATGCCGTCATCGGCATGTTCGCCAAACTGGAGGCGCTGGCCGGCAAGACGGTGCGTATCGCCGCCACCGCGCCCCCACGCATCGAAGGCACCACCGCCAGCATTGACCTGGCGGCCTCCTCGGTCATCGACGGCCAGGTCCGTCAAGGCCAGGGCACGCAAACCCTGCAGCTGCGCAATGGCCGTATCGCCTCTGTGACCTTCCGGCCCGCCGGCGATGCCGTTGCCGCTGCCGAGCCGGTGCCGGCGGCACCCGCCGCCTAGAACACGCGGCCCAACTGCAGATACAGGTTCCACACTCCATTCGGCGCCGCGGCAAAACCGAAGTAAAGCGGGCCGATCGCGCTGTTGCCGCCGATGAACAGGCTGGCACTGGACTTGAAGGGGCCGTTGCCGAAGTTCTTGCGCCGCAGCCAGACATCGCCGCCCTCCAGGCTGGCCCCCACCACGGTGCTGCGGAAACCCGGCAGGATGAACTCGCGCAGATCGTTCAGGTAGGTCAGCCGGCCATACAGCAGGAAGTTGCCGGAAAACTGGTCCTGCGCATAGGCGGACAGATGCTGGAAGCCGCCCAGCGTGAAGCCAAGGCCGCCGCTGCTGCTGTTGTCGCTGCGGTGATCGCCATAGGTGGCCGCGGCCTCCGCGGCCAGGTTGAGGGTGTGGCGGCCGTAGCTGGTGGCCCACAGCGCCTTGGCATGGGCATCGTTGAACCGGTTGTCGGTGCCACCGAACGCCAGCTCGTTGGTCGCCAGCAGGTAATAGCCGGTGCGCGGGAAAAGCGGATCGTCGAGCTGGTCGATGGTGAGCTGGGCACGCGCCACCGGCTGACGCACGCGTGCCCGGGGGAACAGCTTGCCGGTGCCGAACGGCAGGTTATAGGCCGCCGCGTAGTTGACCTGCTGGTAATTCACGCCCGCCCGGAATTCGCCCAGCCGGCCAAGCGGCACGCCCAGGTCCAGGCCCGCGACCGCGGTTTCGATCTGGTAGGCGGTCAGCGGCTCGGTATTGCGGTTGGGCGCGATATCGGAATAGAGGTCGACGCGCTTGCGCCCGTACTCCGCATACGGCGCGACATAGAAACCGAGCCGGTCGAACACCGGCTGGCGCAATTCGGTATGCCACTTGGCCTGGCTGCTGCCCAGCACGATGTCATTGCGCCATTCCAGCCCGCCGGGGGTCAGCCACGGATAGCGATGGCCCAGTTGCAGGTTGAAGCTGCCCTGCCCGTTGAAGGTGTTGGACACGCCGAAACCGAAGAGCAGGAATTGCGGGCCCCATGATTTCTGCTGCGCCTCCACCTTCAGCACGTTGCGGCCATTTTCGGTGAGCAGTTCCTGGGTCACGCTCTCGAAGTCGCCCGAGGTGGAGAGCTGCGCCATCTCGCGATTCAGTGTGATCGCGTCATAGGTGTCGCCCTCGTTCACGCCCAGGTACTTGCGCACGAAGCTGGCGGGGATCTTGCCGTGGGACTGGATCTCGATGGCATCGATGCGCACCGGCCCGGCCACCGCCTGCGCCGGCTTGCGCGCCGCCAGGTAGGCCTGCCAGGCGCCGGCCGGCAGCGCCAGCGACGCCAGCCGGGGCTCGGCTGCCAGCATGGCGTTCCAGCCGCCCTGGATGCCGTCGTTGGCGCGCGAGAAGTCGGTGAAGGACAGGTCGCCCAACTGCGGCTCGATCAGCACGTCGCCCGGGCCCAGCCGCTGCTTCTGCGCGGTCACGTTCTGGTTCATCAGGATGGTCACCATCTGCTGCGTCACCGCCGCCGGCGAGTCCAGACTGGCGGGGTCGTCCAGCGGCGAGGCGATATTGACGGCGATGATCACGTCGGCGCCCATATCGCGCGCCAGTTGCACCGGCAGGTTGCTGACCAGCCCGCCGTCGACCAGCGTGCGCCCGTCCACCTTGATCGGCGCGAACAGGCCCGGCACGGCCACGCTGGCACGGATGGCGCGCGGCAGCGAGCCATGGTCGAGGATCACGGGCTGGCCAGTGCCCAGGTCCGTAGCGATGGTGCGGAAAGGGATGGGCAGCCGGTTGAAATCAGTGTCGGCCGGCAGTTGCGCGGTCCAGTTCTGCAGCAGCGCCAGCAGGCGGTTGCCCTGCACCAGGCCGGTGGGCAGCTTGATCTGGCCGTCGCCATAGCCGACCGAAATGCCGATCGGGTATTGCAGGTCGTCCTCGCGCTGCGCCTGCGGCAGCTCGGCGCGTTCGTTGCGGTCGAACGCGATATCGCTCAGGTTGATGTGGGACAGGCGCGCCTCCAGTTCGCTGGCCGACAGGCCGCTGGCGTACAGGCCGCCTACCACCGCGCCCATGCTGGTGGCGGCGATGCAGTCGATCGGCACATGCATTTTCTCGAGCGCCCGGATAACGCCGATATGGGCATAGCCGCGCGCGCCGCCGCCGGAGAGCACCAGGCACACACGCGGGTGCTTGCCGTGCGCCGGGGCGACGGCGGGATTGTCCGCGGCCGTGGACGCAGCCAGCGCAGCCTGCGGAGCCAGGGCAAGCGATGCGGCGAGCAGCAGCGCCGACAATGGGTAACCGTGTGCCAGCGACCACAGGTGGCGGGCAACGCACGAAAAGTAGCGAGGCATGGGCGAAACGGGGCGAGACGGGACAAGACGGGAGGATCGCCGCGCCAGCACCGGGGGCCTTTGCCTCCGGACTGCGCGTATCCGCGCCGAAGTGACAGGGAAGGTCGTCACGATAGGGCAATTGTCCGTACTTGAACAGCAGCGCATGCACGGATGGGGGGCCGCTCGCCAGATGGCGCGCGCCAGCGCCGCCCTCGCACACCACGCAGCCGCGCGGGCGGATCTCGGCCGGCCGGACAAAAGAGCAGCATCACTCATATTTCTACCGGCGCATTGAACGTATGCCGAATACAACAATGCATAGCCGCCGGCTCCCCCAGTGCCGTGCGGCTGAAGATGCCCATCGTCCGTCACGCGCCCCGGGTGCAGGCGACTGCGCCCCAGAGCGCTCGCGGCCGGCACGGATCAGGTCACGATTTCCGCAGGCTTTGTTATCTATCGATATCTTTTCTAGTGTCCAGCACTAGCATCCCAGCCGCCGGTCTGTGCCAGCGCCGGCGACATCGCCTCGAAGCGCCAGCGCAGCGGCACCACGCCAGGACGCCGCACCACGCGCTCGACATGCAGCCGCACCAGCCGCTCGGCACCGGCAAAGCCCGCCACCTCGGCTCCCGACCAGACGATCTCGCCGCGCCCGCTCAGTTGCAGCAAACCGCCGCGCTCGAAATCCGGCACCAGCAGCCCGGCGCGCGGGTTGGCCACCAGGTTGCCAATGGTGTTGAAGTAATTGTTGCCGTTGAAATCCGGGAAGGTCAGGGTGCGGGCGTCGTCCACCCGGACGAAGCCCGCCTTGCCGCCCCGGTGCGATACATCGGCCCCGCCACTGTGCGCGGAAGCGGCATCGCGATGATGGGTGGCGATAAAGATCGTGTCGGCGGCGCGCAGCGCGTCCGCCGCCCCGGTATCCAGTGCGTCGCCGTACCAGGCCGGGCTGCCTGCCATCTCGTCCGCACCGGCCTCGCGCCAGTGGCGCAACTGGATATAGCGCGGGCAATTGCCGAAGCTTTGGGTCACCGCCACCGTCATGCCTGCCTCGTCCGCCGCCAGCAGGCGCCCGTTCATGCGGTTGCGCCGGCGCGTATGCAACTCGATGCCCAGCAGGCCAATGTCGGCCCCGGGATGCAAGGCGTCCGCCAGCGGATCGCCGGCCAGCACATGGCCGCCGATATGCAGGTGGCCGGGATCGGGCGCCTGCATGAAGCCCGGCGCGCCGCTCAGCATGGTGGCCCAGGGCATGCCCTCGCCGTCCACCGCACCCACCAGCACAAACGGCAACTGGGCAAAGAACAGGCGATGATGCTCGGGCATGGCGGGCCGCACCACGCGCCGGCCGGCGGCCTCCATCTGCTCGCGCTTGCCGGCGCGCTGCTGCGCGGCCTGTTCCCCGGCATGAAAGGGCGATTCGGCGTGCGGCCATGGTTGCAGGTCCATCTCTTGCTCCTTGCTCGGTTGTTCCGTGTTGCGCGTTGCCCGGGGCGTGTTACGCCGCGGCCAGCAGGCCAATCGGGGTGGCCGGCATCGGCACAAAGCCGGGCAGCGACTCTACCCGGCGCAGCCAGCCGGCCAGGGCGGGATACGGCGCCAGCGGCACATTGCCCTCCTCGGCACGGGCGATATAGCTATAAGCGGCCACGTCGGCCAGGGTAGGCGTCGCGCCGGTGAGGTAGGGCGTGGCCGCCAGGATCGGCTCCATCAGGTCGAACAGCCGCCGCGCGCGCGCAATCGCGGCATCGGCGTCCACCGGGGCGCCGATCAGGTTCGCCAGCCGCGCGGTGGCGGGCCCGAACGCGATTTCGCCCGCGGCCACCGACAACCAGCGCTGCACCGCCGCGGCGCCGGCCGGGTCGTGCGGCAGCCAGCGGCCGTCGTCATAGCGCATGGCCAGGTAGACCAGGATGGCGTTGGAGTCCGCCAGGATGGTGCCGTTGTCGTCCAGCACCGGCACCTGGCCAAAAGGATTGAGCCGGCGGAAGGGTTCGCGGAGGTGCTCGCCGCCGCGCAGGTCGACGTCGACGAGCCGATGAGGAAGCCCTAGCAGGGACAGGAACAGCTGCACCCGGTGCGAGTGGCCGGATAGCGACATCCGGTAGAGCACCAGCGGCGCGGCCGGCGATGCCGCGCCCGCGATGGTCGCGGAGGTTGCGGCGGTATTGGTATTCGGCGTGGCGGTGGTCATCTCGGCTCCAGGTAGTTGGGGGACTGGATGCCATTCTGGATAGTTTCCCGCCTGCAATAAATGGGGCAGGACACAGTTGACTACTCCACTAATCGTAGTAATGTGGCGCGATGGACAAACTCCGCGCCATGCAGACTTTCGTCAAGGTGGTCGACGAAGGCAGCCTCACCGCTGCCGCCACCGCCCTGCGCACCTCCTTGCCGGCGGTGGTGCGCACGCTGGCCGCGCTCGAGTCGGCGCTTCAGGTGCGGCTGCTCAACCGCACCACGCGCCGCCAGTCGTTGACCGACGAGGGCCGCAACTACCTGGATAGCTGCCGCCGCATCCTCGCCACCATCGACGAAGCCGAGGCCTTGCTGAGCGAGCGCCATGTCGAACCCAGCGGACAACTGGTGCTGACCGCGCCCGTGCTGTTCGGCCAGATGCATGTGGCGCCGGCGGTGACCCGCTTCGTGCAGCGCTATCCCGCCGTGCATTGCCGGATGGAATTCACCGATCGCGTTGTCAACCTGCTCGAGGAAGAGATCGACGTGGGCGTGCGCATCGGTCCGCTGGCGGATTCCAACCTGGTGGCGCGGCCGCTTGGCCATATCCGCCGCGTGGTGGTGGCAACCCCGGACTTCCTGCGCGAACATGGCGTTCCCAGCCACCCGGACGCGCTGGCGCACGCCAGTTGCGTGCGTTTTATCGGCAACCCGGCGCACTGGTGGAGCTTCCAGCAAGAGGGCCGCCCGTTCTTCGTCTCCGTCCACGGCAATCTCGAATTCAACCAGACCGCGCCCGCCGTGGCGGCCTGCGCCGCCGGTGCGGGCTTCGGCAATTTCCTGTCCTACCAGGTGGCGCCACTGGTGGCCGCCGGGGCCTTGCGCATCGTGCTGGAAGACTTCGAGCAGGCGCCCTGGCCGCTATCGCTGATCTATCCGCATGCGCGGCTGCTGCCGGCACGCACGCGTGTGTTCGCGGACTGGATGCGGGATGAGCTGGGTCCGCATTTTCAACCTTGACCAGGCTGGCATCGCCGGTGATCCGGTCCTGCTGCGCCTGGACGCGGGGGCGTTCGGCATCCAGCCAGTCGATGCCGGACCACGTGACCACGGGACCATGGGACAGACAGATGCCAGCCGCCGCGGCCATCGGGAAGCGTACGGCCAATGGCACACAGCGGCTGCCATCGGCCGTGCACCGGCCTACTCCAGCACGATCCCCGCCGACTTGATCAGCGGCCCCCACTTGCCCACCTCGGCATCGATGAAGTGCGCGAACGCCGCACTGTCGCCAGCTTCCGGCTGCAGCCCCAGGCCGATCAGCCTGCTCTGCACCTGCGCATCGGCCAGCACCGCGCTGGCATCCCGGTTGAGCTGTCGCACAATGGCCGGGGGCGTGCCGGCGGGCGCCATCAGGCCGAACCAGCCGTAGCCGACCACGGCGGGAAATCCCTGCTCGCCGAAGGTCGGCGCCTGCGGGTAGACCGGCGAGCGCGTCTCGGCGGACACGGCGATCACACGCAGCTTGCCGGCCTTGATGAACGGCAAGGCGGTGGTGATGGCGGTCAGCGTGGCATCGACACGGCCGGAGAGCAGTTCGGTGTAGGCGGTGGCATCGCCGCGGTAATGCACGTTCAGGCCCTTGAAGCGCGCCTGCGCCATAAACAGCTCGGCGGTCAGGTGCGGCCCGGAGCCGATGCCCGGCGAGGCGAAGGTCACACCGTCTTTTTTCTCGCGCGCCATGCGCACGAAATCGGCCACCGTGCGGACCGGCGAATCGGCCTTGACGATCAGGAACAGCGGCCCGAGCACGCGCGGTCCCACCGCCACGAAATCCTTGTGGATATCGTAGTGCTGCGCAATCCCCGCCGCGGTATTGATGGCGAACGGCGCCGCCGCCCACAACAGCGTATAGCCATCCGGCGCGGCGCGCGCGAGCTGCTCGTTGGCCACGCGCGTGCCGGCGCCAGGCTTGTTCTCCACCACGAACTGCTGCTTGTACTTGCGGCTGAGCGCCTCGCCGAGCAGGCGCGCCGAAGTATCGTTGGAACCGCCAGGGCCATACGGCGAAATCAGGCGCACCGGGCGCGACGGATACGCTTGGGCATGCGCCGGTGCCAGCAAGCCTGCCGCCGCCGCGCACAGCAAGGCGTGGCACGCGGCCTGCAGCAAGTGCCGCAGGATCTGCCGCTTCGCTTGCATGATGTTCATGATGCCGCTCCCACGGAGAGCGCACGGATCGGCGGATAGACGAAGGTCTTGTCGAGATGCGCGGACCGAGGCTCGTAGAGCCGCAGTGTCACGTAGAACGGGCCCGCCGGTGCCGGCAGCCAGTTGTCCTGGCTTGCCGCGTCGGCCGGCGGGGTTGCCGACAGGCGCAGCCGCAGGCTGCCGTCGGCTTCATGGCGCAGGCCCGGCGAGCGGTCGCCCAGCGAATAGCGGCCGATCGGGTTGTCCACCAGCATGCAATCGGTCTTGCCATACATGGTGAGCGACCAGAACGCGCCGACCCGCGGCAGCGCGTCGGCGGCAAAGGCCAGTTCGTAGCCGGTGCGGCCATCGAGCGGTGCGCCCTCGCTGTCGCGATCGGCCATGACGTACATGGCCTCTTCCACGCCCAGCGCGCCGATATAGTTGCGCGCCACCAGCGCGCGCTCGGCATAGCGCGTGCCGAACGATTCACGGATTTCCACGGGAAGGGTCCAGCCGCCGCCGAGGTCCGAGGGCAACGGTGCCGCCAGTTCGGCGAGCACTGCCTGGATTGCCATGCCCAGCCGCGCCAGCGCCGCCTCGTCGAGCACGGCCGCGTCGCCATCCGCGCCGATGCCGTATTGCGCGAAACGCGCCAGCAGCCCTGCCTCGGCCGGGGGTGGCGGATTCTCGCGCAGCGCCAGGTTGACCACCTCGGCGTAGCGGCGCGGATCGCCAAGGTGCTCGCCCGGCTGCATGCCGACATCGAAGCGCCGCGCCGCCGGCGCGCCATCCGGCGTGCTCAGGCGGAACCCGTCCTGCAGCGCGTGCACGGCGGGCAGGTCGGCTTGGCCATCCACCAGCACGCGGCCAAGCAGCCACACCGCATCGGTGGGGCAAGCGATGGCGGTGGCGCCGGCCGGTGCCTCGCCATGCCAGCGCGGGCCATGCAGCAGGAAGCGCCCCTGCCCGTTGCCGGTGGTGCGGGTGCCGATATAGCCAAAGGGATTGGTGTAGAAATCAAGCAGGCCGAGCACGTAGTAGCGGCCCGCGCTGTCGGGCACGTCCAGCAGCAGCGGCCCTTGCGACAGGTCCAGCCAGGCGTTGCTGTAGAGCGTATCGTTGTTGGGCGTGACCACCTGGCGATGCTGCGGGCCCAGCAGTTGCCGCGTGTGGATGAAATGATTGATCCAGCGCACCGTGCCATCGGGCTGCGGCGCGGCGAACTCGCCCGCGCTGTCGCGGCGCGGGCAGGTGGCGGCGCGCATGCGCGCCATCTCGTACAGCGGCAGCGTGTAGCGGACGGCGTCGGCGATATCGTGGCCGGGCGCGGCGGATTGGGTTCGGTTCATGTCGGCATCCTTTGGCGGTGTCGGCTCAATCGATCCGGCGCACGGCCGGAATGGCGTATTGCCCGGCCAGCAAGCACGGGGCGGGATGGTAGAGGCGCAGGATCAGGTAGAACGGTCCGGCCGGCGCAGGCAGCCAGTTGTCCGCCTGCGCGGGGCGGCTGTGCGAGACCGGGATGGCGAGGCTGCCGTCGGGCTCCATGCGCAGGCCCGGCGTGCGGTCCCCCACCGCATAGCGGCCGATCTCGTTGGCGCTGAAATAGCGGTCCTCGCCATAAAGCGATACCGACCAGAAGGCCTGCGCGGGCGGCAGCATGCCCGGGGCAAAACGCAGCTCGTAGCGATGGCGTCCGTCCAGCGGCGCGCCATCGGCATCGAAATCGGCCATGGCGTAGATCGCCTCGTCGGCGCGCAGGGCGCCCAGGCCCTTCATCGCGGTACAGGCACGCTGCAGCCAGTCGTCGCCGTACATCCCGAGCTTGAGGCTGTAGCCCCAGCTCTTGCGGCCCTGGCTGCGGGTATGCGCCTCGATCAGTGCCTTGGCCTGCCGGTATGCGCTTTCCAGCCCGGCCACGATCGCGGGGCGCAGCGAAGCCACCTCGATCTCGTCTTCCAGCCGGATGCCGGCCTTGCGCAGCAGGGTGAATGCGCCTTGCTCGGCGTCGGCGGGTGGAAACTCGCGCAGTGCGTTGAACAGGTTCTGGAAAAAATCCAGCGCCGGCCGGCCACTGTCGCGCCATTGCGCCACGCAGCGCGGGCGCGCGGCGCCGGGCGTGCGGGTCAGCGTGAAGCCCTGCTCGAAGGCCCGCGCCGCCGGCAGGTCCGGCTCGCCCTGCACCAGCACGCGGCCGAGCAGCCAGACCAGGGAACTCGGGCACGGCACGGCATGCCCGCCGCTGGCCTGCTGCCCCGGACCGACCAGCTCGATCTCGCCGCCTTCGGCGGGCACGTTGCGCGGGCCCAGGTTCTCGAAGTTGTTGGTGTGGACATCGAGCAGCTCGATCACGTAGTAGCGCTTCGCATCGGGCAGCGGCGGCACGCGCAACGTCACCGGGCCCTGGGCCAGGTTGATCCAGCCGCAAAAATACAGCAGGTCGTTGGCGGGGGTGACGATGTCGCGGTCTTCGTGCGTCCACTGGCGCTCGCTGGCCGACAGGGCATTGATCGGCGCGCGCCCGTAGCCGGTGGCCGAGGCGACCGAGGTCTGCAGGCGGCAGGTGCGCAGCGTCTCGACCAGCGCATAGCCGTAGATCGCCAGCGGTACGGCCGCGGCGGCGACCAGTGCCTGCTGGGGACTGGCCGGGGATGCGGTGGCCGGCGCCGATGCGAAGGGCGTATCCATGTTCATGCTCATGTTCATGCGTTTGGCTCCTGACGGATTGATCGAGTACGGCGCCGCTCGTCCTGACGAGGGCGGCCCAGGCACGGATGTCCTCCTGCATTTGCGCGGCAAAGGCCGCGCGCGCTGCAGCGCGCTGTCTTGCTGCGCCATCCTGGTCAATCCGGTGCCTGCGCCGGCAGCCATGTGATAACGGCATCCGCCGCGACCGGGCCATCGGCACCGATGATGAACGGGTTGATCTCGAGCGTATCGAGCCGTGGACCCAGCGCGGCCGCCACCTGCGACACGCGCGCCAGCAGGTCGGCGGCCTGCGCCAGCGGCAGCGCGGGGTTGCCGCGATGGGCCTCGAACAGGACCGCCGCGCGGCTTTGCTCCAGCATGGCGCGGGCACGTGCCGGCGAAAGCGGCGCCAGGCCAAAAGCCACCTGCCGGAAGATCTCCACGGCCGTGCCGCCAATGCCGGCCAGCGCCACCAGGCCGAACACCGGATCGCGCCGCACGCCCACCATCAGTTCGCCCCAGCCGCGCACCATGCGCGCCACCAGCACGCCTTCGAAAGGCAGGCTGGCGCCGGCCCGGGCCAGCGCGGCCTGCATGGCGGAGAACGCCGCGCGCACCGCGGCCTCGTCGCCAAGGTTGAGCGCCACGCCGCCCACATCGCTCTTGTGCAGCACCTGCGCCGAACACAGCTTGACCGCCACCGGGTAGCCGATGCGCCGCGCCAGGCTCACCGCCTCGTCGGCATCGCGCGCCAGCCCGTGCGGCGCGACCGGAACCCCGGCATCCGCCAGCAACCGCATGGCATCGAACTCGGACAGCGCGCCGGCGTTGTCCGGCACCGTGGGCAGGAAAGCCGCAAGCGACGCAGCCGCGCCCGCCGGAGCGCTTGCCGCGGTCGCATCCAGGGCCGCGGCGCGCGCCAGCGCCGCCACCGCTTCGATGGCATGGGCGGGTTCGCGGAACACCAGGCAGCCGTGGGCTTCCAGCCATGCGCGCTTGTCGTCGTCCACGATGCCGGACAGCAGCAGCGGCGCGGCGTGCCTGTCCTCGTGCAGCGCGCCGATGGTGTGCTGGAGCTCCGCCCACAGGCGCGGTGCATTGGCGCCGCCGGCCAGGAAGGCGACCACGCTGCCGTACTCGCCGCAGGTGGCCACGCGGGCCATCGCCTCGAACAGCACGGCCGGCTGCGCCACCACCTGGCCCGTTACGTCGATCGGGTTGGCGGTGCTGGCAAAGGGAATGCTCGCGCGCAGGGCCTGCGCGGCAGCCGCCGGCATGGGCGGCATCGGCAAGCCAAGCTGTTCGGCGCGATCGGCCATCATGATGCCGACGCCGCCCGATACCGTGACGATGGCCACCGGCGCCACCGCGTCCGCCATGAGCCCGCTGGGGCTGTGCCAGCGCGCCGGACGGCGGCCGCGCGACAAGGTGTAGCCGAGCCGGAAGAAGTCCTCGAGCGTATGGGCGCGATGCACGCCGTACTCGTCGAACACCGCCTGGTAGACCGCATCCTCGCCGGCCAGGCTTGCCGTATGCGATTGCGCCGAGCGCGCGCCGGCCTCGGTGGTGCCCACCTTGGCGATCACCACCGGCTTGCCGGCAGCGCGCGCGGCGGCCAGCGCATGGCGCAGGCGCGCGCCGTCGCGGCAGCCTTCCATATAGGCCAGGATCACGCGGGTGTCATCGTCCTGCGCCATCCACCCGATCACATCGGCCACCTGCAGGCCGGCCTCGTTGCCGGTGGTCACCCAGTGGCTCAGGCCCAGCCCGGCCTCGCGCGCCAGCGCGAAGGCATAGGCGCCAAACGCGCCGCTCTGGCTGACCAGGCCGACGTCGCCCGCGGGCGGAACACCCGTAAGCGGGATGGGTGAAAAGGTGGCGAACATGCGCTCGCGCAGATTCATCGCGCCCAGGCAATTGGGACCCAGCAAGGCCACGCCGTGCCGGCGCGCGCTGGCGGCCAGCACCTGTTGCATGGCGAGGCCCTCCTCGCCCACTTCGGCAAAGCCGGAGGTAAAGAAGATCGCGGCGCGCGTGCCGTTCTGCGCGAGCTGCGCCATCACGGACTCCGCCGCCAGCGCCGGCACCGCCACGATGGCCAGGTCCACGGCCTCGCCAATGGCGGCAAGCGTGGGATAGGCGCGCAAGCCCTGGATCTCGCTGGCGCTCGGGTGGACGGGATGGATGCGCCCTGCGTAGCCAAGCTCGCGCAACAGGCGGATGGGCATGCCGCCCACCTTGTCGGGCTGCGTGGAGGCGCCGATGACCGCGACCGAACGCGGCTTCAGCAGGGAATCCAGATCTGGCATTGTCTTGTCTCCGGGTTGCCTTGCAGGCTTTGTTTCAATTCACGCCTGTGCCGGCGCTGCCTGTGTTCTTGCGTTCCTGCGTTTTTTCGTTCAGGCGCGGGACGCTACTGCCGCAGCCCCGCCGCCGCTTCGATCGCGCGCACCATCTCCATCAGCAGCGGCGCGATCTTCTTCTCCAGCATGCCGCGCCGCAGTTGCGAGGCCGCGATGGCGCCGTTGAACAGCAGCGGGCGGTTCAGGTAGACGATGCGCGAATACACGCCCACGCCGTGCACGCCGCTGCCCGCGTCGCCCTCGTTGATGGCAAAGCCGCGCTTGGGGTAATGCGCCACGTTGTGGCAGATGGTGCGGTAGCAGGCCGCGTATTCCCCGGCGCGCTCGCGCTGCGCGGCCAGCATCAGCTGCTCGAACTCGGTCTTGGACAGCGTGCACAGGAAGGCGCGGCCCATGCCGGTGCTCAGCACCGAGCGCACCGCGCCCACGCCGGGGCGAGCCGGCGTGCCTTCGTTGTGCGTGCAGGTCAGCAGGTAGGTCACGTCGAGCCGGTGCGCCACGCCCATCGATACCGCGCCCTCGATGCGGTCCGCCAGCGCCTGCATCAGCGGCCTCGCCACATGGCGCACCTGCAGGCCGGCCAGGTAGGGATAGCCCAGGGCCAGCACCTGCGCGCCGACGAAGTATTTGTCGAGCTTGGGGTCCCAGTCGAGATAGCCCAGCTCGAACAGCGTGCGGCAGATGCGCGACACCGTGGCGCGCGGCAGTTGCAGGCGCTCGGCCAGTTCGCCGTTGCCGAGCGGGCGCGGCTCGTCGATAAAGCAGCGCAGCAGGGCAAAGCCCTTGGCCAGCAGACCGCCGAACGAGGGGTCCTCCTTCCTGCGCTCGGCAATGAATTGTTCGACCGGCGTGTTCATCTTGTCTCCTTGCACCGCAGTGTGGGTGCGGGTTTTTTCTGTGTCAAAGAACGGAATTGATTTCCATATATTGGAAATGTAGCCCTCTTCTTGACGAATCGCCGTGGTAACCATATGGTTCACAAAACCGAATCCGAATTCGCATACGGAATTGCCATGACCACATCGTCCTCTGCCGCGCCCTCTGCCAAGCCCTCCAAGGGGACATCCGCCTTCCCCACCGTCTCGACCCCGTCCATCCTGCAACCGCCGCGCCAGCGCCGCGCCCGCGAAACCGAGCAGGCCCTGCTCGACGCCGGCCGCGAACTGCTGGCGCAGCGGGATTTCTCCGCGGTGTCGGTGGCGCAGATCGCCTCCGCCTGCGAGGTGTCGGTGGGCGCCTTCTATGGCCGCTTCCGCGACAAGCAGGCGTTCTTCGAGTCGCTGCGCGCGCTGGTGATGCAGGAAACCGGCGAATCGGTGGCGCGCTACCTGCGCAAGGAGCGCTGGGAGGAAGTGCCCACCGATGTCATGCTGGAAAAGACCATGCGCTTCGTGGTGCTGGGCTGCCATGCCAACCGGGGCGTGATCAAGGCGTCGCTAAAGCACGCGTCCATCCGTCCCGAGGAATGGCTGCCGCACCGGGAAAGCGGGCAGGCGGTGGTGGAGCGCATGGTGGCGCTGCTGGTGCCGCGCCTGCCGCTGCCGCCCGAGCAGGCCGAACTGCGCGTGCGCTTCGCCATGCAGGCGGTGTTCAGCATCGTGGTCAATGCCATCCTCAACGATGCCGGCCCGCTCCCGCTCGACGACGAACGGCTGCCCGGAGAAATGACCAGACTGGTGGCCGGTTACCTGGCGCTGCCGGCCTGATCCCCTCGCCCCCCCGGTAGCCCGCCTGAGTTACCTGTCGGTGCGCGCACCAGCTCGGAGCGCGCGCCGAATCCTATAAAAACCCGAGGAGACAAACCATGACGATACGCAGCCCGCTCTGCGGGAAAGCTGCCGCCCTGCTGGCGTGCGCCTGCGCCGCCCTGCTGCCGCTGGCCGCGCAGGCCCAGGCAGGCTACCCTGGCAAGCCCCTGCACCTGATCGTGCCCTACCCGGCCGGCGGCCTGACCGATACGCTCGCGCGCACGCTGGCCGAGGGTCTGGGCAAGCGGCTGGGCCAGACCGTGGTGGTGGAGAACAAGGGCGGCGCCGGCGGCATCATCGGCACCGACTACGTGGCCAAGTCGGCACCCGACGGCTACACCCTGCTGCTGACCATCCCCGGCCCGGTCACGGCCAACCTGGTGCTCTACAAGAAGCTGCCCTACGATCCGCGCACCGACCTGCGGCAGGTGTCCGACGTGGCGATGGCGCGTACCGTACTGGCCGTCAATGCCGCGCTGCCGGTAAAGACCGTGGGCGAACTGATCGCCTATGGCAAGCAGGAACCCGGCAAGCTGCGCATGGGCTCGTGGGGACCGGGCACGCAGCCTCACACGATCCAGGCCTACCTGGACAAGACCTACGGCACCGACATCCTGCATGTCCCCTACCGCGGCGAAGGACCGATGGTGAGCGACCTGCTGGCTGGCCAGGTCAATGTGACGCTCAGCTCGGTAACCACGCTCAAGCAGCACTTCGCGAGCGGCAAGCTGCGTCCGCTGGCGGTGACCGGCACCCGCCGCGCCAAGGCGCTGCCCGCTGTGCCGACCTTTGCCGAGGCGGGTTATGCCGACGAACCGTACAAGATCGTCGGCCCCATCACGCTGCTGGCGCCGGCTCGCACGCCGAACGAGATCGTGGAGCGCCTGGGCCGGGAGGTCAGCACGCTGGTGAAATCACCCGAGATCGCCCGGCGCATCGACGACATGGGCGCGGAGCCGATCGGCAACCTGCCGGCCGAAGCGGCCAGCGCGTACAAAGCCTACCTGCCGGTGGTGCTGAAGCTGACGGCCGATACCGGGG
>NZ_JARJLM010000198.1 GCF_029335485.1 Cupriavidus basilensis
CCGCCTTTAGGCCCTGCAGACCATCATCAGGTCCCTACAGGAGCAAGAGATCTTACTGAAAACAGCCACTAAGGCTGCGACCGCGGAATGACAGCCGGACCGGCCGTCGGCACTGACGGCCGCTGCGGCAGCACGCTAGTGCCAAACGTATTGCCCATACGCTGGCTGGTCGCCGAATAGTTGAAGAGCCCCAGCTGGTTGCCGGGCCGCTGCGCGATCTTTTCGGAGGCAAGCTGCTGCGCCGAGGGCCCTTCGGCCGGCTGTGCCCGGGGACGCAGTTTCTGCGTCAGGCAGGGAAACGACGGGGCCCGCACGCCATTGACCTCGACTTCCACGCAGCCTGCCGCGGTTTCAGCCGCGGGCTGGGATGGCTCCGCCGCGGATGGGGACGGCGCCGAGCCAAGGCCGCCCACGGCAACCACGGTAATCAGGGCAACTGCCAGCCTGCTTCGCATTCTGTACTCCCTCATCGTTTGCCGCCGGGCGGGTGCAGGCGGGATGGCTGCAGTGTAGCGCCGACCGCCGGACTCACACAGGTCTTTCGATTCAATGCGGCTTTCCGCCCCTTGCCAGGGTGGTCAATCCCTCCTTCCGGGGTACGGCCCGGCACTGCATCGCCGGCCTGAGGCGTGCCCCCCATGAACAATTTGTGACAAACGACAGTCTCCGCGCATGCCGTTCGTCTAACCCTTCGTACGCAGCGCTGAAACGATGACCACATCGTGTCCAGCTATCGGATGCGACCTCATGCCACCAACGGCTTGCAACGGCTTGCCATTGGTTCGAGGCGCCGGCGCAAGGGAAACGACGGCGATTGCTTCGCGGGGAAAACTGAGTAAACACATGCATGACAAGAAGAAAGATCCGTCTCCGTGCTGGAGGGCGGTATGCCTGGCCGTGCTGGGGCTAGGGGTGCAGGGAACCGCCATGGCGCAGGGTGCGGCGGCGGTGGAGCCGCCGGCGCCCAGCGTGCAGCCCGACGCGGAACGCCGCGTCGATATCAATGAATACATCGTGCGCGGCAATACGGTGCTGGACGCGCGTTCCATCGAGCGTGCGGTAAAGCCTTATCTAGGGCCGGGCCGCACGATAAAGGATATCGAGGGCGCACGCGATGCCCTGCTCGCGGCCTATCAGGCGAAGGGTTTCCAGTCGGTGTACGTCGATCTGCCCGAGCAGCAGGCGCATGGTGGCGTCGTGTTCCTGCAGGTGAGCGAGACCAGGGTGGGGCGCGTGCGCGTGGTTGGCGCGCAGTACAACTCGCCGCTGGAGGTGCGCGAGCAGGTGCCGGCGCTGGCCGAGGGCGTGGTGCCGGATTTCAACCAGGCGCAGACCGAACTCACGGCGCTGAACCGTGGCGCGAACCGGCAGGTGATGCCGCTGGTCAAGCAGGGCGCGATGGCCGGCACCATGGATGTCGACCTCAAGGTCGATGACAGCAGCCCGTGGCGTGCCAGCGTTGGCCTGAACAACGACTACAGCGCCGACACCTCGCAACTGCGGGCCACCGCCTCGCTCGGTCACGACAATCTCTGGCAGCTGGGACACAGCGCGTCCGTCAGCTTCTTCGGCGCCCCGCAGGACCTGAAGCAGACCCAGGTCTGGTCCGGCTCGTACGTGGCGCCCATCCGCGGGACCAACTGGGGGGTGGAGGCTTCCGGCTACGTGTCGGACAGCAATGTCGCGACGGTCGGGGGCACCAACGTGCTGGGCAAGGGCCACTCGGTGGGGCTGAAAGGCACCTACACCGTTCCCAATACCGGCGCCTGGTGGCATGCATTCAGCCTGGGCGTGGACTTCAAGGACAACGAAGAAGTCACGCGGCTGGGCAGCGCCGGCGATACGGTGCCGCTCAAGTACGCGCCGATCACGCTGGGGTACTCGGCCTTCGGGCAGACCGAGCAGGGGCAATACGGCCTGAACCTGTCGCTGGTGGCGGGTACGCGCAGCTTCCTCGGCTACGGCAGCAGCGCGGCGCAGTTCGACTACAAGCGCTTCAAGGCCTCGCCCAGCTTCATGGTGCTGAAGGCCGATACCAATGGCTCGTACAACCTCCCGGGCAACGCCCAGCTCGGCTGGCGCCTGGCGGGCCAGATCACCGATTCCCCGCTGGTATCGAACGAGCAGATCGCGGCCGGCGGCATGAACTCGGTGCGGGGTTACCTGGCGGCCGAGACCACGGGCGACTACGGCGTGGTCGGCTCGGTCGAGCTGCGCACGCCGCCGCTGACCTTCTTCAGCGCCGTCGTGGAGAACTGGCGTGCCTACCTGTTCGCCGACGGCGGACAGGTGCGGTTGCGGGATCCGCTGCCGGAGCAGAAAAGCCAGTTCTCGCTGGCCTCCGTGGGCCTGGGTACCACGTTCCGCCTCGGCCAGAAGATCACCGGCCGGCTGGACCTGGGCTATCCGCTCAAGGCCGGGCCGCGCACCGGGCGCGGCGACCCGCGGGTGAATTTCAGTGTCACCGCCAGCTACTGACCGGCGCGCCCGATGCCAACCCCTTACTTCATTTCATAAGAGCTTACGGAGAACCTCTGTCATGCGACGCATTCTTTTGCTCGTGCTTACGCTGTTGAGCACGCTATTGCCGGACCTGGCCCATGCCTGGTGGCAGCCCGACTGGGCTTACCGCAAGCCTGTCACCATCGACGCCGGCCCCAAGGGCGGCGCGATCGGCGGCGACGCCGGCCGCACGCCGGTGCTGCTGCGCCTGCATACCGGAAATTTCAGTTTCGAAGGCGTCAGCGAGACCGGGGCGGACCTGCGCTTCGTCGCCGGCGACGACAAGACGGTGCTCAACCACCAGATCGAACAGTTCGATCCGCTGCTGGGCATCGCGCTGATCTGGGTCGATGTGCCCGCTGTCTCGGCGGCCGGCCCGCAGAAGCTGTGGATGTACTACGGCAACCCCAAGGCGCCGGCATCGGGCAATGGCCAGCGCACCTTCGACCCGGACTACACGCTGGTCTATCACTTCGCCGAGGGCAGCGTGCCGGCGCGCGACACCACGGCCTACGGCAACCATAGCCAGACCGCCGTGGTGAGCATCGACGGCACGGTCATCGGCAAGGGTGCGCAGCTTGGCGCCGCGCCGCTGGTGCTGCCTGCCTCGCCGTCGCTGGCGCTGGCCGCCGGGGCGCCGTTCGGGTTTTCCGCATGGGTCCGCCCCGAGAAACTTGGGCCGCAGCAAGTCGTCTACGCCCGCCGCGATGGCGCGGGCGAACTGGTCATCGGCATCGACCAGGGCGTGCCTTTCGTCCGGGTCAACGGCCAGCGCAGCAACCCCGGCCAGCCGGTCCAGGCCGGACAGTGGTCGCACCTGGCGCTCAAGTCCGATGGCAAGAGCGTGGCGCTCTATGTCGGCGGTCGTCCTGCCGCCTCGCTCGCGGTGGGTTTGCCGGCCTTGAACACGCCGGCCTCCTTGGGCGCCGACACCGCGGCCGGCACGGATGCCGTCGCGCTGGCCCCGTTCACGGGCGCCATCGATGAAGTGCGCCTGTCCAAGGTTGCCCGCCCGGATGCGCTGATCCTCGCGGACGCCGTGTCGCAAGGCGCGGAATCGCGGCTGGCGGTGTTCGGCGCGGACGAGCAGCAGGCCGGCAAGAGCCATTTCGGTTTCATCCTGGCCGCCATGCCGCTTGACGCCTGGATCGTGGTGGGCCTGCTCGGCATCATGATGGCGATCTCCTGGGCCATCATGATCAGCAAGGGCCGCAGCTACGGCGCCATCTCGCGGGCCAATGCCGCATTCATGGGACATTTCCGCAAGGCCTCCGGCGCGCCGCTGGACCAGATCGCCAAGGGCAATACGGTCCCGGAAGAGGTGAAGGCCAACTCGTCGCTGTGGCGCCTGTATGAAATGGCGATCGAGGAAATGCACCGGCGCCACCAGATGGGCTACGACCTCAATGCCGTGTCCGACGCCACCATCAGCGCGATCCGCGCGGCCATGGATGGCGTGATGGTGCGCGAGACCGAACGCATGGCGCGACGCATGAACTGGCTGTCGACGACCATCGAAGGCGCGCCTTATGTAGGCCTGTTCGGCACGGTGATCGGGATCATGC
>NZ_JARJLM010000199.1 GCF_029335485.1 Cupriavidus basilensis
CCGCGCGATGGACTCGCCGCTCAGCGCGTGGACCAGATAGATGCGCTGGCGTGCATCGGGCGTGCGGGTCACCAAGCCCAGATAGCCTGTGTCGGCGGCGAGGATGCGGTCGAGCCGCTCGCCGGGATTGGGCAAGGGCAGGTGCCAGCCGGCCATGCCCAGGCAGTCCGGCGCGCACGGCTGCCGGCGCAACACGACGCCGCCTTCCCTGGCCTGGGCCGAGATGCGCCGGGGCTGGCTTCCGGACTCGCTCGCGCTGGCAAGGGTGGCGTGGTCGAACACGGCGGTGATGTGGTTGCCGCCGCCGTACACCACGAGGTGGCCTCCGGGAGCGCTCACGATGACGGGTGCCGGGGCCGCCGGCGCGCCGGTTGGGGGCGTTGCACGCGGCGGGCTTGGGGTCTGGCTCTCCGCGCGGTGAATGCAGCGGACCCGGTTGTCGCTGTCGTGCCATGGGGGATCGCCGTGCAGATCGAAGCGCCAGAGCCGGCCGACGGCATCCACGGCATAAGCCGCCAGGGCCGCGCCGGCGAAGTCCGGCAGGACGGTCGCCGCCAGTAGCGCCGGGCTGGACGTGGCAGTCCCGCAGCCGCTGGCTGGCAATTGCAGTCGCGGTACCGCGTGGCGCCCCTGCCAGGGGGCGTGGGCGGGTTTGTCCAGCGGCAGCAGTGCCAGGCCCGCCCGGTGGCCGGGCCGGGTATCGTGCGCCTTGCCGGATTGGCGCTGGCCGCCATGCGCGGCAGCCAGCGCCACCATGGCGTACCAGCGCTGGCCCTTGGCGGTGGCCAGCGCCAAGGCGCGCACAGGGCCGGCCGGCGCCAGCGGCAGCGCATCCGACGCCTGTGCTTCCCAGAGCAGTCCCAGCGGTGGCTGTGCGGCGGTGTCGGTGATATCGAGCACGAACACGCCCGCTGGCGCCCGTTGCACGGCAGGCCTGGCCGGGTCCGGGATGCTGGTGGGAAAGCCACACAGCAATACGGTGCGCCAGCGGCCGGGTTCGAGCGCGACATCGGCCGCTTCGGGATAGGGGCAGGGCGCGGCGGGCGGGGTGGCCTCCGCGGCTTGCGCTGCAGGCGCCGCCGACGATCGCAGGGCCCGCGATGACCAGGCTGCGCTCTCCTTGAGCAGGCCGCGCGGCAGGTAGGCCAGGATTTCCTCGCCCGAACTGGCGTCGAAGGCGTGCAGCATTCCGTCGTGCGTGCCGAGCCAGACCAGCGCCCGGCGCGCGCTGTGCTGAACGGCGAATTCGGCGTGTCCCGGCCTGCCAGGTATCCAGATGGGGGGCGGCACCAGCACGGGCGGCGTGCCGGCCGGGCGCCCGAGCCGTCCCGGCGCCGTGGGTGACAGATGCACAGGCTGGTTCGCGGCTGGCCATGCGCCCCGCAGCCGCGCGAGCCGTTGCCGGCCTTGGTCATCCGGACGGCCATCGTCGCTGGCTTGCGCCAGCAGATCCCGCGTTGAGGTATCCAGTGTCTCCCATCGCAGGGTGACAAGGTACGGCGGCATACCGTCCGGTGCTTCCTGTGCGGAGAACAGGCGGCGCGAGTCCGGATCGCGCGCATCGAGCAACGCGCCGGCTTCCCAGGCGGGCATTGGCATTGCTTGTGCGGCTCCCTGCTCCCCCGATGGAAGCGCCAGCGCCAGCAGGCGGCCGGTCCAGGGATGCCGGCCGGCTTCGGCGATATAGCTCAGCGAGCCCGGCGCTGGCGCCGCGGCGGTGGCCTGCGCCCCAGCGGCCCAAAGCAGGCTGCTGCAGAGGGCGGCCAGCGCATCGCAACACCGTGAGGCGAGCGTCATGGCTGAAACTCGCTCTGCAGCAAACTGCGCACCGCTGCGTCGCGCCCGGTGCCCAGCGCCGTAATGCGAAAGCGCAGCCGCGGCGCCGTGCCGGCCGCATAGCTCCGCCCCAGCTGTTCGCCAGGCGGGCGTTCATGCAGCAGTTCCACCACATAGCGCGGCAGGGTGCCGGTGCCAATCGCCCCGGGCGGCAGTATCGGCAGGTTGACGCCGCTGAAGCTGCCTGCCGCGATGCCGGTGGCATCATCCGGCCGGCGCGAATCCAGCCAGTCCACCCACGGCGGCGGGACGTCCGCGGCAGGCCGGCACAGGCCGCGCTGGGCGCCGCCCCCGCACTGGCCCGGCGCAGGCCAGGCGGCAAGGCGCACATCGGCCCCGGCAGCGCCGGCGCGCAGCGCTTCCAGCAACTCCGCTTCGGCATCGAGCAGCGCGGTGTCAGCCGCGCGGAACGCGATTTCGCGCTCGAGCTGGTAGGAGGCGATCTGCCGGCTGTGGAGCAGGAAGTGCAGGCCGGCCAGCGTGGTGGCCGCCACCAGTAGCAGCATTGCCGCTGTGAGCACCAGGGTCGCGCTTCCGCCGGCGCGCTTGCAGCGAGACGGGTAAGGCGCAGGCGCAGAATTCAACATAGCGTCTCCTCGCACGAGCCGGCATTGCGCAGGCGCACGGATGCCGAGAACACCCGGCGCATCAAGGCCGGGTGGGTGGGAACCGCGAATACGGTGTCGTCGGCTTGCATGCCGGCGCTGCCACGACCGTCGGGCGCGCGCGGCGGGAACAAGGCGAGCGTGGCGGCCACGGCTGCCTGCGGCAACAGGCGCTCGCCGCGCAGCACCAGCACCACCTGCACCGCCAGCACCTCGCCCCATGCTGCGTTTCCCCTGCCGAGCAGCGCCTCGGCGGGCAGGAAGGCATCGGCCTTGCCGTCGCCATCGGTATCGATGCCGTAGCGCAACTGCATGGTCTCCACGCCGCGCACCAGTGCACCCGAGGTCCAGTTGTCCCGTTGCACCCGCCCGTCGCGCCGGCTGGCATAGCGGCACAGAAGTTGCGGCTCGCCGTCGGCGCCGCTGCCTATATAGAGCAGGCTGGTGCCGGCATAGGCGTCTGCGCTTTCATCGCCAGCGCCGCCTGCGCTGGCGGCCGGCAACGCGTAGCCGCTGCAGTCGGTCATGGTCTGGTCGGGCAGGGTGGGATCGTGCGCGCGTCCGCTGCCGCTGAAGCGCACCAGCAACGCATCGCTGCCGTTGATGCCGCGCCGCGCGCAGGTTGGCAGCGCGGCGATGCCGGGCTGGCCGCAATCGTCGCGCCCGGTGACAGCCGGCGGTGCCCCGGCCGGCATGGTTGCAGCCGGGGGCCGCCAGCCACCATGCCGGATCAGATGGGAGACGATGGCAAGCGCGCGCTGGCCTCGCTCCTCCAGCAGCGCCAGGTCGACCGCGGTGCGGTAAGCCAGCTGTGCCGCATGGAACGCCGCCGCAGCCAGAGCGCTGACCAGCAGGCCAAGTGCCAGGCCGATCATCAGCTCGATCAGCGAGAAGCCTGGGGCGCGCCCTTTGGCCAGGCCGGCCCGCCGGAGGATGCCGTGCGTGGGGGCGGTCTTCACGGCCGGATCCATAGCGCGACGACCCGCAGCGCGGCCGCGTCATGCACGCCGCCGGGCCGGGTCGGGGATGAGCGCAGCGGTCCGACGACTGCCAGCCTGGGCCCTGCCGTGCAGCCGGGCAGACCATCGTCGCCGCCCGCCGGGATGAGCGACCGGCACAACCGTAGATGATCCGGGCCGATGCCGCGCGCGTGCAGCGGTGACAGGGCCATGGCCGGTTGTTCCAGTTCCGCCAGTTCGGCGGCCGCGCGTGTCGCATGGGCGAGGATCTCGTAGTGGCGCAGCGCACCCAGCACGACAGGCGCGAGCGTGGCGAGCGGGAGCAGGCCGACGCCGAGCACGGCGAGGGCGGTGAGGGATTCGATCAGGAGGTAGCCGCGGGTGGACGGCCTGGTGGTGCGGAAAGGGGAGGCGGCCTGGCGTCTTCCCGCACGCGTATGCCACGCTGGTACGACGCGGGAGCTGGATGCCGCCGACCGGAGGCTGGCAGGATTGGTGCGCTCGCCTGAGCGCGTGGAAGGGGTTTTCGTCGGTGGCATGGCAGTTTCGCTCGGCAGTGGCGACCTGCTCAGGATGCCGGTCAAACGACGGGCGAAACGTGCCTGGCTGTGAAGAGTTTGATAACTAATGTTGCATACATCCATGTGGCCGCAATCCAACGCTGGAAGCGAAATCCGGCACGGGAAAGTAACGCAATTGACACTTCGCTATCCTTTCCCCCACTATAGCGGGGTGGCGCGGGCAGCGGGATGTGCCATGACGTCATCAAGGCTGGTGCGTGTGCCTCCGGCCTGCAGAAAATTAAAAAATATCGGGATGGGTTCGGCGCTTCCGCCACAGAGCGGGATGCCGGAATCCGGATGAGTCATTCAACCGGGGGTCATATGAACTGGGTCACAATTTCGCTCACGCAGCGACTGCTTTCGTCTTCTCGCCGGCGGCGCTGACATGCACGCGCCGCTTCGCCATGCCGCGACCGCGCCGCGTTTCCCCACACAGCAAGATACCCGGCCTGGATCCGGGCGGCACGGATGTGGGGCGGCACGCGGATTCACCTTGATCGAACTGATGGTGACGGTCGCGATCCTCGCCATCCTGTCAATGATCTCCGTTCCGATCTACTCGGACTACATAACGCGCAGCAAGCTATCGGAAGCCTTCGACACACTTTCCGTTTTCGGCTTGCGCATGGAGCAGAGCTTTCAGGACAACGGCAACTATGGGGTTGCCGCTTGCAATGTTTCGACCTCTTCGACAAATTTTACTTACCAGTGCGTCCTGACCACTCAGGGATACACGGCCACCGCGCAGGGCCAGGGTGCGGTGGCCGGCTATACCTATACGCTTGACCAGACCGGCAACAAAGGCACCAGCGCATATAAGGGGCATGCGGTGACCGGCACCTGCTGGTGGCTGACCCAGGGGAATTGCTGAGATGAGGGCCAAGGGAATATCCCTTGTGGAAATGATGGCAGTCATCTCCATCATTTCCATTCTGCTGATGCTTGGCGTGCCGGGCATGAGCGACTATTTGCAGAACAGCCGCTTGCGCGCCATCAGCGAACAGTTGTCTTCCGACCTTAAGGCAGCGCGTGTCGAAGCACTCAACCGCAACCGGATGACCACCTTTACGGTGTCCGCAACGGGCTGGTCCTACGCAGTACCGAGCGCTGCCGGATTCGCGGGCTATTCCGCGTCTCCGCCGGAGTTGAGCCGCTCGGTGGCACTGGCCTCGAACCAGGCATCAGTCTGCTTTGATGGTACCGGACGCGTGCTGTTGGCTGATTGCAGCGGGCCGGCGGCAGCGCTGCCCCGATTTGATGTCCAGCCGGCTAGCGGCAGCGCCGCCTGCCGCGCCGGTGGCGGAACCGCGCAATGCTTGCGCGTGGCGCTGTCGGCCTTGGGGCAGGCGCGCGTGTGCAATCCCGCGGCCGCTGCCAACAGCTTGATGGCATGCTGACATGAAACCACGCGTCCAAGGCTTTGCGCTCATCGAGGCGTTGGTGTCATTGACACTGTTCTCGGTAGGAATCGTTGGCTTGTGCGCGGCAACCCTGCTTGCGGCCAAGCAGAATTCCCAAACGCGCTACCGAACCGTGGCGCAGTACTACGCAGCAGAGATCATCGGGGTCGCCAGCGTGGATGCTGCGAACGCTGCCTGCTACACGGTGCCCGCCGGCGGCGGGTGCACTGCCGGCACCGGTCAAGCCATCGCCACAGATTGGCTGAAGCGCGTGAAAGGCGCGCTGCCCTCCGATGATCAGCACGCACCCAGCGTGGTGTACGACGCAATCACCGGAAACCTGACCGTCACCCTGCAATGGAAGCTTGCGGGAGAAGCGCAGGAGAAGACCTATCTGAGCCTGACCACCTGGCACAACGCCGTCACCACCACCAATCTCAAATAGCCAAGCCATGCACGCCAGGCTTCACTCGCATCTGCGTACCAGCGGCTTTACGCTGATTGAGCTTCTGGTCGGCCTCCTGGTCGGCTTGATTGCCGGCGTCGCGATTGTCAGCGCAACCTACTTCTTCGAGGATTTCAAGCGCACGCAGTTCGGGACCAGCGCGGCCGCCGACAGCAGCGTGTTGGCGATGCTGGCGATCGAACGTGATGTCAAGGGAGCGGGCGTGGGGGTTGCCTCCGCTGGCCGCAACAATCAGTCCACAATCATCTGCCCGGCACTGAACGCGTATTTCAATGGCGTGCTGATCGACAATGCCGCCATCGCTCCCGTATGGGTGACGCACCCGGGCGGGGTGGGCGCATCGGACACCATTTCCGTCGCCGGAAGTTCCTCGATAAGCGCTGCTGCACCTATCGCCCTCAGCACCGGAATGGCCGCGGGTACGGATCCGCTAAACGTGCCCTCGGCGCAGGGGATCACCATTCCGGGCCCGAATGTACAAGGATCGGTGCTGCTGGTATCCGTGTACAGCGGCAACGGCAGCGTGACCTCGCCGTGTACCGTCATGCAAGTCAGCGGTACCTCGTTGCAGGCCAACAGCACGCAGATCGCACATGCGGCTGGCAGCGGCAACTGGAATCCTCCGGCAACCGTGGCGTTCTCCAATCCACAACTGTATGGCGCAGGTGCCAGCGTGATGAATGCAGGGGTATTTTCATGGAAGACCTACCAGGTCAACAATGCGACCGCCATGCTTGAACTCGCCGATCGGTTTGCCGCGGCAAATACCCCGGCGACGCCGATGGCCGAGAACGTGGTCCACATGCGCGCGCAATATGGCGTGGCGACCGGCGCCGGCATGAGCATTTCTCAATGGGTTGATGGAAGCGGCGCGTGGGCATGGCCGCTAAGCGCGGCGAGCATGAGTCAGATCCGGGCAATCCGTGTCGGTCTGGTGACGCGGATTCCGGCTGCGGTGAAGCCTTCGGGCGGCGCGGGCGCGGCATGCGATGCGACCACGGCTGCAACGTTGCCGGTGATATTCCCCGCTACGGCTTCGCCGCTGGGGGCGGCTGTGACGGCCGACCTGAGCGCGACGCAGAATTGGCAATGCTATCGCTACCGTACGCAGAGCCTCGTCATACCGCTCAAGAATATCGTGTTCGGAGAATAGTGAGCATGCGATCGCGTCGTGCCCAGAGAGGGCTCGCACTTCCGATAGTGCTGATCATCCTGCTGGCTATCCTGGTGTCCGCCGTATCATTGCTGCGGTCCGGGGCGGTGTCTGGAACCACGGCGGGCAATGTCGCTTTCAAGGAGGCGGCGAGCCAGGCTGCCGATCTTGCCCTGACTGCGGCGAAGGCCATGCTTGACGAGGTTGCCAGCCCGGATGCCACGGACACTGGCAAGCAGTACTACGCAACCACCGGCACTTTCACATCGGACCAGAATGGCTTGCCTGACGTGAACTGGGCGGACACCACCGGTTTTCCGCAAGTCAAGGTGACCAACGGTGGCCTGCAGTATCAGTATGTCGTCGAGCGCCTGTGCAGTTCGACGCCGGTAACCGATCCTTACGGACAGTGTACCGCCCGTGCCAAAGCGGTTCAGGGGCCGAGCAGCAATCAGGTGGGCTCAACGCCCCTGCAACTGCCGCAAGTCGCTTATCGGGTCACGGTGCATGTCACGAGCCCGCGTAGCGGCGAGACCTTCGTTCAGGCAATTCTCAACAGATAACCAGCCCATGAAACTCTCTACGTTGCTGAAGGTCTGCCTGGGGATTTCGGCGTTGGCGATGATTTCGGCCTACTCTGCCTCGACCGACATTGCCGTCACGCCGCTGTCTGCGACGTCCCAGGCTGCGCCAAATGTCATCTTTGGCATTGACGATTCGGGTTCGATGGACTTCGAGGTCCTGATGAATACGAGCGATGGCGCGTTGTGGTGGGATACGGGCAACAAGAACTTCTACTCGGGCGGCAAGTTCAACTTCAACGACAACGGATCGGCCGGCAATGGCTGGATGAAGTATGCCTATCTTTTCCCGAACGGACAAAGCAGCAGTAACGACAGCGATCTGCGGCGCTACGCCGATTCGACATCCGACCACTATGCGGTGCCGCCATTGCCGCAGTACTCGTACATGCGTAGTTCGGACTACAACCCGCTGTACTACAACCCGAGCGTGACTTACGTGCCGTGGCCATCCGCCTACATTGGCGGAGCCATGAAGAGCTTCAGCGCCGCAAGCACGGCGGCGGTGCGCAGCCATCCGTACTATCCGACGCAGACTTCGTCCTCACCTTATGTGTGGAATCTGGCCGGGACCGTTGCAGTGCAAAGCAATCCAGGCGCCAACACAACCTTCCGCATGTATCCCGGCATGGTTATTCCTCTTGCATGGGCGTCAGCAAACGGGCTCACGCAGATTACCTACAGGAAAAATGGCGGTAGCTGGGGAACCATCAATATCAACGCCGATCTTCCCGTGCCATCCAATGTGACCTACTGGGACGTGTCACTCCCGTACCGTCCAGCGACGTACTATGTCAAGGATGCGACCTGCACGGCCAGTACCGCTGGCTGTATCGCAATGCCTGATGGCGGCTTTGTGCGTGAGTGGCAGATCACTGCCGCAAATAGCCAGAAGTTCCCCAGCGGTCGCACATACACCGATGAATTGCAGAATTTCGCCAACTGGTTTCAGTACTATCGCAAGCGCAAGTTGATGTTGGCGTCGGGTATGGGACAGGTATTGACGAACCTGAAGGGCATGTTTGGCGGCTATACCAACTTCAATTCGGGAGCCGGTAGCGCCATCACGATGTACGATTTTTCGTCGACCGATAATGCAAAGAGCGGATCCGCTTTATTGGGAGCGATCTATCAGAGCGTGGCGTCTGGCGGCACGCCCACGTTGGAAACACTCAACTTCATCGGCAGCCAGTTCATGAGGACGGACGCCAACGCGCCGGTCAAGTACGCATGCCAGCAGAATGCCGGCTTTATCCTGACTGACGGCTATGCCAACAAGTCGACAGTGGCGCCGCCCAGCTACCTGTCGTCCAGCAGCCTCATCAACAGCGCGCCTTATACAAACATCCCCAAACCTTCGCTGGCGGACATCGCCAGTTCGTACTTCGTCAACAACCTGCGCTCCGATCTCACTGCGGGCCTGGTGCCGGTGAATACGACGGATACTTCCTGGAATGCCGACAAGAACCCCAATCTGCATATGAACACCTATGCGGTCGCTCTGGGGGCCAAAGGCTATATCTATGGGCAGAACACGGCGCAGGCCAACAGCCCCAACCTAAACCCCCCAACCTGGGTGGCCACATCCCAGAATTACAGCCCGAACGCCCTGGACGACCTTTGGCATGCCACGATCAATGGCCGTGGCCAGATGTTCCGTGCCACCAATGCAGCTGACCTGACTTCGTTCTTCCAGCAGGTACTCCAGAGCCTGCTGTCCAAGTCGGCGTCCAATGCAGCGATCGCCGTCAGTTCCACAAACGGTGGCGGCGCAGCCTTCATGGCCAGCTATAACGGGCAGAACTGGTCCGGCGAACTCACTGCCGCTCCCATAGACCCGTCAACCGGTTTTATCAATGCAGCCGCGCCACTGTGGAAAGCACGTGAGCAGTTGACCGGCCGCTCGCCCGGTAGCCGTTTGATTGCGACCTACGACGGTGGCAAGGGCGTCTTGTTCGATTCGGGAACGGGGGGGCTGCAGGCTTCCACCATCAATCTGCTGAATAGTCCGGGCAAGACGGATGGTCCCAGCGTGCTTGCCTACTTGCGTGGGGACCGCTCGCTGGAGGGCTCGACGTATCGCACCCGTACATCCCTTCTTGGCGATATCGTGTCGGCGGAGCCGGTCTATGTTGCCGGCGCAGCAGCTTATTACTCGGATGCCGGCTATGCAGGCTTCCAGAGGCAGCTTACTTCGCGCAAGCCAGCGATTTACCAAGGGGCAAACGACGGCATGCTACATGCGTTCGATGCCAGCTCCGGTGCGGAACTCTGGGCCTACGTTCCGGGCGCGCTCCTGACGGCGAACGGGAAAATGAATGCGTACACGATCACGCCCTACGCACATCAGTACTACGTCGATGCGACGCCTGCCGTGGGCGATGTCTATCTGGCGGGTACCAAGAGTTGGTCAACGCTGCTTGTGGGCGGCCTGGGGGCCGGGGGCAGCGGCTACTATGCGCTTGACGTGACCAGTTCGACGGCACAGAAGGCGGCGGACGTAGCCAGCAAGGTGAAATGGGAGTTCCCGAATTCCGCCACCAGCAATGCTGATGCGGCCAACCTTGGCCTGACTTTCGGCAAGCCTGTTCTTGCCAAGACCAAGGCCATGGGCTGGGTGGTGCTGGTGCCCTCCGGCTACAACAACAATGTGACCCGCAATGGCACGCAGGGTGATGGCAAGGGGCGGCTGTTCGTACTCGATCCTGCTACGGGCAATGTGATCCAGTCGATGTCGACGGGGGTTGGCGATACCACTACGCCCTCCGGCCTGGCGTATATCTCGGCTTTTGCGGCAAACGGGGCCACCGACGCGACAATTGACTACGTATATGGCGGCGACCTGTTGGGTAACGTCTGGCGCTTCGATCTCTCCGGTGCCAGCACCTCGGCGTGGAACGTCAGCAAGCTTGCCAGCCTGGTGGATGGCAGCGGCAAGGCCCAACCGATCAGCTCGGCGCCGGAACTGACCGTCTACAACGGCCAGCGCCTGGTTTTCGTGGGGACGGGGCTTTTGCTCGGCCAATCCGACCTGAGCGTGAGCAATGTGCAATCCATGTACGCGCTGGTCGACACGATGACCGCCGTGCCGCTGATCTCCAATGTGCGAACCACGCTCGTGAAAAGAGCCGTGACACTATCGGGGTCTGTGCGTCATATCAGCAACACCCCGGCGATAGACTTCAGCAAGAGTCCTGGCTGGTATTTCGACCTGCCAGGGTCGGGCGAGCGTGTGGTCACCAATCCGACGGCGGTGGCAGGCATCCTGGTCTTCACTACCGATATCCCGTCGGCAGCAACCTGCGGCTCTTCGAGCTACCTGTATGCTGTTGATCTGACCACCGGCGGCGAACTGCCGAGCACGAATTTCATCTCGTCCGCCATGTCTCCATGGACGGGCATTGCCTTGTCCAATACCGCGCTGTCGTCCAGACCATCCCTGGTCGCGCTAAGCAACGGCAACCTCGATGCGTTGACCCAACAGTCGAACGCGACTTCGTCCACGTCGCAGCTGCCGATCAATCTTCTGAGCAAATCGAAGCGTGTGGCATGGAAGGAGGTCTATATCCAGAAATGAAGGCCAGGGGGCAAGGGCAGGGAGGCCCCGTGGCCGGCAGGTGCTCAGCGCTTGCTATTGCCCGCCGTCACTTCCGCGAGCACATCGGAGAACTCGGACACGTCCTCAAAACTCCGGTACACCGAAGCAAACCGGATATAGGCGATCTTGTCGAGCCGGCGCAATTCGCGCATGACCAGTTCCCCGATCTGGCTGCTGGGGATTTCCTTCTCGCCGAGGGCGAGCAGTTTTTCTTCGATGCGCGTGATCGCGGCATCGATGGCTTCGGCGGAGACCGGCCGCTTGCGCAGCGCCAGCCGCATCGAATCCTTCAGCTTGTCGCGCGTGTAATCCACGCGGGAGCCGTTTTTCTTGACGATGGCGGGGAAGAACAGTTCGATCCGCTCATAGGTGGTGAAGCGGCGGTCGCAGGATTCGCAACGGCGGCGGCGGCGCACGGTATCGCCTTCCTCCGACATGCGCGTGTCCAGGACCTGGGTGTTGGAATGAGCGCAAAAGGGGCATTTCATGCCTGACCACCTCGAAGTTTGAGCCGGGACGCGGGCTGCGCATGCAGCGTCTTGTCATTCTGGGTCGCGCCGGCCTGGGTTGGCAAGGCCCGCGCCATGGCGGGCTGCCGGCCACCCGCACGGAGGCGGGTGGCGCAGGGGCATCAGCCGTAGACCGGGAAACGCTTGGTCAAGGCTGCCACTTGCTCGCGCACGGCGGCGATGTTGGCTTCGTCGTGCGGATTGTCCAGCACGTCGGCGACCAGGTTGGCCACCAGGCGGGCTTCTTCTTCCTTGAAGCCGCGGGTGGTCATGGCCGGCGAGCCCAGGCGGATGCCCGAGGTGACGAACGGCTTTTCCGGGTCGTTGGGGATGGCGTTCTTGTTGACCGTGATGTGCGCTTCGCCCAGCACCTTCTCGGCTTCCTTGCCGGTGATCTTCTTGGCGCGCAGGTCGACCAGCATCACGTGGCTTTCGGTGCGGCCCGAGACGATGCGCAGGCCGCGCTCGATCAGGGTCTCGGCCAGCACGCGGGCGTTCTTGACCACTTGCTGCTGGTAGGTCTTGAACTCCGGCGACAGCGCTTCCTTGAAGGCCACGGCCTTGCCGGCGATCACGTGCATCAGGGGGCCGCCCTGGATGCCGGGGAAGATGGCCGAGTTGATGGCCTTCTCGTGCTCGGCCTTCATCAGGATCACGCCACCGCGCGGGCCGCGCAGGCTCTTGTGGGTGGTGGTGGTGACGAAGTCGGCGTGCGGCACCGGGTTGGGGTACTCGCCGGCGGCGATCAGGCCGGCGTAGTGAGCCATGTCGACCATGAACAGGGCGCCGACCGACTTGGCCACGCGGGCAATGCGCTCGAAGTCGATGCGCAGGGCGAAGGCCGAGGCGCCGGCGATGATCAGCTTGGGCTGCTTTTCCTGGGCCAGTTTTTCCAGCGCGTCGTAGTCGATGTCTTCATTGGCGTCCAGGCCGTAGCTGACCACGTTGAACCACTTGCCGCTCATGTTGAGCGCCATGCCGTGGGTCAGGTGGCCGCCTTCGGCCAGGCTCATGCCCATGATGGTGTCGCCCGGCTTCAGGGCGGCGAAGAACACGCCCTGGTTGGCCTGGGAGCCAGAGTTGGGCTGCACGTTGGCGGCTTCGGCGCCGAACAGCTGCTTGACGCGGTCGATGGCGAGCTGCTCGACGACGTCGACGTACTCGCAGCCACCGTAGTAGCGCTTGCCGGGATAGCCCTCGGCGTACTTGTTGGTCAGTTGCGAACCTTGCGCGGCCATCACGGCCGGCGAGGTATAGTTTTCCGAGGCGATCAGCTCGATGTGCTCTTCCTGGCGCTGGTCTTCCTTCTGGATGGCGGCAAAAAGCTCGGGGTCGATCTGGTCGATCGTATAGCGGCTGCGTTCGAACATGGCGAAAACTCGTCTGAAAAAAAAGGGATCCGAATCGGCTTCGGGGTAGGGCGCGCGGGGAAGGCACATGCGACCAGCACCGGACGCTGTGGCGAGTCCGGCGCAGGGCGCACCCTGCTTCCCATTCGCTGCCCAGGCGAGCGGCAGGCGCTTGATACATCGCGCCAGATAACTTGCGCTTCCTCGTGGTAGTGCCCACTGACTTCGCCAGTCGCGCAAGATGGAATGGTTGGCGGCAGTTTACGCGAGGCGCCGGCTGGCTGCAAGACGGGGCTTCGGGCACCTGTCCGAAAAGTCAATGGCTTGTCTGTCAGGTAATGTAATTGTTGTAATGCTGGGCAAGGGTTTACGCCGGGCCAGGCTGGCTGTCCGTTACAATCGCGGCCATGAGCAACAATGTGTGGGCCCTGCGGGTGTACTGGGAAGACACCGATGCGGGCGGCGTAGTGTTCTACGCCAATTACCTCAAATTCTTCGAGCGCGCCCGGACCGAGTGGCTGCGCTCGCTCGGCATCGAACAGCAGGCGCTGGCCGATGAGACCGGCGTGGTCTTCATCGTCAGAAGTACGGCGGTGGACTACAATGCCCCCGCCCGTCTGGACGACCTGCTCGAAATCCGGACACAGATTGAACGGGTTGGGCCGGCGTCGGTCCAATTCGCCCAGGAAGCCTGGCGAGGGGAGCAGTTATTGGCTACCGGCGCCATCCGGGTGGGATGTGTGGATCGTATCACATTTCGCCCGACTCCCATCCCCGCTCCCGTCCTTGCAACCATCAAGACCGCCCGATGAACCCCGTGACCGTCACGCAAGACCTGTCGATCATTACGCTGGTGTTGCACGCCAGTGTGCTGGCGCAGGCCGTTATGGCCCTGCTGCTCGTCATGTCCCTGTTTTCGTGGACATACATTTTCCGCAAACATTTCGCGCTGCGCGCGGCGCGTACCCAGACCGAAGGCTTCGAGCGCGACTTCTGGGCTGGCGGCGACCTGCAGGCTCTCTACCAGAGCGCAGCCAATAACCGCCACAGCACGGGCGCACTGGAACGGATCTTCGAGTCCGGCATGGGTGAATACCTGAAGGCGCGCGAACGCAACAACGACGCCGGCGCGCTGCTGGACGCCGCCCGCCGCGCCATGCGCGCGGCCTACCAGCGCGAGATGGATGTGATGGAGTCGCATCTTCCTTTCCTGGCATCGGTGGGCTCGGTCAGCCCGTACATCGGCCTGTTCGGCACGGTGTGGGGGATCATGAACGCCTTCCGCGGCTTGTCCAATGTGCAGCAGGCCACGCTCGCCTCGGTGGCGCCGGGTATTGCGGAAGCGCTGGTCGCTACCGCCATCGGCCTGTTTGCCGCCATCCCCGCCGTGATTGCCTACAACCGCTACGCCACCGAGATCGATCGCCTGGCCATCCGGTTCGAAAGCTTCATGGAAGAGTTCCTGAATATCCTGCAACGGCAGACCCGCTGACGCGCGGCAAATCACCGTAGTTACCGGTCAAGGAGAATCCTGCAATGGCAGCGATACAGCGCCGCGGCGGCTCGCGCCGCAGGGCCAGCGCCGAAATCAACGTGGTGCCCTACATCGACGTGATGCTGGTGCTGCTCGTCATCTTCATGGTGGCAGCCCCGATCGTGAACCCCGCGGTGGTCGACCTGCCGAGCGTGGCCAATGCCACGCCGCAGCAGAGCACGCCGCCGATCGTGGTGACCGTGCACGAAGATGGCCAGCTCACCGCGCGCGGCAAGGACAATGCAGGCAAGGCCTTCGAGCGCCAGCTCGACAAGCCGGGCCTGATCGATTTCGTGCATCAGCGCCAGAACGAGAACCCGGACCAGCCGGTGGTGATCGCCGCCGACCGCTCGGTCAAGTATGAAGCCGTGCTCGACGTGATGTCGGTGCTCAAGGCCGACGGCGTGAAGCGCGTCGGCCTGATGGTCAAGTCAAAGTAATACATCGCCGCGCGCCATGAAGACCGCCGCCTATCCGTATCAGCCGGTCCCGGAGCGGGGAAGCCTGCGCTCCTTCCTGCTTGCGCTCTTCATGCACTTGCTGCTGGGCATCGTGCTGTACTACGGCGTGCACTGGCAGAGCAGCACTCCGGTTGGCGCCGAGGCCGAGCTGTGGGAAGAGGTTCCCGCCGCCACTACCGCGCCCCCGCCACCTCTTCCCGCGCCGGCGCCGCCCGTGCCGGTAACCTCCGTGCCCGAGCCGGTAGTGCAGCCGCGCCCCGTGCCTCCCGCCCCGGCAGTGAAATCCCGCGCCGAGGAAGAGGCCGACATCGCGCTGGCGCAGCAGAAGCGCCGCAAGGCCGAGGCCGAAGCCCGCGAGGAGGCGCGCAAGCAGGCAGAGTTGCGCGAGCGCCAGGACGCCCAGCGCAAGGACGACCTGCGCCGCGAACAGCAACGCAAGGACGATCTGCGCAAGGAAGAGTTGCATAGGGAAGAACTGCGCAAGCAAGACGCACGCAAGCAGGCGCTCCTGCAGGAGCAGCAGCAACAGCGCAAGGAGCAGGCTGAGCGCGAGCGCAAGGAAGCCGATGCCAAGGCCCGCGCGGACGCCAAGGCCCGCGCAGAGGCCGATGCCAGGGCGAAGGCCAATGCCGAGGCCAAGGCTGCGGCCGATGCCAGGGCGAAGGCCAATGCCGAGGCCAAGGCCGCGGCGGATGCCAGGGCGAAGGCCAATGCCGAGGCCAAGGCCGCGGCGGATGCCAGGGCGAAGGCCAATGCCGAGGCCAAGGCTGCGGCGAATGCGAAAGCCAAGGCGGATGCCGATGCCAAGGCCAAGCGCGAGGCCGCGGCCAATGCGCAGCGCCATGGCGAACTGGCACGGCTGCAGGCCCTCGCCGGCGGCGGGGCTGCAGCGGGCGGCGCCGGCGGTGTCGGCAGCAGCGCGGGCAGCGGTGCGGGCTCAGGCGGCAAGGCCTCGCCGGGCTACCCGGATCGGGTGCGCCGCCGCGTCAAGCCGAATATCGTGTTCACCGAGGAGGTTGCCGGCAATCCAGCCGCCGTGGTCTCCGTCCAACTGGCGCCGGATGGCTCGCTGATGTCGGCCCGGGTGGCAAAGTCCAGCGGCAATTCGGCCTGGGACAACGCGGTGCTGCGCGCCGTCGAGCGCTCGGACCCGCTGCCCCGCGACGAAAACGGCAAGGCGCCGGCCAGCTTCACCATCACCTTCAAGCCGAAGGACTAGGAGGTGGCGATGCCGCAATACAGCAACCCTGCGATAGCGCGGCCGGTGGTTTTGAATTGCAACATATTGCAACCTACATCGAAGCGTGGTAGTCCCAAGGCTACGATAATAGGTTGCCTGACGCAGCCGGCGAATGTGCCTGGGGCACGGGATACGGGCATGCGACATGCCCCCCGTATCCTTGCTGTACCACGGCATCCTGTTTGCCGGCCGCGCTCGATGAATCTTGATCTCGACTGAGGAGCAGCATGCGAAAGCTTTGGGCCCCCCTTTGGCTGGCCGCACGGCGGCACAATATCCGCGCGCACGCCCTGTTTGCCTGGCTGGCGGTTGCGCTGGCCTGTTCGGCAGGCAGCGCGCAGGCGCAACTGAACGTTGAAATCACCGGCGTCGGCTCCAGCCAGTTCCCGATCGCCACCGCCAATTTCCAGGGCGAAGCACAGGCTCCCCAGAACCTCACCGCCATCATCCGCGGGGACCTGCAGCGCAGCGGGCGCTTCCGCAATATCGACGTGGCCGGCGCTACCGTCGCCGAGTCCGCCGATGCCGACCTCGGCAGCTGGAAGTCGCGCGGCGCCGATGCCTTCGTGGCCGGCAGCGTGACGCCCACCGGCAATGGCCAGTACGACGTGCGCTTCCGTCTCTACGATACGGTCAAGGGCCAGAGCCTTGGCGGCCTGGCCTTTACGGTCGGTGGGAACCAGCTGCGCGTGACCGGCCACAAGATTGCCGACTACATCTACGAGAAGCTGCTGGGCGAGCGGGGCGTGTTCGCCACCCGCCTTTCCTACGTGTCCCGCGTGGGCGGGCGCTATCGCTTGCTGATCTCCGATTCCGACGGCCAGAACTCGCAGGTGGCGCTGACCAGCAATGAGCCGATCATCTCGCCTTCCTGGTCGCCGGACGGCACCAAGGTCGCCTATGTGTCTTTCGAAGCCAGGAAGCCCGTGGTCTACGTGCATGACCTGGCGACCGGCCGCCGCACCCTGGTGTCGAACCAGAAGGGCAACAACAGCGCGCCCTCGTGGTCGCCCGACGGGCAGCGCCTGGCGGTGGCGCTGTCGCGCGACGGCAACACCCAGATCTACCAGGTCAATGCCGACGGTTCGGGCCTCAAGCGCCTGACGCGCAGCAGCGCCATCGACACCGAGCCGCAATACGCACCCGACGGCCGCAGCGTCTATTTCACCAGCGACCGCGGCGGTGCGCCCCAGATCTATCGCATGCCGGCTGGCGGCGAAGAGGCCGGCGCGGCCCAGCGCGTGACCTTCAAGGGCAGCTACAACGTGAGCCCGCGGATTTCCCCCGATGGCAAGCAACTGGCCTATATCACGCGCACTGGCGGCTTCAAGCTGCAGTTGATGGATCTCGGCAACGGCGACGTCACCTCGCTGACCGATACTTCCAACGACGAGGCGCCGAGCTTTGCCGCCAATGGCAAGTACATCCTTTATGCCACCCGGGTGGGAGGTCGCTCGGTGCTGGCGGCGGTGTCCACTGACGGGCGCACCCGGCAGGTTTTGTCTCTCCAGTCCGGCGAGGTTCGCGAGCCGTCCTGGGGCCCATTCATGCAGTAAACCAGGAGTTCCACGCCATGACCCAAATGATGACCAAAACCCTTGCCGTCGCCGCCCTGCTGGCTCTCGGCGCTTGCAGCTCCGGCGTCAAACTGGACGATACCGCCAACGCGGGTGCCGGCAACAAGGGCACGCCGTCGACCGACGCTCGCGCCGTGGCACCGGTGGATGTCTCGCGCGATCCGCTCAACGATCCGAACAGCCCGCTGGCCAAGCGCAGCGTGTACTTCGACTTCGACAGCTACAGCGTCAAGCCTGACTATCAAGGCATGCTGACTGAGCATTCCAAGTACCTGGGCGCCAACAAGGGCCGCCGCATCCTGATCCAGGGCAACACCGACGAACGCGGCACCAGCGAGTACAACCTGGCGCTGGGCCAGAAGCGCGCCGAGGCCGTGCGCCGCTCGCTGTCTTCGCTGGGCGTTCCCGACAACCAGATGGAAGCCGTTAGCCTGGGCAAGGAAAAGCCCAAGGCAACTGGCCACGATGAAGCCTCGTGGGCGGAAAACCGCCGCGCGGACATCGCGTACTAATCCGCGGATAGTCATCTCATGAAAGCACGCGTCTCCAAATTGGTATTGCTCGCTGCGATGTCCTGTGCCGGCCTGCTGCCGGCGGTACAGGCCCGGGCCGGCGTGTTCGACGATGACGAGGCACGCCGCGCCATCGTCACCATGCGCGATCAGTTCAACGGCTTCCAGGCAACCGCATCGCAGCGTATCGACCAGAACAGCCGCGCCCAGCTCGACATGCAGAACCAGCTCGAGGGCCTGCGCCAGGAAGTGGCGCGGTTGCGCGGCCAGAACGAGATGCTGCAGAACGAGGTGACGACGCTGCAAAAGCAGCAGAAGGACTACTACGCCGACCTCGACGCGCGCTTGAAGAAATTCGAGCCGCAGCAGGTTACCGTGGATGGTCGCGAAGGGCTGTCGCAACCCGGCGAGAAGACCGAATACGATGCCGCGCTCAAGCAGTTCCAGACCGGGGACTTCAAGGGTGCCGGCAGCGTTTTTTCGGCCTTTATCAAGAAGTACCCGCAGAGCCCGTATGTCCCTCTGGCGCAGTACTGGCTCGGTAACTCGCTGTATGCGCAGCGTGACTACCGCGGCTCGATCTCGGTGCTGCAGAACATGGTGCAGACCTATCCGGATCACCCCAAGGTGCCGGATGCGCTGATCGCCATCGCCAACGACCAGATGGAATCGGGCCAGAAGCCCGCGGCCCGCAAGACCCTGGAGCAGGTGGTGGCCAAATACCCCGGCACCGAGGGCGCGCAGGCAGCGAGCAATCGCCTGAAGACGCTGAAGTAAGCGCCGCGCCGGCAGCAGACGGAAGACACAGGGCCCGCATCTGCGGGCCTTTTGTCGTGGTCGCGCTAAAATACAAGATTCGCTCTGAATTTTGCGTGGCGCCCTACCGGCGCAGCGCCTGCCATCATGAAAAAACGCGCTATCGTCCTGCTTTCCGGCGGCCTGGATTCCGCCACCGTCCTTGCCATGGCCAATGCGCAGGGATTCGAGACCTATGCACTGTCGATGCGCTATGGGCAGCGCCACTCCTCGGAGCTGGAGGCTGCCAAGCGTGTGGCTGCCGCCCTGGGCGCGGTGCGTCATGAGATCGTCGACCTCGACCTGCGACGCTTCGGTGGCTCCGCGCTGACCGACGACAGCCTCGACATCCCGACCGACGGCGCGGTAGGCGGCATTCCGGTCACCTATGTGCCGGCGCGCAATACCATCATGCTCTCGCTGGCGCTCGGCTGGGCCGAAGCCGTTGGCGGCCGCGACCTGTTCTTCGGCGCCAACGCGGTCGATTACTCGGGTTATCCCGATTGCCGTCCCGAATACGTGTCCGCCTACGAGACGCTCGCCAACCTGGCCACCAAGGCCGGCGTCGAAGGCGAGCGCATCCGCGTGCACGCGCCCATTATCGACATGACCAAGGGCGAGATCATCCGCGCCGGGGTCAGGCTTGGCGTGGACTACGGCATGACCGTGTCCTGCTACCAGGCCGACGACGATGGCCGCGCCTGTGGCGTGTGCGACTCATGCCGCATCCGGCGCGCGGGTTTCGAGGCCGCCGGCGTGCCCGATCCCACCCGCTACCGGGGTGCCGCCTGACGGTCGCTGTGACAAGAACCAGAACTACTACTAGAGCCGTCCCCGGGACGCCGCATCCACCCGCTCCGCTTCCCCCGCCGGACACCCATGCCCGATATCGACATTGCAGCGCTTAGCCGCACCGTACTGGCAAGCACGTTCATCCTGACCTTCCTGTTTGGGGCAGTGCTCCAGCGCACGCACTTCTGCACCATGGGCGCGGTTTCCGACATCGTCAATATGGGCGACTGGAGCCGCATGCGGATGTGGGGGCTGGCCATCGGCGTGGCCATGATCGGCACCGCAGGGCTGGCCGCGGGCGGCTACATCGATCCCACCAAGACCATCTATGCCGCCAGCAAGCTCAGCTGGCTTTCCGCCCTGGCGGGTGGGCTGATGTTCGGCTTCGGCATGGTCCTGGCCTCGGGCTGCGGCAGCAAGACCCTGGTGCGCATCGGCGCGGGCAACCTCAAGTCGCTGGTGGTGTTCGTCTTCCTCGGGCTGTCGGCCTATATGACATTGCGCGGGCTGTTCGGCGTGATTCGCGTCAATACCGTCGATACCGTGGCGCTCACGCTGCCCACCACCCAGGACCTGCCCTCGGTGCTGGCCCATGCCAGCGGCATGGCGCGCGCCACCCTGCAACTCGGCATAGCGCTGGTGCTGGGCGGGACGCTGGTGATCTGGGCACTTGCGGGGCGCGGTTTCCGCACCTTCGACAACCTGCTGGGCGGTTTTGCGGTGGGCCTGATCATCGTGGCGATGTGGTACGTGTCGGGGCACATCGGCTATGTCGCCGAAGATCCCAATACGCTCGAGGAATTGTTTGTCGCCAGCAACAGCGGCCGCATGGAGAGCCTGAGCTTTGTCGCGCCGTACGCCTATACGCTCGACTGGCTGATGATGTTCAGCGACAAGAGCAAGGTGCTGACCATGGGCATCGTCAGCGTATTCGGCGTGGTGGCCGGCGCCGGGGCCTATGCGCTGGCGACCCGCACTTTCCGCTGGGAAGGCTTCGGCAATGCCGAGGACGTCGGCAACCACATGGTGGGCGGCATTCTGATGGGGGCCGGCGGGGTGACGGCGCTGGGCTGCACCGTCGGGCAGGGCCTGTCAGGCGTATCGACGCTGGCGATCGGCTCCTTCGTTGCGCTGGCTGGCATCCTGGCCGGTTCCGTGCTGGGCTTCCGCTACCAGATATGGCGCCTTGATCGCATGGCCTAGCACGATGGGCTTGCACTCAAAGGTTGACATAACGGCCAAGATATTCCTATAATCGCGGCTTCAGTTTTTCCGGGTCGTTAGCTCAGTCGGTAGAGCAGCGGACTTTTAATCCGTTGGTCGCGTGTTCGAGTCACGCACGACCCACCAGCATTGCAAAAGGCGTAGCGGGCAACCGCTACGCCTTTTTTGTTCTGGCGTTTCGCAGGCTCCGCCGGCCGGTCCAGCCCTGGCGCTTCGGCGAAAATCAGCCGGCCTTTGCCAGATGCCTGGCGAGGAAGGCATCCATCGCCTCGTAGAAGTCGAAGCGGTTCTCCTCATTATGGAAGCCGTGTCCCTCGTTTTCCTTGAGCAGGTATTCCACATCCACGCCGCGCTCGCGCAGCGCCTCGACGATCTGGTCGCTTTCGGCCTGCTTCACGCGCGGATCGTTGGCGCCCTGCGCCACCAGCAGGGGCGTGCGGATCCGGTCCGCGAAGAATACCGGCGAGGCATCGTGCATGGCCTTGCGGTCGTGCTCGTCGTTCGGGTTGCCGATCATCTCGTAGAGCATGTCGAGCATGGGCGTCCAGTACGCGGGAATCGTCTCCAGCAGCGTGAACAGGTTCGACACGCCGACATAATCGATCGCCGCTGCGTAGCGGTCCGGCGTGAAGGCGACGCCGGCGAGCGTCGCGTAGCCGCCATAGCTGCCGCCATAGATGGCGATGCGCCGCGGATCCGCGATGCCTTGCGCAACGAGCCAGTCGACGCCGTCATCGATATCTCGCTGCATGGTCCTGCCCCACTGCTTGAAGCTCGCTTGCCAGAATGCGCGGCCGTAGCCGGTGGAGCCGCGGAAATTGATCTGCAGCACCGCGTAGCCGCGGTTGGCCAGCAGTTGCACCTCGGGGTCGAAGCCCCACACGTCGCGTATCCACGGGCCGCCATGCGGATGGACGACGAGCGGCAGGCCTTGCTGCGGCGCCGGCTCTCCCGTTTCTCCCGTGGCTGTCACGGGCAGCGTCAGGTAGCCATGGAGCCGCAGGCCGTCGCGCGAGGTGAACTGGATCGGCCGCATGGCTGCCATGTCGGCCTCGTCGAGCCAGGGCAGTATTTTGCCGAGCGTGACCAGCCTGCCGGTGCCGCTGTCGTACAGGTAGCGGGTGCCGGCGGTCTTGTCGCTCGACGCGGAGACGATCATGCGGGTCTCGTCGCGCGTGATGCTGGTGATGTGGTATTCGTAGCCGGGCAGCTGCCGTTCCAGGTCCGCATGGACCCGCTCGCTATGCGCGTCGAAGAAGTGCCGGTGCGTTTTCCAGTCGGTGTACCAGGCGGTGGTTAGCACGCGGCGCTTGCGGGAATAGGCCAGCCCGCCGGCATCGACCTCGCCGTGTTCGAAGACCAGGCGTCCTTCCCGCGCGGTATGCGGGTCGAATTCGAAGATCGCCAGCTTGTCGCGTCCGCGATTCGATTGCACGTACAGCTGCCTGTCGTCGAAGGTGAAGAACAGCGGCGCCACCGTTTCGCGGAAATCGGTGCTCAGGATCGGCCGGAAGTCCTCCTCCTCGCTGTCCCGGTAGAGCAGGGTGGTGTTCACGCCATCGCTGGCGCTTGCCACGCGCAGGCGGCCCGCATGATCGGTGCCCCAGCTCATCACATTGCCGGGGTTCTCGGCAATCTGGACCGACTCGCCGGTGACGACGTCGACGCGCAGCACATCGAACACCTGCGGGTCGCGCCTGTTGTGCGACAGCAGGATATGGCGTTCATCGTCCTCGAGATCGTCGACGATCTCCGCGCGCACGCCCGGATAGGGCGTCAGGTCGACTGGTTCGCCGCCATCGATCGGCACCGACAGCACGTGGAAGTTCTCGTCGCCGCCGAAGTCCTTCGCATACAGGATGTGCGCATTGCCCTTCCAGGTGTGGAAGGGCAGGTCGCGCTCGCTTTCCCGGGTCAGCGGCCGGGCCTCGCCCAGCAGGTTGCCCTCGGTATCGATCGCCTGCACGAAGATGTTCTGGCGGCCGTGATGCCTGGCGAGAAACGACAGGTGGCGGCCGTCCGGCGAGATGGAGAACTGCGAGCGGTCCGGCTTGCGGAACAACTCGCGCACGCTGTAATGCTTGACCTTGGCGGGTGCCGGCGCGGCCTGGCGTGGCACGCTGGATGGTTCGCTGCTTTGACTCAATGCTCACTCCTTGGTGTGTTCGGGGCCGGCAACGACGGCGGCAAGCTCACTCCGTATGCGGCGGCGCCTCGGGGCGCGGGCCGGCGGGGGCGCCAGCGGATTGGCCGGTCGCGCCGTCCACTGGCGGCGTTGTTTCCTGGTCGGCGGCGGCATCCCGGCGTTCGATCTCGTCGCGCGAGGATGTGGACAGGTCCCAGCTGGCGATGAACAGCGCGGCGATCAGCGGGCCGATGACGAATCCGTTCAGCCCGAACAGCGCCATGCCGCCCAGCGTGGAGATCAGCACCACCCAGTCGGGCATGCGGGTGTCCTTGCCGACCAGGATGGGGCGCAGCACATTGTCCACCGTGCCGATCACCAGCACGCAGAATCCGATCAGGATGGAGCCCTTGCCGACATCGCCGGTGAGCAGGAAGTAAAGCGCCACGGGTCCCCAGATCAGCGCCGCGCCGACGGCGGGCAGCAGGGACAGGAAGGCCATCAGCACACCCCACAGCAGCGAGCCCTGGATGCCGAGGAACCAGAAGATCAGGCCGCCCAGGGCGCCCTGTACCGCGGCCACGGCGATATTGCCCTTGACGGTGGCGCGGGCCACGGTGGTGAACTTGCGCAGCAGATGCTGCTTATGCGGCTCGCTGAGCGGGATCGCGCGCATGATGAGCCGGGAAATCTGCGGGCCATCGCGCAGCAGGAAGAACAGCAGGTACAGCATCACGCCGAAGCTGACCACGAACTGGAAGGTGTTCTGCCCGATGCTGAGCGCCTGCGTGGCGATGATCTGGCTGGCCTGGGCGGCGCCGGCAGTCAGCTTCTGCTGCAGGCTGCTGATGTCGGTGAGCCCGAATCGGTCCAGCACCCGTCCCGCCGACGGCGGCAGCGCGTGCACCGCCTGCTGGAAATAAGCGCCGAAGTTGAGCTGGCCGGACTTGATCTGCTGGTAGACGGTACTGACTTCCTGTATCAGCGCGCCGGTGACGAAAGCCAGCGGCAGCACCACGATCAGCAGGCACAGGGTCAGCGTGGTCAGCGAAGCCAGATTGCGGCGCCCGCCCAGGCGGCGGGTCAGCCAGTTGTTGGGCGGCGTGAAGATGATGGCCAGGATGGCGCCCCAGAATACCGCGCCAAAGAAGGGCCAGAGCACGAAGCAGAAGCCTACCGAGACTGCTGCGAGCAGCAGGTAGAACGACTTCTGCTGTATATCCGATCGATGGGTCATGGCGCTGTCACCTTGCGTCGAAAAGGCCTTTGCGGCGCCCCCGGTGTCGGGACGCGCCGCGGTTCGCCGAGGGCGCATCGCGTGCCTTGCCGTGTGGTGCGCTCTCGGAGGCAAGGCCGGCAGGTTGGCAAGCCTTGCGCTGGGCGTCGCCGCGCTACGCTAGCGTACCAGCGGGTCGCGGAATCCGGTGTCGACGGATTCAGGCGGAGTCTCGCCTGCCGGCGGCGCCGATCCCTTCTGCCAGGCCTGGTAGGCGAGGTAGCCTGCGCCAGCCAGCAGGCCCACCTTGGAAAGCTTCCAGGTCCAGCGCAGCAGCGGGGTCTTGCGCAGCAGGGGCAGCGCCAGTGACACGGCCGAGCTGAGCAGCGGGTAGTCCTTGGCCAGGCCCAGCAGCTTGAGCCAGGACGCGGGCCGGGCCATGCGCGGCAGCCACGCGCTGAAACGGCCCAGGCGCGCGGCGCTGCCCCGTACATGATGGAGCGCCTGGGCGCAGTCGTAGCGTTCCAGCGCGGCGCGGGTGATCAGCAGTTCCTTGCGGACGGCCAGCGGCAGGCGCACCTCGCGCGAGAAACGCACCGGGCGCCGGTGTTCGCGGGGCGGAAGCGGGTTGCCGCCCGGATGCGCCGGCGGCTCGCTTGGCTTGTGCGGGGTAGTCATCGGCGCAGGATCTCCCGGTCTTTGTCGATCTCGGCCAGCGTGGCCTCGAACAGGGGCGGGGCATTGCGCATCAGGTGACGGGCGAACGCCAGGCAGACCGCGCAGGCGGCCAGGTAGATCGCGACCAGCGCGCCCATGGCCTGCCAGCGGTAGGTGTCCCAGAACACGATGGTGATCAGTACGGTCAGCGTCACCATGGCCAGGCCAAAGAAGACCAGGCCGAAACAGGCCAGCAAGGCCATCTTCATCAGCCGGGACCGTTCTTCCGCGAGTTCGACGCTGGCGAGTTCGAGGCGCGTCTGCACCATTGCCACCAGCGATCCTGCCAGGCTGCGCAGGGCATCCATAAACTTGGGGGAGGGGGTGGGGTCGCTCATGCAATTCCGGCGAGGGCGTGCAGCGGCCGGGCGCTGC
>NZ_JARJLM010000019.1 GCF_029335485.1 Cupriavidus basilensis
AATCAGCCGTCGCCATTAATGGCGGCCTCCTTGATCAGGCCGAGCTGGGTCAGCGCAGCCACCCCGTCGTCCAGGCCGAGTTCTTCCACAATCCTGCCGTCGATCACCTTCAGCACGGTAGTACCGGTGAAGTGCATCCTGCGGCCAGTTGCGGCAGGCAAACCGCCAATCAGGAAGTCACCAAATGCCGGGCCCGTGTGGGTACCGCCACCTTCCCACTGGCCGACGACATAGTCGCCTTCGGCGATCAGCTCAGCCGTGCCCCAGAAGTTGAGATCGGGGAACGCGGCACGAAAGTCGGTCATGAAGGCCTTGATATCCTCGCGACCACGGCGAGGCTCGTGCAACGAATACTTGAGCAGCATGTTCGGGGCCGCAATCTCATCGATCACCGCCAGGTTGACATTCTTGCCCCAGAATTCCGTGAACCAACGATCGACGACGGCCTTGTTCTGCTCTTCTTTGCTCATGGAAAGGTCCTCACAGTTAGTTTCGGGAAGGTGCATCGAAACCATTCGATGCCCTGAGCAAGAGAATAGGCATCCCCGCGTTGTTCAGAACTCCGATTCTTGCTGCACAAACCAATCCGAAGATCGAGGCACCGGCGCACTGGCCAGCAGGCAGTCAGCGCGACTCAAGCAGAAGCATCTGCAGTTTGGGCGGCACTATCGGATGGATGTCGAGGCGCTGCTGGCTCGAAACGCGCAAGCGACTCGAATAAGCAGAGCCGCCGCAATGGCTGCCCCGAGTCATGGCCTGCCCACCGATCGCATTAGGCGGGCGACGATCGAAGCCATTGAACATTGTTCGCGGTTGAACGATCCTTTGCCGCGTCGGACCGGGCTGTGTTGAACGGCATTCTGTTCGTGTTCAAAACCGGAATACGCTGGTGCGACCTGTCGACCAAGTTGGGCTTTGGTTCAGGCCCGACCTGCTGGCGGCGTCTGCGCGACTGGCAGAAGGCGGGCGTGTGGGGCCGACTGCACGAGTTGCTGCTCGCGAAGCTACGCGAGGCGGGCCAACTCGATCTCTAACGAGCAGCCGTCGATTCGTCGTCGGTGCGAGCTGTTGAGGCGGGCGAAAAACGGGCCCGCAAATTAATTCATTTGATTCATTCATTTGAATGAATTACTATAAACGCACCATCCACTTCAAAGGAGTGCAACATGTTCGCTCAACCCGCCCCGCTGTCGCTGGCGGAAAGAGACCGGCGCTGGAACCTTGCCCGCGACATCATGCGGACGGAAGACCTGCGGGCTCTGATCGTCTACGGCGACCGGGAAGCGGCCGCGCCCGCCGGCTTCTCACCGGACAGTTATTTCAGCAATGACCGCCCCGGATCCATCGTGTGTTTCATCGGCGACGAAAAGCCCCGGGTCTATACCTTCGCGTCGCTGATGATCGCTGACCACATCCAAGCGGCCTTGCGCGGTGACCTGCAATGGATCTCGCCGGAACATCTATATGTGGGCAAGTCTGGCCGCGATGTTGGCGCTTGGCTGGCGCAACGGGGACTGGACGGCGGCCGGATCGGCATCATCGGGCTAGAACCCTACCCGCCTTTCTATTTCGATGGCGCCATGCCGGCACGCACCATGCAGGGACTGGAGCAAGCGCTGCCGAAGGCGGAATTCCAGCCCGTGTACAAGGCTTTCTTCAAACGCGCCTCGGTCAAAAGCGAAGAAGAGCTGGGGTTGATTCGCTATGCCGCCCGGATCGGCGAAGCCATGAGTGAAACGCTGCGCGCCACCGCCAAACCGGGCGTCAGCGAGGCTGACCTGGTGGCCGCGGTCGTCGCCGCCTGCTTCTCCATGGGCGGCTATACCGCCGAGATCCTGTTGGGATCCGGCCCCGAATATGTGGGCTGGGGACCGCCTGCGTGGCAGTACCGCTCGCAATCGCCGCGAACCCTGCGCGAGGGCGACATCGTGCTGTCGGAGATCTTCGCGCTCTATGGCTTGATGGAAACCCAGCATCAGGCCGCAGTTGCTGTCGGCGAGGTGCATCCGAACATCCTGCGCGCTGCGGACGTCGCCCGTGCCAGCTACGAAGCCGGAATGATGGCGCTACGCGCCGGCAACACCTTCGGCGACCTGGTCGATGCCATGGAAGCTCCCCTTCTGGCGTCGGGCGGATGGCATGTGCATCCGCTGGTGCACAGCATCAATCCTTACGGCCCGGTAGGCTTTGGCACCGCGCCCGGCATAGAATCGCTGCCTGAAGCCGCCCGCTATCCGCAACTCAGGCCCTTGCCGACAGTAGGGCGGGAACTTCCACTGCAGACAGGCATGTGCTTTGCGTTTGAACCCAATTGCGGTTTCGGGCGCCATTTGGCCAATATTGGCGGCACGGTCATCGTGGGAGAACAAGGTGGCATTGCGCTGAACGAGAACTCAACCCGGCTGATGCGTGCCGACGGCTAGGGCTGATGGTCGCCGGCCGCGGCCTCGCGCAGACGCAGGCCGGCGACATGGAAAACGACACCGAAATGAGCAGATCGACTATTGAAGACCCATCCACCGACCGCGCAGCCGAGACGCGTGAACGGCTAATCCAGGCCGGACTGGCACTGTTCAGCCGGCTGGGCCTGGAAGGCGTGCGCACACGGCAGTTGTCGGAAGCCGCAGGCGTGAACCAAGCCGCCATTCCTTACCATTTCGGCGGCAAGGAAGGCGTCTACGCCGCAGTGCTGGAACAGACCGCGCAAGACATCGTCCAGCGCCTGGACTTGCCTGCCGCGCCGCCCGCCACGGCCAAGGAAGCCGCGACCCAGCTGGATGGGCTCATGCGCGCTTTCACTACGGCGTTGCTGGACTCGGAGACTGCCGCTGCCCGCAGCCTACTGCTGGCGCGCGAGCAGCTCCAGCCCACGCCGAAGTTCGACGCTATCCAGGTCGTCCTGTTCGTGCCGCTACATGAAGCCGTGACGGCGCTGGTGGCGGCAATCCGGTGCGAGACACCCGACAGCCCCGAAAGCATCCTGCGCGCCCATGCCATCTTGGGCCAGGCTATCGTATTCGCCGTGGCGCGCGAGGCTCTGCTGCGGCGCCTTGGCGCCAAGCGCCTTACCCGCGACATGGTGGCGGAAATCGCCGATTTGGTCGGAAACACGGCAGTGAGCGCGGCCAAGGGCTAAGGCTTTTCGGACTGGCGTGGGTTAGACCCATGGCCTCTTGCCGAGAGGCCTTTGAGGCCGCTCGATGTCGCCGGCATTTAGCGTTGGCCCGCGAATTATCAACGAGTCAGGCGCGGGGAGTCCAAGCCAAGCGACTCACCTGCCCGAAAGCGCAAAGATGCACGACGCCAGGATTCAACCCTGACGGGATCAAACTGCCCCAGCCAGGGGCAACAGGTCCAGGGTTCGATGATGTTCGACACCCAGCGCATCGGCACCGCGTTTCTGCCGGACCAGTCCGGCCAGGTACTCCGCGTCGCGGGCGATGCCCGAGAAGCGGCCCGAGCCCCAGGTGTGCAGCCATGGCAGGCCAAGGAAATACAGCCCATCCTGCGCGGTCACGCCGCGCACGTGGCCCGGATAGCCGCGCCCGTTGAAGACCGGCGCCTCCAGCCAGCTGAAATCCGGGCGGAAGCCGATGCACCAGACGATGGCGCCGATGCCGGCCTCGGCCAGGTCCAATGCCCAACGTTCCTCGCCCGGCGTCCATACCGGCGCATACGTGCTGGCGGCCGGCGCGGCGATGCCGTGCCTGTCGATGTATTTGTCGATGCTGGCGTTGATGCGGTTGTAGGTATCGTCCGCATCGTCGAGGTTGGCTTTCAGGTTCGGCGTAAAGCGCAGCTTGCCGTCATGGAAGTCTTCGAGCGAACCGAACAGCTCCATGCCTTCGGTGGCGAACCTGCGCAGGTCGATATCGCGTCCGCCATCGCGCCCGGTCACATAGTGGTTGGTGTTGTCGCGCACGCCTTCGCGCAGCGGATGCTCCTGCACCGGCATGTCGTAATACTGCATGTCCGCCAGCCAGTCCACTACGTCGCGGCCGCGGTAGAAGCGCGCGCAGCGCGGCGCCTCGCCGACGGCCAGGAACACCTTGCGGCCGGCCAGGTGCAGGTCTTCCGCGATCTGCGCGCCGGACTGGCCCGAGCCCACCACCAGCACGCCGCCCCCCGGGAGGGCTTGCGGGCTGCGGTACTCGGAGGACTGCATCTGCCGGATGCCGGCGGGCAGCCGCTCCGCCATGCGCGGCACGATCGGTGTGTGATAGCCGCCCGAGGCCACCACCACCTGCCCTGCGGTGAAGTCACCCTGCGAGGTGGAGACCAGGTAGCCACCCTGCTCCAGCGGCTTCACGCGCCGGACCTCGGCGTGCTCCAGCACGGGCGCGTCGACCATGCCGATAAAGCCGTCGAGATAGGCGATGATCTCATCCTTCTTCATGAACCCGTGCGGATCGTCGCCCTGATAGGGATAGCCCGGCAAGGCACACTGCCAGTTCGGCGTGACCAGGCAAAAGGCGTCCCAGCGCTGGCTGCGCCAGGTGTGGGCGACGGTGTGCTTCTCGATCACGAGATGATCGATGCCGGCCTGCTTGAGGTAGTAGCTCATGGACAAGCCGGCCTGGCCTCCGCCGACGACGATCACGCTGTAATGTCTGGGAGGCGTGGCCGTGGCCTTGGTTTCGCTGAGGGTGTTCGACATGATGCGTCCTTCCTTGAATACGGTGATATGCAATGCAGTAGGGTGAAGTGCGTTCAGCGCTGGGCTAACGGCCAAAGCCAAGCACGCGCACCGTGGCGTCCGGCTGCGCGCCGAAGCGCGCGGCGGTGCTCTCTATCTGTTCAAGCTGGTCCATCGCGGACGAGCAGGCGTAGCCATACCTCGCCCTGACGCGCTCGGAGGCGCTGCCCAGCGCCTGCCGTGCACGGACCAGGAATTCCTCCAGCGCGTAGTCCTGCCCGGCGACGAAGAATTCGCTGACCACCGATGACGGGGAATAGCACGTGGCTTCGCTCTGATCGGGCCAACGTACCCGGAAATGCGTGACTGGCATGACAGCTCCTCAGGCATCGGCTGGGGTGGTGCCCCGCGCCGGCGCACCGGCCTGCGGAACGATGAATGCATCACGCGCGAAGTCCCACAGCAGTGCGCTTTCGCCGGCCCCGCTGACCGAGACCTGCCGTGAATCGTCGATGATGCCGATCTGCGCACAGGCAATGTCCCGCGCCCTGAAGCGCGCGCTCACGCGCTCCACGTCCGGCTCGCGCACGGCCAGCAGGAACCCGTAGCTGGGAAACGCCGTGAGCCAGCGCTGCAGCGGTACGCCCGCCGGCGCCGGCACGCGCTGCAAGTCGATCCGGGCGCCAACGCCGGAGCACTCCAGCAGCATCAGCGCCGTACCCAGCGTACCGGCCATGCTGATGTCCTTGGCGGCGGCGCACAGGCCCTCTTCGGCCAGCGCTGGCAGCAGTTCCAGATCGGCCCGCAGCCGCCCGGCCGGCGCCTCGGTGGAGGCGTTCCAGTAGGGATATGGCTCGGCAAAGGCGCCGCGCAGGTCAACCGCCATCAGCAGCCGGTCACCCGGACGCGCCGCGAAGCTGGAGAGCAGGCTGCCCGCCCGGCCGACAATGGCCACCGCAAGCTGGCCGTGATCGCTGCGGGCATTGCTGTGGCCGCCGACGATGGGCACGCCGTACGCCGCCGAGGCTGCCGCCATGCCCCTGAGCACTTCGGCGGCGTCGCCCACGCCCTGGCTCCAGATGGCATCCACCACCGCCAGCGGGCGGCCGCCCATGGCATAGACGTCGCTGACATTGACCATCACCGCGCTGTAGCCGGCGAACCACGGCTTGGCACGGATGAAGTCGCTGACCATGCCCTCGATGGCGAACAGCAGGTAGCCATCCTGATCCGCAATGACGGCGCAATCGTCGCCCACGGCAACGGCCTGGCCGAGATCGCCCACCCCGCCCGGCAGCGCATTGCCCAGCGCCGACAGCACGCCAGCGATATCCCGCTTGTGGCCGAAGCCGCGGCTGGCGCGCAGGCTTTCCACGATTTGTGCGACATGCATGCTCAGCTCCTGCCCAGCGTCGACATGCCGATGCGCGGCGTCAGGCAGGCCGGGTAGTGGTCCATGCCGGCCTGCATCAGGTGGTGCGGGCGGCCAAGCAGGGTTTCCTCGGCCAGCACGGCCCAATGCAGGCGGAGGAACAGCGGCACGTTCTGGCTTTGCACATGCGCGAGGAATGTCTTGCAACCCAGCCCATGCGCGCTGCTGACCGCGAGCTTGATCAGCGTCGCGCCGATCCTGCCGTGGCTGCGATACGCGGCATGCACGGCAAGGCGGGAGCCAAACCAAACGCCAGGCTCGGCTTCATGGATGCGTACCGTGCCAACCACCATCCCGGGTCCGTCCGCTTCGCATTTCACCGCGACCAGCAGTTGCGCCACATCGTCGATCTCGTCGCGATCGTCGTCCTTGAAAATACGCTGCTCGTGGCAGAACACCGCCCGGCGCAACGCCATGGCCTGCTCCACCTCCCACCCGGCCCCGGCCCAGCGGATGCGGAATGCTGTCGCCGCGGGCACCTCAACGCAAAGATCGTCGCTCATGCGGCCACCTCCTCATACGAAGACAGCGAGGAGCACGCGCCGCACTTGCCGCAGCCCGCCTTGATATCCGCCGAGCGCATGCCCGCCGCGCCGATCATGGCGCCGAGCGGCTTGAGGATGGACTTCATGAATTCAGACGGCGGCGCCGGATGGTCTTCCAGCGGCGTGCCCGTGATCGGCACAAAGGGCACCACGAAAGGATAGACACCCAGCTCGACCAGCTCGCGCGAGACCGACAGGATGGTCTCGGCGCTGTCGCCAAGCCCGGCGAGGATATACGTACTCACCTGCCCCCGGCCAAACACGGCTACCGCAGCCTTGAATGCTTCCATATAGCGGCTGACCGGCACCGCCGCCTTGCCGGGCATGATGCGTTCGCGCAGGGCGGGCGTCACCACTTCCAGGTGCATGCCCAGCGTATCGATGCCGGAGGCCTTCATGCGATCGAACCAGCGATCATCGTCCGGCGGTTCGCATTGCGCCTGGATGGGCAGATCGACCGCCGCCTTGATCGCGAAAGCGCTTTCGCAAAGCATGCGGGCGCCCCGGTCCGGCGTGGGCGGCGTGCCGGTGGTCAGCACCATATGCTTGACGCCATCCAGCAGCACCGCGGCGCGCGCCACTTCGGCCAGTTGCTCCGGCGTCTTGCGGGCGATGGTGCGCCCGGCGGCCAGCGACTGCCCGATCGCGCAGAACTTGCAGGTCTTGCGCCGGCTCTCGTAGCGGATGCAGGTCTGCAGCACCGTGGTGGCCAATACATCCGCGCTGTGCAGCGTAGCGATCTGGGCGTACGGCACGCCATCCAGCGTCTGCAGCCCGTAGAAACGCGGTGCTTTCGGAAAGCTGATATCGGCGATCGGGATCGTGCCGCGCATCAGCGCGCTGGTGCCCTTGCCATCCGGCGGCGACGCCACGTACGGCGAATGCCAGGCGGTATTGGTGTGCACCGGCACCATGATGGTCACGCCATCGATGGTCACCGCCTTATGGTCGGACGGTCCCGCGCCGCCGCGCCGGCTGGCCGCGCCCGCCGCCGGGTCCAGCAGGCGCAGCCCCACCGATTGCAGCTCGGTCCGAAGTTCAGTTACCGACAACCGGCTCGAGGCCGGCATCATCTCGCTGGAGTTCATGATGGGTGCTCCCGTGGAAGTTGGAGAAGGCGGCGGCCATGGGCGAGGCAGTGGCCGCCGGCCGGTCGTTGATGGCAAGGCTGAGCAGTTCGGGCCGGGCGTAGTGCCCCACCGAATCCATCATTCGCTTGCGCTTGGTGATGAGCGACAGATCGAGATCGGCAATCACCATGCCCTCGCCCTCGCGCAGCGGCGGCGCCAGGTGCTGGCCCTCCGGCGACACGATGGCGGTGTTGCAGCCGCCGCGCAGCGCCTTCTGCAAGGCGGGGTCGGTGGTCACCGAGGCGATCTGCCCGTCGGTGAGCCAGCCGGTGGCGTTCACCACGAAGCAGCCGGATTCCAGCGCGTGGTGGCGGATGGTGACCTCGATCTGCTCCGCAAAGACCGGCCCCACCAGCGAGCCGGGAAACTGGCTGCAGTGGATTTCCTCGTGCTGGGTCATCAGCGCGTAGCGGGCCAGCGGGTTGTAGTGCTCCCAGCAGGCCAGCGCGCCCACGCGGCCGATGGCGGTGTCGGCCACCTTCAGGCCGGCCGCGTCGCCCTGGCCCCAGATCATGCGTTCATGGAAGGTCGGCGTGATCTTGCGGCGCTTGAGCGCCAGGCGGCCATCGGTATCGAAGATCAGTTGCGTGTTGTAGAGGCTGCCATGGTCGCGTTCGTTGACGCCCAGCACCACCACCATGCCGTGCCGGCGCGCGCGCTCGGCCACGGCATGGGTGACGGGGCCGGGCACCACCACCGCCAGCTCGTACAGGCGCATATGGTCGCCGCCGGACTGCACGGGCGGCCGTACGAAGGAAAAGTACGGGTAGTACGGCAGGAAGGTTTCCGGAAAGACGATCAGCTGCACGCCTTCCCGCGCGGCGCGGTCGATGGCCTCGCAGACTTTGCCGAGGGTGCCTTCGCCTTGCTCGAGGTCCGGTGAGATCTGGACCGCGGCCGCGCGCACAATGCGTTTCTGTGACATGGTGGTGCCCGCCTTTTTCTATCTGCCTATCTATCTATCTGCCTATCCGTGTCTCAAACGGTCCAGGTATCCAGGATCAGCGCGTTCTCCTTGCGGTGGATCAGCTTCAGGTCCAGCACGTCGAGCGGGCTGATCGGGCGGATGCCTTCGATCAGCGAGGCCTCGCCGTGGCCATAGAGCGCTTGCAGCGCAAAGCGGCAGGCGTAGACCTTGCCGCCCTCTTCCATGAACTTGGTGATCTGCTTGTTGAAGTTGAGGTGGCCGGCGAAGGCTTCGTCGCCCAGCGTGGGAAAGCCGCGCTGCAGGCCAAGCGTCACGCCCGGGCCGTACAGCAGGATGGAAGTCTCGAAGCCCTTGCGCTGCAGCCGCGTGGCCTGCAGCAGGTTGACGAAGCCGATCGAACCTTCGAAGGCGACGGTGTGGAAGGTGACCAGCGCCTTCTCGCCCGGCTCCGCCTTCACGTCCTCGAAAACCTTCTCTTCGTAGTCGACCAGGAAATCGCCTTTCTTGTGGGCCGGTTTGTTGACTGCGGGCATGCTGTGCTCCATGGGGATGGTGGGTTCAATCGATCGTTCGATGTGTCGTTTCGATCGATCGGCCGGGGGGCCGACACCACACCATGAGCACGCGCCATGCCATATATCCCACCTACGGATGCAATCAATTGCCGATCAAGCACACAATCACTCATTGATCGCATCGGTGATTTTTCCGGAAGGCGGAAGTTGACCGGCTTGCTTGTGCACTGGCGGACACAGTTCAATTTGGGGCATGCACCGCCGCGACACGTGCCGGCACTGGCCGGACGCCCGCAAGCAGTGCAATCCGGGCGATCACGCACCATCATTGCGCAACGCTAGATGCGATCACTTTCCGCACGGAAAACGATCATTGTGATAGCCTGACGGCTCGGTATCGCCTCCCCTGAAGCCACCCCCGAACCGCCTGGAGCCCACCTTGTCCGCAATGGCCAGCCATTGGCTGAAACGCCTCTCCGAGAGCGCCAAACCCGCTTACCTGGCGATCCCCGACCTGATCGAGGAAGACCTGGCAAGCGGCCGCCTGCAAGCGCGCGACCGCCTTCCGGCACTGCGCGATCTGGCCGATGCGCTGCGGCTCAACTACACCACCGTGGCACGCGCCTACGCCGAAGCCCGCAAGCGCGGGCTGATCGACGCCAAGGCCGGCAGCGGCACCTTTGTACGGGGGCGTCCGCCCGCGCTGCCGCTGCGCGCCGGCACCGGTGCCGAGATGACCATGAACAACCCGCCCGAGCCGCCTGCGCTGACGGCAAAGCTGCGAGAGTCGGCGGCCCGCCTGATGAGCACGACGGATCCCTATGACCTGCTGCGCTACCAGGATTTCGGCGGCACGCCGGCCGACCGCGCCGTGGCCGTGGAATGGCTGAAGCGATATGTGCCCGCCTGCCGTCCGGATACCGTGCTGATCTGCCCCGGCATCCACAGCGCGCTGGTGGCGCTGGTATCGCTGCTGGCCCGTCCCGGCCAGACCATCTGCCTGGATGCGCTGGCCTACCCCGGCATCAAGGCCATCGCCACGCAACTCGGCGTGCAGCTGCAAGCCCTGCCCGGCGACGAGGAAGGCCCGCTCGGGCCGGCATTCGAGACGCTGTGCAAGACGCAGAAGCCGAGTGCGCTGTACTGCAACCCGACCTTGCAGAATCCCAGCACCAGGACCATGCCGCAAGGCCGGCGCGAGATCCTGGCCGATATCGCCCTGCGCTACAACGTGCCGATCATCGAGGACGATGCCTACGGCATGCTGCCGCAGCGCACGCCCGATGCGCTGGCCACGCTGGCGCCGGAGCTCACCTACTACGTCACCGGCCTGTCGAAGTGCTTTGGCGCGGGATTGCGCATTGCCTTCATCAACGGCCCCACCGCGCGCCAGACCCAGCGGCTGGCCGGCACGCTGCGCGCCACCACCGTCATGGCGAGCCCCTTCAACACGCTGCTGGCCACGTCATGGATCAAGGACGGCACGGCGGAAGACATGCTCAAGGCCATCCGCGCCGAGAGCGTGGCCCGGCAGCTCCTGGCCCGGGAGGTATTCGCGGCGCGCCCCTACGACGCGGACCCGGAAGGCTTCCACCTGTGGCTACCGATACCGGCGGACAGCGGCTGGCGCCCTTCCGAACTGGCGCTGCACCTGCGCTCGCGCGGCATCGGCGCGGTATCGAGCGCCGCCTTCTCCACCGATGGCAACCCGCCGGACGCGATCCGGCTCTGCCTGGGCGGACCGGGCGACCGCGATGAGGTGGAGGAATCGCTGCAGATCGCGGCCGATACGCTGGACGATCCCCACCACCTGCATTCGGCGATGCTGTAGCCGGGCAGCCCGGGCCCGGACCGGAATCGCGGTTATCGGACGCCCGCCGCGCGCCAGGAGGCATGCTGGTATGGCCTTGCCTCATCGCGCCGGAGCAACGGTGCATACCCGTGCAAATCCTGCGGCGCGATGCCGTAGGCGCGGCGGAATGCGCGTGTAAAGCTCGACGCATTATTGAAGCCCAGCCCCGCGGCGATATCCTGCACCTGCAGATGCGGAAAGCGAACCAGCTCATCGGCCGCCGTTCGCAGCCTGCGGCTGCGGATATAAGCGGCCAGGCCGCCTTCATGCGCGAACAGCCGGTACACGCTGGCGCGCGACAGGCGCAGCGATTGCAGCACGCTCTCCGGGGACAGGCCGGGGTCGTGCAGATTGGCCTCGACATACCGCCGCACTTGTCCGTACACCGCGGCCCGCACCGCCGCGCGCGCGTTGCCGGAAAGACCCACCTGCCGGCTGAACGCCGCGGCCAGCAGTTCGACCGCGGTACGAAAGGACTGAGCCGCCTCCTCCTTGCCCAGGCCCACGATCTGCCGGTTGAGCGTCACCAGATGCGCGACCAGCAGGCGCGTCAAGGGTGTGTTGGCCTCAACCAGGCGGCCATGCAGCGAGGCGGCATCGGGGAACGCAGCTTCCACCACGGCCCGCGGCACAAAGAACAACAGCATCCGGCTCTGAAAACTCCGGATGGTGCACGGCTGATCCATGTCCACCGCGAGGATGCTCGGCACGGACGGCATGTGCGGCGCGTCAGGCCGTTGCTTGCCGCCCAGGAAACGCGCAGGCGCCCCTTCCAGGAACACGCTGAAGGAAACGTCGCGGACGTTCTCGGTCGACACGCGCCCCAGCGACCGCTCGGCCACGTTGGGGGCGGTGCGCATGTCGAAGAAGGTCAGATCGTCGATCGAGTACCGGAACAGCGAAGCATCGAAGGTCTGCTCGCCGTCCGTCGAGGCAGGCCGTATGTCGTAGACCGGACTCATCCGCTCCTGCCAGGCCAGGAAACTGAAACGGGCGTCGCCCTGCACGCTGAAATTGCTGTGCACGATGCCCGGCGCAAGCGCCGGCCGCTCTGGCGGCAACAACAGTCGGCTTAGCGGCATGCGCGCGGGCAGCAGGTTGATCGTGCGTGGGGGCGCATCGCGGATCTCCGTATCGTTGCGGCCCGCCCGGTGCGGCGGGATTCCGGTTTGATCCCCGACCCTCCCCCGTGCGCGCCAGTGTGGGGGCAAAGGAATATAGCAGGAATCGGCGTTGCCGGATTTCACCGGATTCCAGCAATGCCTGCTTGCCGAAGTGGCCTTTTCTACACACACAAGACGAAGATCCGGCGCGCACCTGGCCATCAGGCAAGTCCCCCCTTCCCCGAGAACCGCTCCCGGTATTCGGACGGCGACACCTGCAGATAGCGCACGAACGCCCTGCGCATGATTTCTTCCGAGGAAAAGCCGCAAGCCTGCGCCACCGACTTGATCGGCTGCGCATGCGATTCGATCAGGCCGCAGGCGCGTTCCAGCCGGATCTTTTCCACCGCGCGCGCCGGGGTCATGCCGGTCTGCTGCCGATAGAAGCGCGCAAAGGTGCGCGGCGTCATGGACATGCGCTCGGCCAGCGACGGCACATCCAGCCGATGATGCAGATGGCTGGCGATCCACGCGTTCAGCCCCGCGATCCGCCCGTCCTGCGCGCTTTGCTCCAGCAGCGCGCTGCTGAACTGGGACTGCCCGCCGGGCCGCTTGTAGAACACCACCAGCGTCTTGGCCACGGCCATGGCGATCTCGCGCCCGGCATCCGCTTCCACCATGCCCAGCGTCATGTCGATGCCGGCGGTCACGCCCGCTGAACTCCAGTACCGGCCCTCGCGAAAAAAGATGGCGTCGCGCTGCACCTTGAGCGCGGGGAACGCCTCGGCAAGCTGGTCGCACGCAGCCCAGTGCGTCACCACCTGGCTGCCGTCAAGCAAGCCGGTGCGCGCGAACAGGAAAGCCCCCGTGCATACCGAAGCGATGCGCTCCACCCTTGGCGCCGCGCGGCGAATCCACTGCACCAGCGCATCGGTTGCCGGCCGGTCCCACACGCCTGGCCCGCCGGGAATGATCAGCGTATCCGTCTTGCGCCCAAGCCGCGCGGGCATGGCCCGCGCGTTCAGCTCGACGCCCCCGGAACTGTCCACCAGGCCGGGCGCGAGGCTGCACACGTGGGTCCGGTACTGCGGCGGGCGCCCTGCCTGCCGGAGCAGGTCGTTGGCGGTGGCAAAGACCTGCAACGGCCCGCAGACGTCCAGCACCTGGAAACGATCGAATACGAGGAAGCGGATATGGCGAAGCGGCATGGCAGAAATCGTGGGCTGATTGTCATTTCAGACAGATAGCCCGATTGTATATTCCTGCCACGACTACCACGATCCATCGTCCGGGATACCCCGGGACCCAACCAACAAGGACCCTCTCCATGCAAATCGGCATGCTGGTTTTTCCGGACATCACCGCCACCGACTACGTGGCGCCAGCAGACCTGCTGGTGCGCATGCCGGGCGCGCAGCTGCAACTGGTGTGGAAGCACACCGACCCGATCGCCACCGAGCTCGGCTGGGAATTTCGCGCCACCAGGCGCATGGACGATTGCGGCCAGCTGGACATGCTCGTCGTCCCCGGCGGGCCAGGCCTCGGCAGGCTGCTGGACGACGAAGAGGTACTGCGCTTCCTGGCGCGGCAGGCCGCGGGCGCGCAATGGATCGTGGGTATCTGTACCGGCCCCCTGCTGCTGGGTGCCGCCGGCTTGCTCAAAGGCTACGCGGCGACGTGCCACTGGGCATCGCATGCGCTGCTGGAACTGGTCGGCGCCAAACCCGTGGACCAGCGCGTGGTGGTGGACCGCAACCGGGTGACCGGGGCAGGCGTGACATCGGGCATCGATTGCGCCTTGCGCGTGATCGCACTGGCCGGCGGCGATGCCGTGGCGCAGGGCGTTCAACTCTTCGCCGAATACGATCCGCAGCCTCCCTTCGACAGCGGCAGCCCGCACAAGGCACCCGCCGCCATCGTGGCGGCGATGCGCGCGAAGATGCAGCCCATCGTGCAAGCGCGCGGCGCAATCCTGCGCAAGCGGCTGGGCTGAGGACCGCCGGGCACGGCCATCGCCGCCCGGCACTTTCTTTCGCCGCATCCTGCGGCGATACCTGTGGAGGATTTCATGTTCCGTGCCATTGCATCCCGCCGGTCACGCGGCGCCGCCCGCGCCTTCCTGCTATGCGGCGCCCTATGGGCATTGTCGGCACCGTGCGCTGCCCTGGCGCAGGACGCGCGCGGCCCCGTCAGGCTGCTGGTGGGCTACCCGCCCGGCGGCCCCGCCGATACGGCCGCACGCATCGTTGCGGAAAAACTCACGCAGGCACTGGGCAGGACCGTGCTGGTGGACAACCGCCCGGGCGCGGGCGGCCAGATTGCCGCGCAGGCCCTGAAGGTTGCACCGGCGGACGGCTCGGTCCTGCTCCTGAGCAACACCCACACCGTGGCCACGATTCCGCTGACGGTCAGGAACGCGGGCTTCTCGCCGGCCACCGATTTCCGCCCGGTGGGCACCATTGCCACATTCGAGCTTGCCCTGGCAGTGCACCCGAAGACGGGCGCGACCAATCTGGCCGGCCTTGGCGCATGGTTCGCCCGTCACCCCGGCGAGACAGGCATCGGCGTGCCGGCCGCGGGCAGCGCCCCGGAATTCGTCGCCGGCAAAATCTCAAAGGCGCTGAAGGCAGACACGGTACCCGTGCCATATCGCGGAGCGGCGCCCCTGGTGCAGGATCTTCTCGGCGCACAAGTGGCGGCGGGCATCTCCGGCGTGTCGGACTTCCTGCCCTACCACCAGAACGGCAAGCTGCGCATCATCGCTGTATCCAACCCCACGCCGCTGCTGCCTGGCGTGCCCTCGTTCGCGCAGGCCGGCATCGCCGGGCTCGCCCTCACCGATTTCCTGGGCCTGTATGCGCCCGCCGCAACGCCCGACGCCATCGTCGTACGCTACAACGCCACACTGAATCGCGTGCTGGCCATGCCGGAAATCGGGGAAAAGCTGCGGGAGCATGTCATGCTGCCCGCGCCGGGCACACCGGCGGAGCAGGCGCAGCGGCTGGCCCAGGTGAGCACGGCGCTGGCGGGCGTCGTGCGCGAGAGCGGCTACCGGCCGCAATAGGCGGATTGCAGGAGAGCGTGCCAGGCGTGGATATCCGTGGGCCTGCGTGTGGCGTCTTCCGACAAACAGTGACCGGAGCGCCACAGGTTGCGGCGTCGCATGAGACGTGGCCAGGGCCGGGCTGTACCGGCAGAGTGCGCCTCGTCGACTCCGCCAGTCTTCGGTCTTGGTATGCTACCTGACCAGTTGCATCCCTGCGATTTTGGCTGCCTTCGTGTCAAATGTCACCGTGTACTCGCACTGCGCGTCATGGCACGTTCGCTCGATCAAACAGTCGGCGAAATCGGCTGACGATCCGGCGTAGAGCCGCAGTGCTTTCCAGACCGTTTCCGCAGTTTCGACAAGCAGTTCCTTCGTTCTTAGTAGCGTCTCAATCACCTGTGTGACCTCTTCGCGGTTCGCATCGTACGCTCGCGTAAGGACCCAAACCACCTCGACAAGTGCCACCTGCGTGACATAGCCGGGGTTTTGGGCCGTCAGCGATTCGATCAAAGCAGTAGCCTTCTTCGCTTGCACCGCATCATCTTGCGCGATGTACCGGACCAACACATTTGTATCCAGACCGATCATCGGGCCGCGGCCCCCTGTTCAGCGATTGCCGTATTCATGTCCTCTATCGACACCGGTTTCGCTGGCTTGCGGATGATCCCTTTCAAGGCCGCCACGGACCGGGTGGCGGGAACCATCTCATATCGCCCAGATTGCTCATTGAGCACAAATTCGACCCGGTCCCCGGTAGACAGTCCCAAATGAGTCCGAACGTCCACTGGAATCGTGACCTGTCCTTTCGATGTCAAGGTGGCGGAAGCCATAACTCCTCCATGTTTCTGATTCCTTACAATATGGTAAGGAAATGCGGAATGCAAGGGCCTCCAATGCCAAGGCGTCTGCACGATGCCTTTCCGAAACGTTACTTCGACGCCATGGCGCTGGTCTCGCTGCTTACGTCACGCTGGATACGGGAGAACCAATTCTCCACCTGGTTCAGCCACGACGAATTTGAACTGCCAGGCGGAATATGCTGCATTGCGGCAATTCCTGCACCACACGGAAGTAGAAGACACGCTTCGATGGATCAGGATCCAATGATGCCGGGGGGGTGTGCGACCCGCTCTGGCACTTGCCTTACCCCGCAACAAAAGGACCGCTTTTTCCGCTGTTTCCGCACGAAGGCAAAAAAAAAGGTGTAGGCAGGGGAGACAGCCTACACCTTTGAGGAATGGCAACAACGGGGTCAGTCGCGTTGCCATGGACAAGTATGCTGCAAGGCAGCAGATACGGTACCCTGACGAGGAAGGGAGCCTTCCGGTCCGGATTCTGCCGCTGCAATTCCGGCCTCATGCATGGGCTCGCCCCCATCCTCCCGCTCCGGCAAGCCGATTTGAAGAATGCGCCGGACTTCGGCGATGGATTGCCGTTTGGGTGCGCATACGCGTCTAGCGCCAATGGACCACGACCTCGGCGCCGTGGCAGGCCGCGTAGTGATCGCACCCATCGCAAGCCGGCTCCGGGCAGGGTTGCAGGTCAAGCCGCTCGCAGAGCTGGTGGTAGAAGAACTTCTTCCACTTCATGTCGGTGATATTGGCCTCGTATAGCGGCCGGAAATATGCCTGAAGCAGGCGAGACACATCGTGCCTGCCCGACAGCCCCATGTCATGCCAGAGATGAGAGCCGCCGAAGCAGCCACTGGCCAGGGCATGCGCGGCCCAGCGGGTTTCCGGGCGGGCCGGATTTCCTGCGGCGATGAACATCTGGGCCAGGTCGGGAAACTCGCAAGGCAGCGCCGCGGCGTCGACCGGCGCCGACTCCGGCGCCCACCCTGCCGCCCGCGCACCGGGAAAGCAGTGCTCCAGCATCTGCCAGAACTCCGGCTCCGCCAGCCCGAGCCATTGCGCGAACCTGGGCAGCCTGCCCGCGTTGGCGCTCTCCAGCACACCGGCAAGCGCGCGGCTCGCCGGTTCGCCGGGCGCCAGCGAAAATGCATCCAGGATCAGCAACGACTGGTTCACGGCAACGCCTTGTGGAAATAGGCCCGCAAGCGCCGGTTGCCCCAATGCCGCCCTTCCCCGGCGGCAGGCATGGCCTGCGATAGTCCAATGACCGAAATATAGCTATGTATATAGCGGTAGTCAACGCGGTGTCGCTGCTTGCATTCCTGGCGATACGCCAGCGAATAAAGCGATCAAAATGATTTACAAGTTATCTGCAAATTATCTACAGCCCCGATCCCAAACCACCTGGCGCCTGGCTAGAGCACCAGGCGCTCGAACGGCACGGGCGGTGAAATGGCGTATCCCTGCAGCAGATCGGCACCGAGCGATCTTGCCAGCAGCATATCGTCCGGGCTCTCTACCCCCTCGGCAACCGTCTGCAGCTCCAGCGAGCGGGCCAGATGGATAGAGGAAGAGAACAGCAACCGTGCACGCTCTGCGTGGCGCGCACGGTGCAGCAGGGTCTTGTCGACCTTGACCTGCTTGAACGGCAGCAGCCCAAGGGCTTGCAGCGAGGCATAGCCGGACCCGAAATCGTCCTGCGAAATCACCACGCCGCGCGCCGACAGCGCGCCGAGGTTCGCCAGCAGCCGGGCCTCGCTGCCGCGCGAGATCCGGGTCTGCTCCGTCACCTCCAGCACCACCCGCGCAAGATCCAGCCCGTGGGAGAGACTCGCGCGCAGTACCTCCTGGACAAAGCCGGCGCAAGCCGCCGTCTTCGGGCTGACGTTGAGCGAAAACCGCCCCTGGTAGCCGGGAAAACGCGTCAGCACCTGGCTGCAGGCACCAAGGAAATAATCCAGCAGGAGTGTCTCCACCCCCAGGCTGGTGATGCTGCCGACAAACTTCTCCGGCCTGTGGTGCCTCCCCTTGTCGGACCAGCGCGCCAGCACTTCGATCCCGACGATGCCACCGTGCTGCGCGCTGATCTGCGGCTGGAATACCGGATAGATGTGGCCCAGCCCGATCGCGCCGATGAGATCGCTCCGGGTAAGCGCAAGCAGGTCGGCGCCATCCAGGCTGCGTTCGCCGGCCTGCGCTCCCGCTTCCACCGTCGAAGACTGCGCCATGATCCGTCGCAACCGCACCACGCGTGCAATGCGCGAGGCACAGACGTAGCCCGGTCCGCCTCGCGGCACGGCGGTGCTCTCGCCGTCACTCGATATCGTTGCGCCGTGAGACGCCCGGCCACTGAAAAACGCGTAATGCAATCTAACCTCCTGGAGGCATCTGGACGGCCGGGCACGACATGCGCACCAGGTAAGCAGGTACCGCAAACAGCGGCAAACCCATACCGCCCGGTAACTCTATTTCCATTGGCTCCCGCTGGCTCTCGTTGGCCCCGTTGCCTTTGGTTAGTTACCGGCAAATTCAAACGACGGCAAACCCAGGCCCATCGCGCATTCCCGCTCGCGCTTGCGCTCCGGGCTTATGTCATCCGGATCCTATTCTTCCAGCACGGGGCAGGCCACAGTCGATCCCCATTCCCCTCCAAAGGATGACCACCCACGAAGGCAGGGTACTGATGCAATACAAGCCGTAAGACAATCCACCTCAGCAAGACTGACCCCTTGCTGAACCACTCAAGGGGTGTAGGAGCGCCCTGCGCCTACACCCTTCTTTTTTTGCCTCGCCGCTACGGCGACTCTCGCCATCGGCATGCTGGCGCACTGGCAATAAAGCGTGGTTCACACAAGAAGACCACGCCGCGCTGCCGGCCTCCCCTCTTTTCGCCTTGCAACAGAAGTGCGCCAAGCGCACCTCCTGTCGTCTCACGCTTGCCAATGGCTCGTGCCGGAATCCGGTATTCGGGATTCCGCCATGCACACCCAAGCCATCCGCGCCTTAGAACTTAGAAGCCGGAGAAACGGATGCCGATCGAGCCATAGCCGTAGTAGCGATCCATCTTGCCTGCCGTGGCGGCATTGTAGAGAAACGGAATGGTGCCAACAAAGTTGTACAGCGATGCCTGCCCGCGCAGGAAGACCTCGACATTCTTCACCACGGCATAGGACAACTCCATCCCCAGCGTATGGTTTGACTTGATCGGCGAATAACCGTAAGCCCTGGTATGGCTATCGACATTGCTGCGGACCAGGTACTGGAACTGATAGCCCAGCCTGGCGCTGAAGTTCTCGTATTTCCAGCGCCACGATCCGCCCAGGTTCAGGAAGCCCGCGGTGTAGGTGAAATCGTCGTTGATGTTCAACCCATACTGTCCCGCATCGGTCGAGAACGATGCCGACTGCAGGTTGACGTTGCCCACGCGGCAAGGTGCGGCAAGGTTGCCATTGGCAACGTTGTCCGAGCCGATGCTGACATTGAAATTACAACCGCCGCGCTGCAGGCTGGTGTTGATGCCGCCGATCGTCACACGGCTGACGCCAAGGCCAAGAAAACCCGTCAACTGGTTCCGCTCGGTCAGCTGCCCGGAAAAAATCACGTCGGCCTGGCCCTGGACATCGTTGGCATCGTGGACGGTGACGCCGTTGAAGGTCGTGCTCCCGACCTTGACCGCCGAGGAACGGGTCAGGCTGCCCGCACGATCGCCCCACAGCGAAAAGCGCAACATGATCCGGTCGCGCGCGCCGGGTTCGGCCAGCGGGTCATAGTGCAAGGCCAGCATCCAACTGTCGATATTGTTGGTGTCCTTGCCGTAGTCGATGCCGCGGCGCCAGTAAGTGGCCGAGCCGGACCAGTGCGGGTTGAACTTGTAGCCCAGCATCAGGCGCCCGCCGCGATAGTCGCCGGCGTTGTCCGGCACAGAGCCCTGGCTCTGGCGCAGGTTGAAGATGTCAACGGTGCTGTTGACCAGGTCATAACTGGCCTCTGCCCGGAAACTGGTGAACTCGCCGGTGGCGGGCTCAGCCTGCATGAATACGTCGTCCGGCGCGGCGCTCGCAACACCCGCACACGACAAGCCCAGCATCAATGCGCCGGCATTGCGTAGCCGGCGCGAACGATACAACAGCATAGGGAGACTCCGAGGCCGGACGACGGGCCTCATCCACGGCACGCCCGGGACCAGCCCCGGGCGCTCCGCACACAAAAAGAAGCCGGCCACCCGCCACTGCGCCGGATGGCGCGTGTGGCGGATGACCGGGCAAACCCTCCCCGAACCACGGGGAGAGCTACGCAGCGCATCGATCAGGGATTCAGCGTGATCGTGGTCTTGATGCCGTTTCCGCTCACCGTTGCCGAGCCGGTCTGCACCGCCTGCGTCAGCGTCTTCTGCGCGCTGCTGTTGACCAGCGCGCCAACGCTGACCGCCTTGCCGCCCTGACCCGCCACCGCAAACGTCACGGGGAAGGTGCTGATCGACTTAGGCGTGAGCGAGTCGATCTGCGCCTGGCTCAGCGCACCGGCGTTCTTCAGCTTAGCCAGGAAGGTGGTGAACGGCAGGTTTAGCGAGCCGCCGTTGGCGTTGACGAAGAGGTTGTCGGCCGTCGCGTTGGTCAGGGTGGCGCTGGCCGCAATGCTGCCGGCAATGCGGAACGAGTAGGTCGTGTTAGCCGGCACCTGGGCCGCCGTCAACACCCCACCGCTGAAGGTGAGCGCAACGTTCTCGATGATGACATCGACCTGGTTGCCGCCGTACGTGTAGCTCAGGCCGGCACGCACTTGCGAAGCGCCGCCCGCGAAGGCGTCGCCGCTTTGCGAAGCCGCTACCGTGATCGAGCTCACCGTGCCACCCGTGACCGTCGCCGTATTGCCGATCGGGAACTGCTGACCGTTGATGGTCATGCTGGCCAACTGGATGAAGTTGGTCGGCTTGACGCTGTTGGTCACGGTGCTGATGACACCGCTGTTCACGCTGCTGCCAAGATTGCTGGCAGCCGTCTGAATTGCCCCTGCGTTGCCGGTAGAGACGGCAGTGCCGAGGGCGGCGAGGTTGGCGGTCAGCGTCGGGTCCGTCAGGCCGGCGGTTGTCACCGCGCCAACCAGCGTTTTGGCGGTGTTCGACTGGACGCTGGCCGTCACGGCATTGATTGCGCCGCTCTGCTGCAATGCCGCCAGCGTGGCAGCCGGATTGGCGCCCACCACGATCGTGCCCAGTGCGGTGCTGACGTTCGACACCTGGGTCGCTACCTCCGGGGCCTCCAGCGCCGCGACGTTGGCCGCCACCGTGCCGATATTGGCCTGGATGTTTGCCGGGAAACCAGCCTTGGCATTCTGCACGGCCGTCGAGATCACCGAGCTGACCAGCGAGGTGCTGGTCAGGTCGGCGGTACCGGAGGAGGCACTCACCGCGCTGGCTACGGCGCTGGCCGCCGCAGCTGCGGCGGCGGCGGGGGTCAGCGTGCCGCCGGTGCCCGCGGACAGGCCTGCGAGTACCTTGCTGACCTGATCGATCAGTTGCTGAACCACCACGGACGCCTTGAGCAAAGCAGCGTCCTGCATCGGGTCCAGCGTGGTGAGGTTCTTGCCGCTCAGGCCAAGCTTGGCCGCCAGCGCCGCAGCTTGCGTCGGGGTCAGCTGCGCCAGCAGCGTCGTCAGCGGCGTGACTACGGGCGTCACGCCCGCTGCATAGGTCACCGCGGGCGCCTGCAGCACGCCGGTGAACGCTTGCTTGGTACCAATATCGGTACCGCCCGACACCCTGAGCGCGCTCGAGGTGCAGCCAGACGGGAAGGTGAAGTCCCCATTTGCGCCGGTCGTCGTGGTCTGGTTGTTGCAGTCCGTGAAGGTCACAGTGGAGCCGGCAAGATAGAAGTCGACTGCCTTGCCTTGCACGGTTGCCGGCGTGGGTGTCGGCGTCGAGTCCGAACCGCCTCCGCAGGCCACCAGCGCCACGGCCGCCGAAGCCATAAGGCCGAGGGTAAGGATATTCCTGATATTGGTTTGCACTCTTCTCGCTCCTGAGATCAATACATCGATGAATCGATACGTCGTTTATGGGGCCCTGAACCAGGCAAGGGCAGCGCACCGTCCCTGATGCCCTTCGCTGCCCTGGCTCGTCGCACTGCACCGGATACCGTCGCTGGCTCTTGCAATCGGAATCGGCGAGCCCAATCCGACACTGCCTTTGCCTGCTTCACTAGATAAACAAACCCAGGTTCCGTGTCACCCCTACCAGGAGGGGGAAAGCACAGGCTTGCATCTCGCCGCCCAAGCGCCATCGCCACCTGGCAGCCAATGGCGGGACGCTCGCGCGCCATCCGCCTGCTTGTTTCTCTTGTTCCCTCCGCACCGACACCAGCGCCGCCAGCGCCGCCAGTGACACTGGCGACGCCGGTGGCTATCGCCGGTTCGTATTGCTACTGCGTGTCGCTACCTCACGTCCTGCATGTATTGCATGTCCCGCATTTCATGCATGCAGCCTTGGAAAATCCTCCGGCACAAGCCAGCGCGCCAGATAGCGGCCCATGGCCTCCAGCAGCACGTCGGACGTCAGGCCCAACGCACCGGCCAGCGCCGGGCAAACGATCCAGGTGGTACCGTCGCGCTCCAGCACCCGCAGCGTCTTGGCAAGATCCGCGGGCTGCAGGATAAAGTTGCCGGCCTGCGCGTCTTCCAGCCTGAACGCCTGTACGTAATCATCGAAATGCCGCTCGCCCAGGCACACCACCACCTTGGGCTTCCAGCGCTGCCGGATGCCATCGATAAAGCGGAAACGGTTGCCATTGCGGCAAAGATCCAGATAGCGCTGCTTGGGTACCAGCGCCGGCTGCCCGCGAAACGCCTTGGACCAGGGCGTCTGCCCGATCAGGTGCGCGGGCAGGGGATAAAGGCTGAGCTTGAATTCCGCGCCATCGGGCGCGTAGAGATGCCGGTCAAAGTAATGCTTCCAGTCGCACTCGCTCTGCTGTGCGGCATAGGTCTGCGCGCGTGCAGCCGCCATGATCCTTGCGATCTTCTGATGCGACTGCCAGCGCTCCATGTTTTCGCGAAAACGATCGCGATAGGTGTCATCCCACGCCCCAGGCTGCAGTCGCGGCTCCAATGGCGCCACCAGCGACTCGGTCCAGGGATGCGGATTACTGTCGCAAAACCAGACAGCGCCTGCTGGATTTCCCCCTTCCATACCAATGTATGACGCGAAATACACGTCCAGCTGCTCACGTGAGAATACCGTTTTCTGTTCTATTTCCATGCCCTACCGCTTGGTGGAATTTAAGATGCCCACGCGCTGAGGCCAAACCTACCTTTACGACGTGACGGGCCGCGAGACACCCAAATGATCGGCAAATCTCTAATAGAACGATAGCGACAACCCCGGCAAAAAAAATGCGGAGACTGCTGACGCACCTGCGGGATCTCATCCTGCTTGGACCAGAGGCAGTCCGGCCTGACGCCCATATCGCCAGTCCCTGCATGACCTGCCTGCAACCAATCTGGATCAGTATCGTCCCCGATGGTGAACGCTATGCGGAGTCTGTTATTTCCAACTCGCGACACTCCGAATTCCGCTCCCAACGACCTGATCTCGTTTGCGCGAAACACTTACTAGGCGGTGCGAAATTTTGCGCGAGATTTGCCTGGACCGCGCCCCCCTTTGGAGGGATTAGCTGTGGTGTTCTATCCCTTCTTACGCAGGGTACCGGCAACCAGGCCAATACGGCTGGAGGCGGCTTGCCGCCTGCGCGGCAGCAGCATGTCAGCGCGTTGACATGCAGGCATACAGCAGCGAAGGCACGCAAGCCGTAATGGCGAATTGGCGGATTGGCGCACAGGCGCCGACAGAATCCATATATGAGCCATACAAAGAGGCCTATCCGCCACGGCTGGCGCCCAATCGCTGCGCGGCGCCTTGCCGGCGAAACCTGAACGCTAGGCATATTGCAAGCAAGCTCCGGCCGTCTCACCAAAGTCACCCGGGGCCAGGCGGGCGCCCAGCAACCTGCCAAACGCGTTCAGCAGCACATCGGAAGTCAGCCCGGCGCTGCCGGCCAGCGCCGGACAGATAATCCACGTGGTGCCGTCTTTTACGAAGACGCGCAAGATCTTCACCAGATCCGCCGGCTGCAACGGCAGGTCTTCACCCTCCAGATCGCTCAGCCCGAAGGCGTGCAGGTAGTCGTCGGCATGGCGATAGCCAAGGCAGACCACGATCTTTGGCCGCCAGCGCGCACGCATGTGCTGCAGAAAATGAAAGCGCCCACCCTGCCGGCACAATGCCAGGTAGCGATCCTTGGGCACAAGCTCCGGCTGGCCGCGAAACGCCTTGGACCAAGGCGTCAGGCCATCGAGTTGCGCGGGCAAGGGAAACAGGTTCAGCTTGAACTCGTAGCCGTCGGGCGCGTAGAGCTGGTTCCAGTAATAGCGCCGCCAGTCGTTGTCGCCAAGCGCCACGCCCAGGGCCTCTGCCCGGGCCGCAGCCATGAAGCGCGCGATACGCTGATGATGAAGCCACCTGCCCATGTCCTCCAGATGCCGCGCGCGAAACGCCGCATCCCATGCGGGCGGCTCCGTGCGCGGCCGCAACGGCCTGGCGAGGTGCTCGAACCACGGGTGGGGGCTCCGGTCGCAGATCCAGACGGATGCCTGCGGGTTGCCGCCCTCCATGCCTGCGTAGGACGCAAAGTAATCGTCCAGTTCCTGCTTCGCAAATACCCCTGGGTGCTCCATAAATACCCCTTGCCACAAAGATTGGGACCCCTTTCACCCGTGCCACAACGTGCCGCCGGGGCGCCTTCAAGGCCCCGCGTGCCGCTGTGGTCTTTCGCCGAAACCGCACGCGCTTCGCGCCGGGGCGACGGGCTCTGACCCGCTCTTGTGCCCGGCATCGTTGCGCCCCTCTGTGCCTTTGGCGATTTATTCAATCATCTCCCGCTTACCACCCCTTACCACCACTTGCTGAACGTGAATCGCGTGGGGCACCGTCCGGGAATCAGATGCCTCTCAGGTGACGGAAATTGCCAGAAATTGCCAGAAATATCCGAATCGAACGGCGGACGCCAGCCCAAAGCATTTTGGATAGACATACCGCTATTCCAGATTCGGACGTGAACCAACCTTGAAAGGCCTCCTTTAAGAATAGTCCCATGTGAAACAGGGATTTCTCAATCCCTACCAACCGGGGGATGAACATAGGAATCACATCCCCGGAGGCGCGGATTCAGCCCCGGTATCGGCCGCATTGCGTGCATGACCGCCCTCGCGTGCATGACTTGCGAGCGCCGTTCTCTCCAGGCATCACGCACCCGACCCAACGCCCCGCGAGGCGGCCAGCGCGATGGTCCGTTTTGTCGGCGCTATCCGCACCGCCCCCGCCAATCCCCACGCATTCCCTTCTCACGCAGGGTACCGGTGACTTCCGCTGCGCCGCACTATTCGCACCAATCGCAAGACGATGAGGACCGGCCGCGAGACCAACCTCTACATCGGTCACCAACAACATAGAGCAATTGGTCAGCACCATTCTGGCATTGCCTTCGTCTCATCCTGCCGCATGCGCGGCAGTCCAGATTTGCCGCACCGGATCAACGGTGCCGGATTCGCTAAGTGGATATGAAAATGACATCCGCGCTTACACAATGGCTACTCGCACTCTCGCGTCGTAGCAAAGTCGCTCTGATGGTGACGGCCGACTTGCTGGTGCTGCCGCTGTGTTTCTCGCTCGCGCTCCTGCTACGCAAGGGCGATACCGGACTGCTGAATCAATATGGTGCGTTGCCGCCGCTGGCAATTGCGCTGCTCACCATCCCGGTCTTCTACTTCAGCGGGCTGTACCGCACGGTGCTGCGGTATATCGACCTCAAGGTGTTGTGGGTGTCCGGTCTCAGCCTGGCCGCGCTGATCTCGCTCACCTACTTCGTGTCGGTGCTGATACAAGACGACTACCTGCCGCGTACCGGTTTGCTGATCTACTGGTTTGTCGCCTTCGCCTACGTGGTGATCTCGCGCTTCCTGGCGCGCGCGCTGCTGCGCGCGTCGCAGTATCGCAAGAACCATGGCAAGATCGCGCGCCTGGCGATCTTTGGCGCCGGTGAGGCGGGCTTCCAGCTGGCCCTGGCGATGCGCGCCAGCCCTGACCACCGGGCGCTGTGCTTCTTCGACCACGACATCACGCTGAACAACAAGATCGTGGCCGGCCTGCCGGTCTACGACGTCAGCCGGATGACGGAGCAACTGGCCCGGCTCGATATCGATGAAGTGGTGCTGGCCATTCCCTCGGCCTCGCCAGAGCGCCGCCGCGAGGTGCTGGAGACCCTGCGCAAGCAGGCGGTGGAAGTGCGCACCCTGCCCACCCTGCTGGAACTCGTGGATGGCAAGATCACCACGCAATCGATCCGTGACATCCGCATCGAAGACCTGCTGGGCCGCGAGCCGGTCCCGCCCAACAAGAACCTGTTCGCCAAATGCACGCAAAAGAAGGCGGTGATGGTGACGGGTGCCGGCGGCTCGATCGGCAGTGAGCTATGCCGGCAGATCGCCTCGCAGGGGCCGCGCAAGCTGGTCCTGTTCGAACACTCCGAGTTCGCGCTGTACACGATCGAACAGGAATTGCGCCAGCACTTCCCGAACCTGGATATCGCGGCGCGCATCGGCTCGGTGTGCGATCCGGAGGCGGTCACGGCAGCAGTACGGCAGAACCGCATCGACACCATCTACCACGCGGCAGCCTACAAGCACGTGCCGCTGGTCGAGTCGAACATGCCCGAAGGCATTCGCAACAATGTGATGGGGTCGCTGACCGTCGCCGATATCGCGCACCTGTATGGCGTGGAGACCTGCGTGCTGGTCTCGACCGACAAGGCCGTGCGGCCCACCAACATCATGGGCGCCAGCAAGCGCATGGCCGAGCTGGTGTTCCAGGCCGCGGCGGCCCGCCCGCGTACCCGTACCACCTTCTCGATGGTGCGTTTCGGCAATGTGCTGGGCTCGTCCGGCTCGGTGGTTCCCTTGTTCCGCAAGCAGATCGAGAACGGCGGCCCGATCACCATTACGCACGCCGACGTGGTCCGCTACTTCATGCTGATCCCCGAGGCGGCGCAGCTGGTGATCCAGGCTGGCGCCATGGCCAAGGGCGGCGAGGTCTTTGTGCTGGACATGGGAGACCCTGTGCGGATCGTCGATTTGGCACGCACGATGATCGAGATGTCCGGCCTGCAGGAAAAGACCCGGGACAACCCCGGCGGCGATATCGAGATCAAGGTGGTGGGCCTGCGCCCCGGCGAGAAGCTGTATGAAGAGCTGCTGATCGGCGGCGACGTCATCGCCAGCTCCCACGCCCGCATCATGTGTGCAAAGGAGCACTCACTTGCCGAAGCCACGCTGCACGATCTGCTAGCTGCCCTGTTTGCCGCCTGCGATACACGCGACACGTTCCGGATCCAGAGCCTGGTGCAAAGCATCGTGCCCGAGTACGCCCCCTACAGCTCGATCGAGGAAGGCAAGGGCGGCAAGCAGTTGCGCCCGCCACGCGTATTGCTGCCGTTTCCGCTGGGCACCAAGGCACGCGGGCCCGAGGTTGTATTGACGGAGTTCGCGGAAATGAACGCAAAGCAGCAGGTCAACGCAGGCTAACAAGCATTCAAATGATCGGGCGATCAAGCGGCCGTACGATCAGCGATCAGCGATCAGCGATCAGCGATCAGCGATCAATCAAATCAAACGTACAGACATTTAATATTCAAGGTTTCTCTGAATATCTTACAAAATATTTCATACTGGCATGCCTGCCAATACTCGCACCGGCATAAAGCCCGGTGCGAGGCTTCAAGCCCCGGATCGGGCAGCGGACCGCGCGCGGAATCGTCCATAGCATTCCACACGGAATCGCGCATGGATTCGCGTGGATTCCCGCACCAAACCGAGTCATCGGATCCGCCGAAAACGCCCTTTAGCGAAAATCGTCCATATCCAGTACATTAGGCGAGACTGCAGGCCGATTTCCTGGCCCGCGTATGCCCGGGTCCACCGGGGCATGGTAGCGCTCACCGAATGTCATGACGCCTTACAAGCCCGCTGCGCCGAGTACCGAGCAGGAGCCGTCACCCAGCCTGCCGCATACCCGCTTCGAAGTCGGCGGCGCCCTGCCCGCTTCCACAGCCAAGTCCAGGTCCGCAGCGGCGGAACCCGCCACGGGTCAGATCCTGGCCTGGCGCGACCGCGTCGGCCATGTCGTCGATCTTTCCGTAACGCGGGAGCAGGTTGCCGGCCGCTTCGCAGGCGTCATCGACCGATACCTCGTGGATGACATGGTCTTTACCGACTGCCACTGCGACAGCGTGGTGCTGGAGCGCACGGTGGCGCGCATTTCCACCGATGCCATGCGGCACTATGTGTTCCAGGTCGTTATCGACGGCAATGCCGGCTATGTCGACGGCATGCGCCGCAACGCAACGCCCCGCCATGGCGGCATCCTGCTGGCGGACCTCGGGCAGACCGCGCTGATGGTGCGCGAAAGGGCGCGCGTGCTCACTTGTTTTGTACCGCGCGACCTGATGGAATCCGTATTCCCCGATGCCGAGTCGGCGCATGGCCGCATCGTGGAAGCCAACACGCCAATGACGCAGCTGGCGGTCGACCATATCAAGGCGCTCCGGCAGGCGCTGCCCCACATGCCGCCACCGCAGGCGGCCATCGCGCTGCGCGAGGCCGTCCAGGTGCTTGTCGCTGCCTTCCGCAAGACCGCACGGCTGGAGGGCGATGCGCGCGCCGCCGCCCGCAGCGCCCTGCTGGCCCGGGCGCGCCGGCTGATCGACGCCAATGCCAACCAGCCGGATCTCTCGCCCGGCCGCCTGCTGGAGGCAATGCACATTTCCCGCCCGACCTTGTACCGTCTGTTCGAGCACGAGGGCGGCGTGCAGGCCTACATCCGCAAAAGCCGGCTACGCGCCGCGGCGGTGGACCTGGTGCGGTTTCCGCATCTCCCGGTGGTGGAGATAGCGTACGGGCTCGGCTTCTCGAGCGGGTCGGATTTCACGCGGGCGTTCCGGCGCGCCTACGGCATGTCGCCGAGCGACCTGCGCATCCAGGCAGCCAACCCGCAGCGCGAAGACCTGCTGCGCGCCGCGCTACGGGTGCAAGGCCCGGCATACCAGCACTGGCTACACCGGCAACAAGCGGGCAAAGACCTGAGCGCCGCCATCGGCACGCCCTGACGCCCGCAACGCCGATGGCGCGGAGCCCGGCGCCGAGCCTCCCGGGCGTTGCACCACCGCCGCTGCCGGCACCCGCGCCGGTTCTGCCAGGCCAGCCCGCGCCGCCGTGCGGGCCGGCTCGGCGAAGTCGCGCGCCCCCAGCCAGCGGCTGACAAAGCCCCCCACCGCATCGAGCAAGACATCGGAGCCAATGCCGGCCGTGCCGGCGACCGCCGGGCAAATCACCAGGCTGGTGCCCTGGTGGGTATAAACCTGCAGAGTCCTGGCCTGGTCCGCCGGCTTGAGCGTGTGCTCAACGGCCTGAATCCCCTCCATGCCGAACGCCCGCAGGTAATCCGCGGTATGGCGCTCGGCCAGGCACAGGACCACCTTGGGCCGCATCTGGCGGCGCAGGCCGTGGATAAAGCGAAAGCGCCCTCCCTCCCGGCACAGGTCGAGGTAGCGTTGCTTGGGATTGAGCTCCGGCTGGCCGTAATACAGCTTGGACCATGGGAGCCTGCCTTCCGGCCGGATGGCCAGCGGAAAGAGATTGAGCTTGAATTCCCAGCCGCGCGGCTGGTATAGGCTCTCCTCCAGGTATTGCTGCCAGTCGCCGCCATCGGTACGCCCGTAGAGCACCGTCTCGCGCGCGGCCGTCATGATGCGGGCAATACGCTGGTGCGTCTGCCAGCGCGCCATATCCTGCCGGTGCCGGCAGCGGAATTCGTGGTCCCACGCCAGCGGCCTGCGCAACGGGGCGAGCGTGCCGGAGAGCGGCGCATCGATGCCGCTGGGGGCAAATTCACAGAACCACACTGCGGCGGCGGGGTTTCCCCCCTCCATGCCAACATAGGAAGAAAAATAAGCGTCGAACTGCTCGCGGGTAAAGGGGCTTTGATAGGGTTCCATAGGTCCGGCACGGCTGGCATTGACTGGCATCGACTACCCGGCTTTGCCTCGTCGCCCCGACAGGAATCCACCAACCCACCGCTGCCGCAACACCGGCGTTGCCGCCCCCCGCCTTTTTTCCGGCGGATGCAACGGCAAGCGCGAGGCAAAACCCGTAAACAGCGTAATCGCGCCAGCCGGGGACGCTTGACCGTGCGTCTCAGTTTTTCCATCTGGATACATAGTCCAAAAAGACCATGTCGCTCACCCGTACAGGCATGGTAAGCACCGGCTTTGCCAGGCAAACGCCCGCAGCACAAACCCGGCGCAGCGCTTTCTGGAAGGCAATCCCGGCGTGATCCGGACGCGGAGCCATATCCCGGAAACCAGCCGGCGCCGGCAGGGTGGCACCCGCAGCGTGGAGGCATA
>NZ_JARJLM010000001.1 GCF_029335485.1 Cupriavidus basilensis
AAACCGCCGTTGACTTTACGCCTTTGAAGTTGAAGTTGATTTTCAAACCCCGGGAGCATCCCCCATCATGCCAAAACGAAGCCCTCCCCTGATCCTCTTCGCCCTCCCGGCCCTGATCATCTTCCTCGCCTTCTTCTGCCTCCCGATGGCAAAACTGCTCGCGGTAAGCGTCTCCGGCGAAAAAGGCGCAAGCGTCTACTGGACCGTCATCTCCAGCCAACGCTACCTCCACAGCCTGATGGTGACGGTATTGCTCTCCGCAACGGTCACCCTGGCAACCTTGATCATCGCTGGCATCACCGGCACCTTCCTGGAGCGCAACGCCGTTCCCGGCAAGGCGCTGCTGGTGGCAATGCTGACCTTCCCGCTGGCGTTCCCCGGCGTGGTGATCGGCTTCATGGTCATCATGCTCGGCGGCCGCAACGGCCTGCTGGCGATGGTGAGCGACTGGCTCGCCGGCGACCGCTGGACCTTCGCCTATGGCCTGGCCGGCCTGTTTGTCGGCTACCTGTACTTCTCCATCCCGCGCGTGATCCTGACCGTGATGGCGGCAGTCGCCAAGCTCGACGCCTCGCTGGAAGAAGCCGCAAGATCGCTCGGCGCGGGCCGCTGGCGCGTGGTGCGCGACGTGATGCTGCCGGCGCTGATGCCCGCCATGATCTCCAGCGGCGCCATCTGCTTCGCCACCAGCATGGGCGCCTTCGGCACCGCCTTCACGCTGGCGACGCAGCTCGATGTGCTGCCGCTCACCATCTACAACGAATTCACCAATTACGCCAACTTCGGCATGGCCGCGGCCCTGTCCGTGCTGCTCGGCATGGTCACCTGGGCCCTGCTGGCGCTGGCGCGCTGGTTCTCTGGCGACGCCGTCGCCGCCACCGCCTGAGGAACGCCATCATGACTTCATCCCGCCGCGGCAGCGCCTATTGGCTGCAGCTTGCCCTGACGCTCACGGTCTGCCTGTTCATGGTGGTGCCGGTGGTGCTGTCGGTGCTGGCCGGCCTGACCAACAATATCTTCGTCGGCGTGGCCAGCGGCCTGACCACGCGCTGGCTGGCGGAGGTATGGTCGCTCTACCGCAACACCATCTTCCTGTCGCTGGGCATCGCGCTGGCCTGCCTGGCCTGCACCCTGGCGCTGGGCGTGCCCGCGGCCTATTACATGGCGCTGCGGCGTGGGCGCGTCACGCGCCTGATCGAAGAGCTGCTGATGCTGCCGGTCGCCGTGCCGGGACTGGCCACCGCGCTTGGCCTGATCCTGCTCTACGGCGGCTGGCAGGCGTTCCGCACGAGCTGGGTATTCATCCTGGTAGGCCACGTGCTGTTCACGCTGCCGTTCATGGTGCGCTCGGTGCTGGCCATCATGTCGGCCATCGATATCCGCACGCTGGAAGATGCCGCCGCCAGCCTGGGCGCGAGCCGCCTGCAGCGCTTCTTCACCGTGGTGCTGCCGAACTGCCGCCAGGGCATCCTGGCCGGGGCCCTGATGGTGGTGACGCTGTCGGTGGGCGAATTCAACCTGACCTGGATGCTGCATACACCCACCACGCAAACCCTGCCGGTGGGGCTGGCCGACAGCTACGCTTCGATGCGGCTGGAGATCGGCTCGGCCTACACCATCGTGTTCTTCTTCATGATCATTCCGCTGCTGGTGCTGATGCAGGGGCTGTCCGCGCTCGGCGCGCGCGCCCGCAAGCACCAGCCGCTCGCGGATGACGCCGGCGCGCAACGCGGCGCCGGCGCCGATCCGCTTTCCACCTCCGAGGCTCGCCATGCATGAACCGACCCCCATCACACTGCGCCATTGCGGCAAGACCTTCGCCGACGGCACGCTGGCGCTGCAACCGCTCGACCTCGACATCGGCGCCGGCGAAACCGTGGTCCTGCTAGGCCCCTCCGGCTGCGGCAAGACCACCACGCTGCGCATCATCGCCGGGCTGGAGTTCCCCGACGCGGGCGGCGTAGTCAGGTTTGGCGACAGCGACGTTACGGCCCTGCCGATCGAGCAGCGCGGCGTGGGCATGGTGTTCCAGAGCTATGCGCTGTTCCCCAATATGACGGTGGCAGAGAACATCGCCTATGGCCTGCGCGTGCGCCGCGTCGACGCCGCCGCGCGCCGCCGCCGGGTGGACGAGATGCTGGCCATGATGCAGCTCGGCCCCTTTGCCGAGCGGCGTATCGACCAGCTCTCCGGCGGCCAGCGCCAGCGCGTGGCGCTGGCCCGCGCCATCGCGGTGCAGCCGCGCGTGCTGCTGCTCGACGAGCCGCTGACCGCGCTGGATGCCAAGCTGCGCGATGCGCTGCGCGCCGACATCAACCAGTTGCTGCGCAGCCTGCGCATCACCGCCGTCTACGTCACCCACGACCAGGCCGAGGCGATGGCGCTGGGAGATCGCATCATCGTGATGGACAAGGGACGCATCGCCCAGTCCGGCACGCCGCAGCAGATCTACCGGGCGCCGGCCAACGCCTTCGTGGCGGATTTCATCGGCACCATGAACCGGCTGCCGGCGGTGCTGGAATCCGGCGCCTGGCGCGTGCCGGGCGGGGTAGTGCCGCGCCACGCCAACGACGCGGGTGTGGCGAGCGCCGAACTCCTGTTCCGCCCCGAGGACGTCGCCCTGGCGCAAGCCGGGGAAGCGCACCTGGGCGGCGCGGTGGTCACCGCGCTGTTCCTGGGCAACTACACGCGTTTGCTGGTCGACGTAGGCGCACCCTCGCCGCTCGTCGTCGACACCACCCGGCGCGACGGCTGGCAGGCGGGCGACCGCGTCGGCCTGCGCCTCGATACCGGACACCTGATCACGCTTTCCGAAGCGCTCGCAGCATGAACACCTCTTTCCCTGACGGGGCCGGCCCGGCTGCGCCGGACGGCAGCTACCTGCTGGCCCAGATCACCGACCTGCATATCAAGGCAGGCGGCAAGCTGTCCTACCGCATGGTGGACACTGCCGGCGCCCTGCAGCGCTGCATCGATACCCTGCTCGCCGCGCCGCAGCGGCCCGATGCGGTGATCGTCACCGGCGATCTGGTCGACTTTGGCGCCGAGGAGGAGTACCGCTTCCTGCGTGGCATCCTGCAGCGCCTGCCAATGCCGGTGCGGCTGCTGCCGGGCAACCACGACCATCGTGCCACGCTGCGCCGCGTCTTCGCCGATCACGACTACCTGTGCGCGGCGGGCGACGGCGACGCGCCCATCCATTACAGCGTGGAAGCCGGCCCGCTGCGCCTGGTGGCGTTCGACTGTACGGTGCCGGGAATGCCTGGCGGCCGGGTCGATCCCGCCGCGCTGCCCTGGCTGGAGGCCGCGCTATCCGCCGAGCCGGAGCGGCCGACGCTGCTGATGCTGCATCATCCGCCCTTCTATACCGGCATCGGCCATATGGACCAGCAGGGCCTGGCCGATGCCGCCCTGCTGGAAGCCGTGGTGCGCCGCCATCCGCAGATAGAGCGCGTATTGTGCGGCCACCTGCACCGGCACATCGTGCGCCGCTTCGGCGGCACGCTGGCCATGACGGCGCCGGGACCGGCGCACCAGGTCACGCTCGACCTGGATCCGCAGGCCGCCTCACGCTTTCGCATGGAACCGCCCGGCTATCTGCTGCACTGGTGGCACCCTGCGCACGGGCTGGTGACCCATGCGGCGGTCATTGGCGAATTCGGCGCCGACCACCCCTTCTTCGATGCTTCGGGCAAACTGATCGACTGAGCGGAGACTGAGCGGACTGCGACAGCGCAAAAAAAAACCCACTGCCGGGTGGTAGTGGGTAACAAAAGTGGTGCGGGCAAGTCGCGGAAATCGCCCACCCACTAATGGTGGCATCGCACGACAGCAACGGAAATAATCCTTCCGGACTAGAGCAGTGCCATCCCCAGCGGCCGGCGGGCACCCGGCTATTCCCCGCAATCGCACGTCTGGCGCGGCCTGCCGGCAATACGGGGGCGCCGATCGCACTGCGAATCCCCTCTAAAGAGGGGTAAATGGACAAGACTGCGAGAATCTAGTCCAATTCGCCATTGGCGATCGCGCCGGACAAATGGCGGCGCCCCCATTGCCTCACTTTTCGTCTTCCCCGATTTCAACCGCCGCGGCCGGGTGCAGCGGCGGCGCCCAAACCCCAATTCATGCTTAACGCCCGCCTGCTGCTGATCGACGACCACACCCTGTTCCGCACGGGCCTGCGCCTCGTGCTGGCCGACAGCCCCAGTGTGGCGGGCATCATCGAGTCGGGCTCGGTCATGGGTGCCGTGCAAGACCACCGCGGCGCCGAAGTGGACATCATCCTGCTCGACATCCAGATGCCCGGCCTCAATGGCATCGAAGGCATCAGAGTGCTGCGCCGTCACTTTCCGACGGCGTGCATCCTGATCGTGTCAGGAACCTCGGGGCTTGAGACCATCCCGCCTTCCGCACGCAAGGAAATCGCCGGCTTCCTGCCAAAATCAGCCGACAGCGCCGAGATCGAAGACGCCATCGCCAGCTGCCTGCGTGGCGATACGTATTTCAGCCTCGACCCGGCCGGGGATACCGCTGGCATCCCGGATGCCGGCGGGAACGGCAGCGGTGACGGCGCCGCGCCCGGCGCGGCCTATCAGGCCAGCTCGCTCACGCCGCGCCAGCTCGAGGTACTGGCGCAACTCAGCCTGGGCCGCTCGAACAAGATCATCGCGCATCATCTCGGGCTCTCCGAGAACACCGTGCGGGTCCACGTGGCCGCCATCCTCAATCACCTGGGCGTGGTCAGCCGGGTCGAAGCGGTACTCGAGGCCCAGCGCCGCGGCCTGGTGCAAACGGGCAGGTGAGCCATGTCCGTCCTTGTTCCCCGCTTCGATGAACCGCGGCTGCTGGCCGCGGAGATGGAGCTGATCGACGCGAGCTTCGGCATTGCCATGCTGGGCTGTGCGCTGGCGGCCTTTATCCTGGCGCTGGGGCTAAGCCTCGGCGGCAAGAACCCCGGCGCCATCCCGTGGGCCCTGGCCATGGCCGCCGCCTGCGCATCGGGGCACTTCGGGCGACGCCTGCTGCCCGAGCGCCTGAGCGAAGCCCATGCCGGCCTCTACGCCCGCTGCATGACAGCCCTGCTGACGCTGATCGGCGCGCTGTGGGGACTGGCGGCGTGGCTCTACATGGATGTCGGCTCGCCCGCGACGGTCATCTGCATCCTGTCGCTGATCGCCGGCATGAGCGCGGCTGCGCTGGCGGTGTTTTCGGCATGCCTGCCGGTTGCGGTGGGCTTCTTCGTGCCGGCCATCGTGCCGGTCTGGGCTGTCTTTGTCGCCACTGGCGACAGCGCCTACCTGGCGATGTTCCTCGGCACGCCGCTCTACCTGGTGGTGCTGATGATCTTCGCCCGCAACTATGCGCGAGTGGCACGCCATGCGATTGCGCTGCGCTTCGCGAACGTGGAGCTGATCTCGCAGCTGCGGGAGCAGACAGCACGGGCGGAAGACGCCAAGCGCGAGGCCGAGGAGGCCAATCGCGCCAAATCGGTGTTCCTGGCCTCCGCCAGCCACGACTTGCGCCAGCCGCTGCATGCGCTGGGCTTGTTCGTGGTCACCCTGGGCCGCTCCGAACTCAGCGACAAGCAGCGCCAGTTGCTCACGCATATCGAGGCTGCCTCCGGCGCCGCGCGCGAGATGCTCAACACGCTGCTCGATTTCTCCAAGGTGGACGCCGGCGTGATCACCCCAAGGCCGCGCGCCTTCCGCCTGCAGGGCATGCTGTACAAGCTGGAGAACGAGTTCGCGCCGCAGGCCGATACACGTGGCCTGTTCTACCGGACCCGCGATACCACGGCCACCGTGTTCGCCGATCCCACCCTGGTGGAACTGATCCTGCGCAACCTGATTGCCAACGCCATCCGCTATACCAGCCAGGGCGGCGTACTGGTGGCATGCCGCTGCCGGCGCGGGCAAGCCGTGATCGAGGTGTGGGACACCGGCATGGGCATTCCGCTGACGCAGCGCCGCGCCATCTTCAAGGAGTTCCACCAGTTAGGCAATCCGGAGCGGGACCAGCGCAAGGGCCTGGGACTGGGGCTGGCCATCGTGGAAGGCCTGGCGCGTACCATTTCGACCCGGATCCAGCTTAACTCCAGGCCCGGCCGCGGCTCGGTCTTCCGCTTTGCCCTGCCACTGACCGAGGAAGCCACCGAAACGCCCGCTACCGCCATGCCGCACAAGCCCAGCCTGCGCGGGCTACGCGTGCTGGTCATCGACGACGACCAGGAAATCCGCATCGCCATGGCGGAACTGCTGGAGGGCTGGCAAGCCGTTTGCCTGCCGGTGGAATCCGAAGAGGACGCCCTGGCCGCGCTGGCCGGCTTCAGGCCCGACCTGCTGCTGGCCGACTACCGCCTGCGCGGCGAGCGCACCGGCCAGGAAGCCATGGAGGCCATCCGTGCCCGCCTGGGGCGCGCCATTCCCACCGTCATCATTACCGGCGACACCGCGCCGGACCGCCTGCGCAGCGTGCACGCGGGTGGCGCCGCCCTGCTGCACAAGCCGGTGGTGGCGCAGCAGCTCCACACCGCCATGACCGCCCTGCTGCGTGACGCCGGATGGCGGCAGGACATTCCGCGCGGCGCCAGCAGCCACGCCGCGGACTAGCCGGCGCAAACCGGCGCCTGAGCAGGGATTGCCGGACCGGCAGGGCAACAGTGGCGGCCCGAGGCCAGGCGCGCCAGAGCTGGACAGCGCCTAGAGCTTCGGAATGCGCAGGGTCTTGCTGATCATCAGCGAGCCGGACAGCACGAACAGCAAGGCGAGCGGATGCAGATCCGCCGGTCCGAGCGCCCACACGCCGCCATAGAGCGCATCGCCAAGGCGGCCCTGCCATGCACAGAATGCCAGCACGCCGGTCAGCAGCACACTGGTGGGAATCGGCGTGCCTTCGAAGTACGCCACTTTGTCGCCGCCTTCGGACAGGGTTTCCGCGGTCACGTTGAAGCGCGCCAGCCGGCTCACGCCGCAGCACACGAAATACACCAGCGCGGCCATGTCCCAGCCGCCGCGCATGCCCGCGGCAAAGGCCAGCACCGCCGGGCCAACCCCGAAGGAAATGATGTCCGCCAGCGAATCCAGCTCGCGCCCCAGCGCGGAATGCTGGTGCCGCCAGCGCGCGATGCGGCCGTCGAGCACGTCGAAGACAAAGGCCGCGGGCGCCAGCGCCGCCGCCGCCAGGAAATGGTCGAGCGACTGCGTGGCCACGTAGAACATGGCGAAAAACACCGAGGCCATGCCACAGGCGGCATTACCCAGGGTGAACAGGTCGGCGAGATGCAGCTCGCGGACCATCGAGAAATGCTTGGGACGTTCTGGTGCGGATGCCATATCGGCGAACTCCTGATTCATTTGGCGCGGCACGGACGCGCAGCGCCGGCAACCAGCGAACCCCGCCGAAACACCGGCAGGGAACGCAAGAGCCACGCTTAAAACCGCAACCCGGCGGCGCGCAATGCGGCCTCGGTTGCGCCGGCGCTGGCATGATGCACGGCCTGCCATCCAAGCGCCGTTGCCGCCGCCACATTGGCGGCATTGTCATCGATGAACAGCAGTTCCTGTGGCGCGATGCCAGGCAGCCGGGCACCGATGCGCGCGTGCATCAGCTGGTAGATGGCCGGGTCGGGCTTGGCGATACCGACTTCGCCGGATACCAGGATATCGCGGAACATGTGCAGGAAATCGGCGCTGCGCTCGGCATGCGGATAGGTTTCGCTCGACCAGTTGGTCAGGCCGAACAGCGGCACTTCGGCGGCATGCAGGCGCCGCAGCAGGTCCACGCCGCCGGGCAGCGGACCGCGCAGCATCTGCGGCCAACGACCATAAAAGGCACGGATGAGTTCCGCCTGCGACGGATGCTCGGCCACCAGCAGCTCGGTGGCCTCAAGCAGCGGCCTGCCCGCATCCTGGCGGATATTCCAGGCCGGGGAGCAAACCTCCGACAGGAAGCGGGCGCGTTCCAGCGGGTCCGGAATCAGCTCGCGGTAGAGGTATTCCGGGCTCCAGTCGAACAGCACACCTCCAAAATCGAACACTACGGCATTGACGGTCACGGTATCTGCTTGGCTCGTTAGCTGGTTGGCTATCTCGGTAAAAGGTGAAAACGGCAAGGCTGCATTCTCGCAGAGTCTGGCCGGCAGCAAGTATGAGAATCCGCTCAAAGCCCTGGCAAGGCTGGCGCCCTACGCTTGCACTCACCGGTCTGTCGGGCCCATGAACCCATGCATCCCTGGGCCCGCACGCAAGGCAAGCCATGCCCCGGTCACGCGTGCCGACGTTCCCATCTCGTTCCCATACCGTCTGGCGCCATGCCACGCAATCCGACCCGCCACAATGCCATGCGCCTGTTTCCGCCAAGTGTCATCCCGCCACGCCTCGTCCCACCCTGCCTGGCATTGCTATGCCTCGCCATGCCCGTCCGCGCCGACGTGGGCTACCAACCGGCCCGCGCGCCGTCGGCGGCCATTTCCGCGCAATGCGGCGCGCCGGCCACACTGATCGCCGACCTGCGCGACGGCAGCGAAGGCACGCCGTCGGTCGGGCGGCGGGTGGCGCTCGAAGCGGTGGTCACGGCGGACTACTCGGGCCCCGACGGCTTCAGCGGATTCTTCGTGCAGCAGGCGGACGGCCAGCGCCAGAACCGTCCCGGCATAGCGGAAGGCATGTTCGTCCATGCGCCGCGCGCCGGCATGCGGGCCGGCGACCGGGTCCGCGTGCTCGGCACGATCGAGGAGCGCTTCGGCCAGATGCAGCTGAGGCTGTCCGGCCGGGCCACGGTATGCGCGTCGGCCCAGGTGGTCACGCCGTCCGTGGTCACGCTGCCGGCCGAGCATACAGGCTCGCTGGCAGCCTACGAAGGCATGCTGGTCCGGCTGCCCCAGACCCTGACGGTCAGCGAGACGTTCGAACTGGGCCGGTATGGCGCGGTAGTGCTGAGCAACGGCCGCCTGCCGCTGCCCACCAACGTGGCGCTGCCCGGCGCCGGAGCCGCCGCGCAGGCCGCCGCCAACGCACTGAACCGCGTGACGCTGGACGACGGATCGAGCCGCCAGAACCCAGAGCGCGTGATCTATCCTGCGCCGGGGCTGAGCGCATCGAATACCTTGCGCGGCGGCTACGCCGTCACCAATGTGCAGGGCGTACTGGAGAGACGCTTCGGCAACTGGCGCCTCCAGCCGGTCCCAGGCGCGCCGCTGCCGGTCTTCCAGCCAGCCGCCAACCCACGGGCGGGCGCACCGGCCCGCGCCGCCGGCACCGATCTTCGCGTGGCCGCCTTCAACGTCGAAAACTACTTCAACGGCGACGGCAAGGGCGCGGGTTTCGACGATGCCGATAGCCGCGGGGCCCGTACGCCAGCCGAGTTCGCCCGGCAGGAAGCCAAGATCCTGAGCGCGCTGCAAGCACTGCATGCCGACGTGATCGGCCTGATGGAGATTGAAAACAACGGCTACGGCGAACTGAGCGCCATCCGCCGGCTGACAGGCAAGCTCGGCCCCGACTGGCGCTTCATCGATCCCGGTACGGAAAAGCTCGGCCGCGATGCGATCCAGGTCGCCCTGATTTACAGGGCCGGCACAGTGGAGCCGGTAGGCACGGCCGCAACCCTTGCCATGGGCGCGAGGACCCGCCAGCCCCTGGCTGCCACCTTCCGCCTGCCCGGCCACGCCCGCAAGCTCACCGTGGTGGTGAACCACTTCAAGTCCAAGCGTTGCAACGAAGCGCGCGGCAACAATGCGGACCAGCACGATGGCCAGGGCTGCTGGAATCCCACCCGCGTGGCCGCGGCCGCCCGCCTTGCCGACTGGCTGGCCACCTCGCCCACCGGCGTGCCCGACGATGGCAGGCTGGTGATCGGCGACCTCAACAGCTACGCGCTGGAAGACCCCATCCGCACCCTGGCGGACCGGGGCTACGCCGACATGATCGCCCGCTTCGCCGGTGCCGGCACCCATGCCTATAGCTATGTCTTTGGCGGCGAAGCGGGCTATATCGACCACGCGCTTGCCGATGCCGGCGCGGCCGGCCGCGTGCGCGCAGCGCGCCACTGGCACATCAACGCCGACGAACCGGTTTCGCTGGCCTATCCGCTGGCCCACAAGAGCGTGCCCCAGCAGCAGTCCTTCTACGCGCCGGATGCCTATCGCTCATCCGACCACGACCCGCTGGTGGTCGATCTGGCCATGCGCGACAACGCCACCGTGCCGGGCGATGGCACGGCGGCAGGCGGAAGTGACGGGAGCGGGAGCAAGCTCGGTGGTACCGGCAACGGCAGCGAGAATAACGAGAAAACCGTCACCGGCGCCGGAGCCATGGACCCCTGGCTGCTGCTGGCCACGGCCGGCGCCGTGGTCATGGCGGCATGGCACCGGTTCGCGCGCCGCTTCCTGCAGCGCTGAGCCACGCCCGGCCACCCTGGCATGGCTTGCGAGCATCTAGCCGCCAGCCGCATTGCGCCTGATGCCGTTCACCAGATAGGCCACGATCAGCACATTGGCAATCGCCAGCCCGATGTGGATAGCGCTCGGATGGGCAATGGCCTCGTACAATTCCACGGGGATATAGATCCCCCCCGACCAGACGCCGAGCCAGTTCGCCCATATGCGCTGGCGCCAGAGGCCATAGGCCTCGGTAAAGCGCATGGCCGCATAGGCCATGGCCGAGCCGCCAATGGCCCACAGCCGCGCGTCGCTCGGATGGGCCATCAGCGAAAGGAAAATGGTCGGGTAGTGGCTCGCCGGATTCAGGTGCAGGCGGGCGACAATCGCCTCGGCCAACGCCTGCGCATCCCGATGCAGTAGCGCAATCAGTCCCAATCCGGCAAGGATCACCACCGCGCCCTTGGCCGCCTCGAACAGGGCGATGCTCTTCAGGCCGGCGCCTGAGCCATGCTTTGCCATTTGGCCAGTCCTCATCAACGATAATGTGAGAATCCTACCCCGGCGCGGCGGACGCCGGCAAACCGGAGTCCGCCCGGCGGCCCTGGGGCCCTGGGGCCATGCGGCGTGCAACGAGGACGCGCTCGTGCAGGCAACGCTTCGCCGCGCGCTGGTACCATCCACGTGCCGGCGACTTCCGACCCCCGCCCAAGGCAGCACCATGAATCCCGAACACCTGCAACGCCTGCTCACCCGCACCATGCCCTACGGCAAATACAAGGGCCGCCCGATCGCGGACCTGCCGGGCAACTACCTGAACTGGTTCGCGCGCGAAGGTTTTCCGCCCGGCGAGATCGGCCAGTTGCTGGCGCTGATGCACGAGCTTGACCACAACGGCCTGACCGGACTGCTGGACCCGCTGCGCGGGCGTTAGCGGGCAACCGGTATCGGCGCGCGGCCGGACGTCGCCGATTGCGCGGTCTTTGGCGTCCCCGCTCCCCCACCGGGTGCCGGTGCCTTCGAGCCGCACGGCTTATCCTCCCGTAATCCTGTGAATGGTGCGGCCACGCGCGTCCACCGCCACCGTGGCGGGCATGTCCTCCACTTCGAACTCATAGATGGCCTCCATGCCCAACTCCGGGAAAGCCAGCACGCGCGCCTTGCGGATGGCCTTCGAGATCAGGTAGGCCGCCCCGCCCACCGCGATCAGGTAGGCGGCGCCATGGCGGCGAATCGCCTCGATCGCCCGCTGGCCGCGCTCGGCCTTGCCGATCATGACCAGCAAGCCGGTCTGTTCCAGCAGTTGCGGCACGAACTTGTCCATGCGCGTGGCGGTCGTGGGCCCGGCCGGCCCGACCGCCTCGTCGCCCACCGCATCGACCGGGCCCACGTAGTAGATCGCGCGGTTGCGCAGCGGCACCGGCAGCGGCTCGCCGGCGTCCAGCATGGCCGCCAGCCGTTTGTGCGCGGCATCGCGGGCGGTCAGCAGCCGGCCACGCAGCCGCAGCGTCTCGCCAACCTGCCATTGGGCGACCTCAGCGGCGTCAAGACGATCCAGGTCGACCACGCGCCCCGGCCTGGCTGTGAGCGCGCGCGGAATATCGGCCCAGGTATCGGCAGGTGGCGGCGTCAATAGCGCGGGGCCCGAGCCGTCCAGCGTCACCGTGACAAAGCGCGTCGCGGCGCAGTTGGGAATCAGCGCCACCGGCAAGGTGGCGGCGTGGCACGGCAAGGCGGCCACCTTCACATCGAGCACCGTGGCCAGGCCGCCCAGCCCTTGCGCGCCGATGCCGAGGCCATTGATGCGATCGAACAATGCCAGCCGAAGGCGCTCGGCTTCATTCCCCGCCCCGCGCGTCCGCAACTCGTGGATATCGATCGGACTGAACAAGGCGCGCTTGGCAGCGAGCATGGCCTGCTCGGGCGTGCCGCCCACGCCTACGCCCAGCACGCCAGGCGGGCACCAGCCAGCGCCCATCTGCGGGATGGCGGCGAGGATCCAGTCAAGCAGCGAGTCACTGGGGTTGAGCGTGGCGAACTTCGCCTTGACGTCGCCGCCACCACCCTTCGCCACCACGGTCATTTTCACGGTATCGCCCGGCACCAGTTCCAGCTGCAGGAAACCCGGCGTGTTGTCGCCGGTGTTGCGCCGCTCGCCCAAGGCCGAGCCGACCATGGTAGCGCGCAGGGGGTTGGCGCCATGCGTGTAGCCCTGGCGCACCGCCGCGTCGACCATCTGCTGCACGGACAGCAAGGCGGCGCCGTCGCGCGCGGCAAACTGCACGTTCATGCCCACCGTCATGAAGACCTGCGCCACGCCGGTGTCCTGGCAGATCGGCCGGTGACCCTCGGCGCTCATGCGGCTGTTGACCAGCATTTGCTCGATGGCGTCGCGCGCCGCGCCCGCAGGCTCGGCCGCGAATGCGCGCTTGAGCGCCTCGACGAAATCGGCGGGATGGTAGTAGCTGATGTACTGGAGCGCGTCGGCAATGGTATCGACGACGTCTTCCTGGAAGATCACGGTCATGGCGGCGGAAGGCGGAGCGGAGGCAGGTCCCGGTGCGGGTCAATATGTTTATACATAATGACACAGCCAGCCTGCCATGGGCAAACGCAAAAACCTGCCGCGCGGCGTCCTAGCCCGCTCCGCCCTGCCGTTGCAGCACCGTCGAATACGTGAACCGGTCGGCCGGATGAACGCTCACCACCACCTCGAACAAACGATCGGACTGGTCGAAATACTGCCGCACGAATTCCAGCGCATGGGCATCCGGCGCAGTGCCGAGCACCTCGGCCAGCGCCGCGGGTACGCCGACGGCGCGTACCGTCTGGCGCACTTCCTTGACCAGCCTGCCAGTCGATTCGCCAACCAGATCGGAGATCAGCCTTGTATCCGTCTTGAGCTGCCTGCGGATCTTCGCGCCGTCGGCCGCAGTGACATAGACATCCGACCATGACAGCGGATGGGCCGGCAGCTCGGGGTTGGTACGGGAAGTCTCGATATGCAGCCAGCGCGTGCCGGGCTGGCAACCCAGGCGGCTCGCCAGGTCGATGTCCATCACGATCTCGTGCGCGCCGTGGATGACCCGCTGGGTGGCCGCGCCGTATTGCACCAGTTCGTCGATGGTGGACAGCTTGGGCGTGTATTCGCTGCTGCTCGGGGTGGCGGCTTCGACCCGCGTGCCGGCGCGTTTCTTGCGCGAAACCAGCCCCAGCTCCTGGATTCGCATCAGCGCCACCCGTACGGTGCCGCGGCTGACGCCGTGTTTCTCGGCAAGTTCGAGCTCGCCCGGCAAGCTCGACCCGACCGGATAAACCCCGCTCGTGATGTCGTGAATAAGCGCCTTGGTCAACTCGGCGTGGCGTGGCTCCATGGATTCCCTGAATGATCGGTCAATGTGCTTTTGTGCATAAGGCGCAGCAAATGCTAGCGCCTGCCGGCGTACAAGCCAAGCGTAAAGGGTAAACCAGATGCCAGTCCGGCTTGACGGGCTATCTCCGTCTTCCTAGAATATGTTTAAACATATTCAATTACTAGACATATGCAGGAGACTGCGATGGCCGTGCTCATCGAAGCCCATCCCGCGCCGGCTGAACCGACTGAACCAACTTGATTTTCAGGCTCTTTTTTTCCGGATATTTCATTCATGGCTACTACCGTCTTCGACTCCGTCCTTTTCCGCGACATGTTCGGCACACCGCAGATGCGCGCCGTCTTCGACGATCGCGCCTATGTCGCGCGCTGCATCGACGCCGAGACCGCGCTGGCCCGGGCGCAGGCCAAGGCCGGCCTGATTCCGGCCGAGGCGGCCCACGCCATCACGGAGTGCGCCCGCCTGGACAGGATCGATCTCGACGCCATGCGCGCCGAGACGGAGATCGTCGGCTATCCCATCCTGCCGCTGGTGCGCCAGTTGAGCGAGATGTGCGGCGAGGCTGGCCGCTATGTGCACTGGGGCGCCACCACGCAGGACATCATGGATACGGCGACCATGCTCCAGTGCAAGGCCGCGGTGGCCATCATCCAGACCCAGCTGGACGAGGTGCGCAGCGCACTGAAGGATCTGGCGGCAAGGCATGCGCGCACCGTCACGGCCGGGCGCACGCATCTGCAGCATGCGCTGCCGGTCACCTTCGGTTTCCGCGCCGCCGTCTGGCTGTCGTCGCTGAACCGCCATGCCGAGCGCCTGGCCCAGGCCAGGGAACGCGCGCTGCTGGTCGAGTTCGGCGGTGCCGCCGGCACGCTCGCCTCGCTGGGCGGTTCCGATATCGGCCTGACGGTGCGCGCCAACCTGGCTGCCGAGCTTGGCCTGCGCGACCCGAGCATTACCTGGCACGTGGCGCGCGACGGCCTGACTGAACTGGTCAGCCTGCTGGCCGCCATCGGCGGCTCGCTCGGCAAGATCGCCTTCGACGTGATGACCATGGCCTCGTCGGAGTTCGGCGAGGTGGCCGAACCCTTCGTGGAAGGCCGCGGCGCCAGTTCCACCATGCCGCAAAAGCGCAACCCGATCTCCAGCGAACTGATGCTGGCCGCCGCCAAGCTGCTGCGCGAGCGCGCCGCGCTGATGCTCGACGCCATGATCCAGGACTTCGAACGAGCCACCGGCCCGTGGCACCTGGAATGGAGCGCGGTACCGGAGAGCTTCCTGCTGGCATCGAGCGCGCTGGGCCAGGCGGCCTTCATGCTCAAGGGCTTGTCGGTGGACGCCACCCGCATGCGCGACAACCTCGACCTCACCGGCGGGCTGATCGTGGCCGAAGCCGTGATGATGGGCCTGGCTCCCGCCATCGGCCGCCAGCAGGCCCACGATGTGGTGTACGACGCCTGCCGCCATGCCATCGAGCACAAGCGCAGCCTGTACGCGGTGCTGTGCGAGAACCAGGACATCGTGGCCCGGCTCGGCGAGCCGCAGATCCGCTACCTGACCGATCCCGCCAACTACCTGGGCGCGGCGGAGCGGATGGCGCTGGCGGTGGTGAAGGACACCGTGCTCGCGGGCCGCTAGACAGCGTCCCGAGTCTGAGCTCCGTTGAAGAAACAAGTCTGTCGAGCAGGCGTGGGAGCCTGGAAGCATCGCGCCCCGCCGAAAAGCGAATCAACCCTGGTGATGGAGACAATCATGAACAAGAAACCGGGCGCCATGCTGGCGCTGCTGGCACTATCCACCGGCGCCCTGGCGCAAGGCTACCCCGCCCGCCCCATTACGTGGATCGTGCCGTTCGCGGCCGGCGGCCCCACCGACGCGCTTGCCCGCAACATCGCGGAGCGCGTCGGGCGCGACCTCGGCCAGCCGGTATTGATCGAGAACGTGGCTGGCGCCGGCGGCACCATCGGCGCCGGCAAGGCAGCCAAGGCCACGCCCGATGGCTATACCTTCCTGGTCGGGCACATGGGCTATATGGCCGCCGCGCCGTCGCTGTACAAAAAGCTGCCCTACGACCCCGTCAAGGACTTCGATGGCGTGTTCCGCTTCCCCGACACGCCGCTGGTCCTGCTGGTGGGCGCCAACTCGAAATTCAAGACCGTGCAGGAACTGGTTGCCTTCGCCAGCGCCAATCCGGGCAAGCTGAACTTCGGCAACGCGGGCGTGGGCTCCACTTCCCATCTGGTGGCCGCGATGTTCGCCCAGCAGGCGAAGATCAAGGTGACCTTCATCTCGTACAAAGGCGCTGGCCCGGCGCTGACCGATGTCATGGGCGGGCAGGTGGACGGCATGTTCGACCAGACCAACACCGCCCTGCCCCAGGTCAAGGGCGGCAAGGTCGCCGCCATTGCGCAAACGGCCAGGCAGCGGGTGCCGCAGTTCGCCAATGTGCCAACGGTGGCGGAGAGCGTGGTGCCGAACTTCGAGGCCTCCACCTGGTACGGACTGTACGCGCCCAAGGGCACGCCCAGGGACGTAATCGCCCGCAATTATGCGGCCTTCTCGAAGGCCATCGCGGACCCGGAGTTCTCGAAGAAGCTCGCCGAACAGGGCATCCAGCTGCTGCCGGACGCCGCCTACAAGTCCGCGTCGCTGACCCAGCACACCGCGGCGGAGGTCGCCAAGTGGAAGGCCGTGATCACCGCGGCCGACATCAGGCTCGAATAAGGACGGCACGCCGTCAAGCCCACCGCCAGCGTTGCGCCTCAAACCCGGCGGCGCCCGGCAGGACGCCGTAGCCGCACCGGAAAGACCATGCCTGGTCTTTCCGGTCAGGGTTCTCATCCGCTTTTGGTAGTACGATTACGCCCTTGACGCATCGCCGCGTAGTCGGGAGAGAGCTTTGCCATCAGTGGATCGCCGTAGCGCCGGCTCATCGCGCGCCCGGACCAGGACCGAGGAACCATCGCAGAACGAGCTGGCCTATAACGGCCTGCGGGACCGGCTGACCGCGCTGGTCTACCGTCCTGGCGAGCACCTCAATATCTCCAACCTGGTCGACGATCTCGATATCGGCCGTACCCCCATCAACCAGGCGCTGCACCGGCTCGCCAACGAAGGGCTGGTGCAGATCCTGCCGCGCAAGGGCGTGGTGGTGTCGCCGCTGTCCATCGACGACGCGCTGCACCTGATCGATGTCCGGCTGGCCAATGAAACGCTATGCGCCAGGCTGGCCGCCGAGCACATCACCCCCGCTGGCCTGCAGGCGCTCGAAAGCATCCTGCGGGAGCTGGACACGGCCGTTGCCGCGCGCAACCTGCAGCAGGTCACCAACCTGGACCGCGTGTTCCATGAGCAGATCGCGCAGGCGTCGGGCAATCCGATCCTGATCGAAATCCTCAAGGTGCTGCATGCGCGCTCCCAGCGCTTCTGGGCCATTTCACTGTCGTCGGAGGGGCACCTGGCGGAGGTCAGCGGCGAGCACCGCGCCATCCTGCAGTCGCTGCGCGACGGCGATGCCACGGCGGCGGCCAGCGCGGTCACGGCGCACGTGCTGTCCTTCCGCCAATCCCTGCTGCAGGGCCGCCGCGAAACGGTCTTCGAGGCGGCGGACGCGAGTTAGCTTTCGAGCGGCTTTTTCGCGGTTTCGCGGGCGATCAGCAGCGCGCCCAGCGTGACCGCCAGCGCGGCGCTGACATAGAGCGAAATCGCCAGCGTCGAGGCGTACGACTTGTACAGGCTGGCGATGATCAGCGGCGCGAAGCCGCCGCCCAGGATGCCCGCCAGCGTATAGGCCAGCGATGAACCGGCGTAACGTACCCGCGTGGGAAACTGCTCGGTCACGAAGGCCGCCTGCGGGCCGTACATCATGGCGTGGATGATCAGGCCGACCACCACCGCCGCGCAGATCTGCAAGGGCTGCGCCGTGTCCATCAGGCGGAAGAACACGAAGGCCCACACCACCCCCAGCAAGGCCCCGGCGATATACACCGGACGCCGGCCGAGCTTGTCCGACAGGCTGCCGAACAGCGGCACCGCGATGGCATTGCACGCCGCGCCGATCATGGTCGCGCTCAGCGCCAGCGGCCGGGACAGGTGCAGCACGCTGGTCACGTAGGTCAGTGTAAACACCACCACCAGCGCATAGAGCACGTCCGAGCCGATGCGCACGCCGCCGGCCACCAACAGGCGCCGCCAGTGATCCACGAACACGTCCTTGATGGGTGTCCTGGCCGTGTTCTTGCGCGCTTCCATCTCCTTGAACAACGGCGTTTCCTCGACGCCCTTGCGCAGCCACAGCCCGAACAGGACCAGCAGCACGCTGGACAGGAAGGGAATGCGCCAGCCCCACGACTGGAAATCCTCGGGGCTGAGCCACAGCGACACGATGGCGATAAAGCCGGTGCCCAGCAGCGTGCCGCACGACGGACCGACCTGGGTGAAGGACGCGTTGCGCCCGCGCTCGTGCTGCGCGCCATGCTCCATCGACAGCAGCACCGCCCCGGCCCATTCGCCGCCAATGGCCGCGCCTTGCAGGAAACGCAGCGCCACCAGCAGGACCGGGCTCCAGATGCCCAGCACCTGGTACGTGGGCAATACCCCCATCAGGCCGGTGGCCACGCCCATCAGGATCAGCGTGGCGACCAGCACGAAGCGCCGGCCCAGCTTGTCGCCGAGATGCCCGAACAGCACGCCGCCGAGCGGGCGGGACACATAGCCCACCGCGTAGGTGGAGAACGCCAGGATGGTGCCGGTCAGCGGATCGAACGAGGGAAAGAAGACCACGTTGAAGACCAGCGCGGCCATCAGGTTGTAGACGGTGAAGTCGTACCATTCCAGCGTGGTGCCGATGGTGCTGGCCGCGGCCAGGCGGCCCATCTTCGGCTTGGCGGCGCCGGCGGCGGCATCGAGCGCGCCGGCCGGGCTTTGTGCGGGGGAGATCGTGCTGTTCATCACACCAGTTCCTTGGCGAAGAGCTTCCATTTGAGGATGTAGCGGGCGGCTTGCTGCGGCAGGGCGTCGAGGCGTTTTGCCGCTTCCCGCAGCGCCAGGGCGCTTGCGGTTTCGGCGCTGCTCTCGATCACCAGGATGGGGAGCAGTTGCCGGTCCGCCAGGCTTTCCCTGGGCAGGGGCTGGCTCAGTTCCGCATCGGGCATCAGCAGGTACGACTGCACGAAACCGGCCTGCGCGGAAAGCTCGCCGCCCACCTCGGCAATCTGGTCGACCAGCGCCAGCGGATCCTCCGGCTGCGCCAGCGGCAGCACGGCCAGCCAGCTGCCGCTGCCCTGCCCCACCGACGCGGCGACTTCGCTCACGCGGCGCATCGGCTGGCGCATGCGGTCGAGGTTGGCGACGGACCAGGGCGTCTGCCGGCGAAAGGCCGCCTTGTATGCCGCGGACGTGAAGGCCGAGAGCGACCCGGTGCGGTAGAGCCCGAGATACTTGGGCCCGCCCTGCACCGCTTCATAGCGCGCGGCCGAGATAAAGCCTTCGATGCGGGCGCGCTCTTCCACGTGTTCGCGGTCGTACCATTGATTGAAATCGGCCTCGTCGGCCGCATCCACATTCGACGCGACGAACAGCATGCCGTGCGGGGACATCCTCGCCGTGCTCTCGGTCGCAAAATTCTCGGTTGCCTCGGTTGCAATACGCTCGCTCATCAAACTCTCCGGTTACCACGCCAATCTCTGGAAGTGATTCGATGATCGGCGCGATCGGCGCGCGCGACAAACGGGTTTTTCTTCGTGTTTCCGATCAGTTTTTCTGTTCGATCCCGCTGTTCAACCCCACTGCGCGCGCACCAGCGTAGCGCGCGGCAGCCCTTCACTCCGGCGCAAATGGTGCAGGCAGCGAACGTACGAAGCGATCCGATTCGCGGCAGGCAAGCTCCGCCACCAGGCGTATCGCTTCCGATGCGGCATGATCGAGATGGCTGACCACAAGCCGCTGATGCGGCAGCGGCATGTCGCAGGCAATCACCCGCAGCTCGCCGCGCTCCACTTCTTCGCGCACCGGCGCCAGCGGCATCAGCGCATTGCCGAAGCCGCCTTTCACCAGCCGTACGATGGCCGCGATCGAACTGACGCAATGCACCTTGCCCACCGGCAACCCGGCCTTGCGGTACAACTCCTTGAGCGCCACGTGCGGCTGCGATCCCGGGCTCATGGTGATGGTCGGGCGCTGCAGCAGCGTCAGCAGCTTCCCTTCGCCCGGCAGCGCTGGCCCCGGCGGGCCGACCCAGCCGATGGCCATCGGCAGGCAGGGCGTGCTGACAATGTCCTCTCCGACCGCGGAATCGGTCTGCAAGGCGATATCGATGCCACCGGCGCGCAAGGTCTTGTGCAGGCCCGCGGTGGTCTCGGAGGTGATCTGTACTTCGATGCCGGGATAGGACGATTGCAGATGGCGCAGGAAATCCACCAGCCAGGTATGCACCACGCTCTCGATGGCACCGATGCGGACCAGCCCGAGCAATTCGTTGCCGGAGCGCCCGAGCACCATGATTTCCCGCTGCAGTTCCAGCAGGCGTTCGCCGTAGCCAAGCAGCCGCAGGCCCACCGGCGTCAGCCGCAGGTCGCGCGCCTCGCGCTCGAACACGCGCGCGCCGATCTCCTGCTCCAGCGAAGCGATCCGGTTGGACATCGCGGCCTGGGTGATGTGCAGCTTCTCGGCCGCGGCGCGAAAGCTGCCGAGCCTGGCCACCCACATGAAGGCTTCGACAAAGCGGGTATTCATGGCCTCAGGCTCCCGGCATTACCGCGCTCCCGCGCACCGGGCGGCAGCCTTTGCCCCAGGTTTTGCCGCTCAAGCGCACCGTTGCGGTGCGGCAGCCGCGTCAATGCCGCCTCCGGCAAGGTTGAAATAGTGCCGATATCTGCATATTTTTCCATTCAGTGAAATTTCACAACATCCGCAGATGGATTCTTATGCAAATTCCACGCCAGTGCTCTAGTGGCATTCCCTAGGACAGGCATGCCCGGCCGGACTTACCGCGCCGCCATCGTCGACGGCGACGCCGACGCGTTTTTTGCCGGAGTGGTGCAGGCGCAGCACCTGCGCTGCGTACAATGCGCGGCAGTCCATCTCACGTTTCCCCGCAGCGTACGCCATGCCCCGAGCGCGCAAACAAGCCATCCCGGCCGGAAGCAGCATGCCTGCCGGCAAGCCGGCGCCCAAGAGCACCAACCCGCTCGACTACCAGCACGCCGCCCGCCCCGCGGCGGTCATGCCCAAGGAATTCCCCGACGGCTTCGTGGTGGCCGCGCACCGGCACGAACGCGCGCAACTGATCTATGCGGTGGCCGGCGTGATCGAGGTCACGGCGGGCCACGCCCTGTGGCTGCTGCCGACGCAGCGCGCGCTCTGGATGCCGCCCGGCCTGGAGCACGGCATGCGCGCCCGCGGCGCCGTGTCGCTGCGCACGCTTTATATCCGGCCCGAAACCTGCCCCGCCGCCACGCCCGCGCAGCCCCGCCTGGTCAATGTTTCGCCGTTGCTGCGCGAACTGGTTCTGCGCGCGGCATCGCTGCCGCTGGACCACGCACCGGGCGGCCGCGAGGACCGGCTGATGCGCGTGTTGCTGGACGAGCTCGAATGGTCGCCGGAACAGGCTTTGCCGCTGCCGGCCAGCCAGGACCGGCGCCTGGCGCGCATCTGCGACGCCCTGCGCGACAATCCCGCCGACCCGCGCACACTGGCCGAATGGGCGCTGGAGGCCGGCGCCTCGAGCCGCACGCTGGCACGCCTGTTCCAGGCGCATACGGGGGTCTCCTTCGTACACTGGCGCCAGCAGGCACGCCTGCTGTACGCGCTGCCGCGACTGGCCGCGGGAGAGCCCGTTGCCACCATCGCGGCGGCGCTGGGCTATGACACGCCCGGCGCCTTCGCCGCCATGTTCCGCCGCTATACGGGCACCACGCCAAGCCAGTACTTCAGGATGTCCGATCCGGCGTAAAGAGTGGCCTGGCCGGCGCAGACGCGCCGCCGGGCCGGGCGTATCGTTGCGTGCATGGCCCTTCGCGGCAGGCAAGCGGCGAACAGCAGCAAGCGGCGGGCACCACACGACAACCAGGATCTGGACATGACACGTTCCAACATCGAATTCATCTCCGAAGGCGTGGCCCTGCGCGGGTGGCTGTATGCCCCCCGGGGCACGCACGCGGGGCCCCACCCCGCCATCGTGATGGCCCACGGCTTTTCCGCGGTCAAGGAACAGTACCTGGACCGCTACGCGGAGGTGTTCGCCGCGGCGGGCTTTGCCGTGCTGGTCTACGACCATCGCAACTTCGGCGACAGCGACGGCACGCCCCGGCAGGAAGTGGACCCGGTGCTGCAAAGGCGCGGCTACCGCGATGCCATCACCTACCTGTGCAGCCGCGACGACATCGCGCACGAACGCATCGGCATCTGGGGCACCAGCTACAGCGGCGGCCATGTGATCGAAGTCGCCGCGCTCGACCGGCGCGTGCGTTGCGTGGTGTCGCAGGTGCCGCAGATCAGCGGGTACGCCTCGGCCCTGCGCCGCACCCGCGCCGACCTGGTGCCGGCCGCGCTCGCGCGCTTCGAGGCCGACCGGCTGGCACGCTTCCGGGGCGAACCGCCGGCCATGCTGCCGGCCGTCAGCGCGGATCCGGCCGTCGCCTGCGCCATGGGGGGCGCCGACAGCTGCAAGTTCTTCACGGACACCGCGCCCTTCGCGCCGAACTGGCGCAACGAGGTAACGCTGCGCAGCGCCGAACTCGCGCGCGAGAACGAGCCAGGCATCCACATTGCCCGCATCAGCCCCACGCCGCTGCTGATGATCGTGGCCGACCGCGACCTGCTGACCGCCACCGACCTGTGCCTGGCGGCCTATGCACAAGCCCTGGAACCCAAGCAGCTGCTGATGATTCCAGGCGGGCACTTCACGCCCTACCTGGAGCATTTCGAGACCACCAGCCAGGCCGCGCAAGACTGGTTCGCGCAGCATCTCAAGCCGTAAGGAAGGCGGCGCGATAGCGGCCGGCAGGCCGCCGCGCATCTGCGCCTGCGCGGCGGCAGCCGGCACGGCGAGGGATCCGATGCGGCAGGATCACGACCATGCCGGGAGGAGCGCGCCTCGCCTGGTCGTGCGTAAGACGGAGACGCAAGCCTGAGGGGCAATGCGGATCGCCTTCTTTGCCTGCTTTGTTGGCGAGACAAGAAAATAGGCCGCCTCCCCGAAGGGGAGGTGAAACGGCTTTTGACTTTAAAGCCTTTGCCTTTGACATCAACAACGCAAGACGCTCACCCCACCCCCAACCGCCCGGCCAGATCCACCAGCGCCGCCGCGCAAGACACATCCGCCTTCAACGCCAGCAACCCATCCGCCCGCGTCTGCCCAAGATTGATCGCAGCAACCGGCTTGCCCAGCTTGCCCGCCGCGAGGCAGAAGCGATAACCGGAAAACACCGTCAGCGACGACCCGATCACCAGCAGCGCATCGGACGACTCCAGCGCCTGCATGGCAGCATCGACCCGCTCCCGCGGCACCGATTCACCGAAGAACACCACATCGGGTTTCAGCACACCGCCACAGTGGCCACAGGCAGGAATGCGCACCGCTTCGAAACTGGCCAGTTCCAGATGCGCGTCGCCATCGGAGGCCGGCAAGGCGCGCAGTTCGGCAAGTTCCGGATTGTCCGTCTCGAGCTGCGCCTGCAGCGAGGCGCGCGGGCGGCGCGTGCCGCATTGCAGGCAGATCACGCTGCCGACATGCCCATGCAACTCGATCACGCCGGTGCTGCCGGCGCGCTGGTGCAGGCCGTCCACGTTCTGCGTGACGAGCCGGCGCACATAGCCGGCCGCCTGCAGCTGCGCCAGCGCGAAATGCGCGGCATTGGGCGTGGCATTCGCCAGCACGGGCCAGCCCAGCATGCTGCGCGCCCAGTAGCGCTGGCGCACCGCGTGGGAACGGAAGAAATCCTGGGCCTGCACCGGCGGCGTGCGCTGCCAGTTACCGTGAGCGTCGCGGTAGCCGGGGATGCCGGAATCGGTGCTGATGCCGGCGCCGGTCAGCACCAGCAGGCTGGGACAGCGTTGCACGAAGGCGTGCAGATCGGCCAGGATCGGCTGGTCGGTGACGGGCACTGGGGGCTCCTTGTGCGATGCGGATAACGTCGTGGCCGGGGGGGACCGCCAGGGCGGCTCAGAAGCTGGGATTGCCCGTGCCAGCATCCGCCGTCTCGCCGGCGAGCGCCTGCCAGGCCTTCAGTTCGGCGCGATAACGCGCCATCGCCTCCGCATGCAGGTCGAAAATGCAGGGATCGCAGCCATTGCCGCAGCAATCGTTGATATCCGGCGTGGGAGGCGCAACGGGCCTGGGCGGCAATGCCGCCGCGGATTGTTCCGGCGCGCTCGCCGCTTCCGGTTTGCGCCCTGCCGCGGACGCGGGATCTTCTACCGACACCATCTGCTCCGATTGAATTGCATACCTAGTATACGGCCGCTGCCGCGGCGGCGCCGTCCGCGCTGGCCAGCCACGCTTCGAATGCCGCGCTGCCGGGATCGCCTGCCACCGCGGCATAGACCACCAGCCGCAAGTGACGCTCCTCGTCCACCGTCAGCGTGGCATGCTCGCAGCGGACGCTGCCGATCCCGTCCAGCCACAGTCCGCGAATGCCGGTGCACACACCGTGCACATCGTGCTGCCGCCACCACTGGCGAAAATCCGGCGCCGCGTGTTCCAGTTCGTCCACCAGTTCGAGCAGCGTCGGATCGTCCGGCGCGCGGGCCAGGTCGCGCCGGAAGCTTGCCAGCATCTGCGGCACCTGCGTCTCCCAGTCGGCAAAGCGCTCCCGCATGGCCGGATCCAGGAAGATCATGCGCAGCATATTGCGATGTCCTGGCGCGCAGCCACCAAAGCCGAACACGCGCTCGGCGGCCTCGTTCCATGCCAGCACGTCCCAGCGCAGGTTGAGCACATAGGCCGGGCGCAGCGGCAGGTCCTGCATCAGCCTGCGCACCAGCGGCGGCACCGTGCACCAGGTGCGCCCGCTCTCGGCGGGCGGGCGCTGGTGCGCCAGCAGGAACAGGTGGCGCCGCTCGGCGGCATCCAGCTTGAGTACGCGCGCCAGGTTCTCCAGAAACGCAGCCGAAACGCCGATGTCCCGCCCCTGCTCCAGCCAGGTGTACCAGGTAAGGCCCACCCCGGCC
>NZ_JARJLM010000200.1 GCF_029335485.1 Cupriavidus basilensis
CCGCGCTCAGTCGTCCTCCAGACACGCTGTCCCGTCTTAGCCTTTCTGATGATCTGCTCGGCTTCATGAAAGGGGTTATCGCGCTATGACTTTCAGTAACGGGGAGTGGATCTATCCTTTTCCGCCGGCACTTCGTCACACGCGCGATAGTTTTATTTTTCGACGACGAGAAAGATGGCAATTCCCGCCATGGCGATCGAACTCGATCTGTTGATGTACTTGAGCGACGAGCCGCCCAATCTTGATCCCAGCACCATGCCGCTTCCAGCGTAAATCGTCATTGTGACGATATCGATCAACGCCGATAGCACCGCAAGCACAGCGTACTGGAAAAACAGGTTCCCGGAAGGGTCAATGAACTGAGGCAGGAACGCGACGAAGAACACGATCACCTTCGGATTCGAGAACGCAATGAGGAAACCTCGGACAAAATGCGCGCCAGCGGCTCGCTTTCCGCCGTTCGACGCATCGCGCTCCTGTAATTGGCCATTCGAATGCCAGATCTTCCAGGCAATCCAGAGGAGATACAGAAATCCCCCCCAGCGAATGACCTGGAATACATTGGCGTACAGCTTGATGACCACACCTAGTCCGAGCCCCACCAACGCAATGATCACGATATCCGACAGCGCGGCGCCGAGGGCACAAAAGAAGATGCCCTTCTTCGACTTCGCGATGCCGTTGGACCACGCCAACAACGAAGTCGGTCCCGGCAGGATCGCGCCAGCAAAGCAGAAAATGGCATATAAGGCGATGGTGTTGGCGCTCATGATGTCAGTTGGAGCGGGTTCCCCGAATATTCAACAGGTAATCGTAAGTGGTCGGGAGCGTCGCGGCAAATGCCTCTTCTTCCCGTTTGAGATGCTGAAACTCCACGAGCGCTTGCTTCATCCACTCATCGTGATATCCGAGCTTCGGATGTGATCGCTCAGGAACCCAATTGAGGCCGGTAAACATGCAATAGTAATTGCTATTGGTCCAGAAATTCGAAAATTCCAGATCGAAGTTGCCGTAATAGTCACTTTCGTTTGTCGTCACCGGAGGGCACACGACAAGACCGGCGTTGTACGCGCTGAGTTTTTCGCGCAGCGAGTCCGAAATCTTGAGTTCGTGCTTGTTCGCCCTCCAGAAATCGGAGTCGTTTCTCTTGGTGGTGAAGTAGTGGGTCTGGATGAAGTCCCTGCAGTCGTCGAACATCACTTCAATCTTCTTGTTGAACGAGTCTGCCAGCCGTGGGTCCAGGGTAGCATCGGGGAAGTGCTGAGCGAACTGATAGATCGCCGCATAGATGAAGTAAAGCCCGGTCGACTCCAGCGGCTCGAGAAAGCATGACGATAGCCCGATCGACACGCAGTTCTTGACCCATGCTCTCCGGTTGCGTCCCGTGCGGAATTTGATGTGGTTCAGTTTGACTTGATCTTCCCTGACGCCCCAGAGTTTCAGGAAATCCTCCGTTGCGGTGTCCTTCGAGCAAAATCTGCTCGAGTAGACATAACCCGATCCAAATCGGCCGAGCAATGGAATCTTCCATGTCCACCCGCAGCTCATTGCAATCGCCGACGTATATGGCTCAACACCGTTGGCTTCGTCATCGTGGGTGATCGACCCGGCAACCGCCGAATCGCACAGCAGGTATTGCGACATGTCGATGAAGGGCTCGCCCAATGCCTGATTGATCAGAAGCCCTTTGAACCCCGAACAGTCGACAAAAAAATCTGCCGCGATCTCGGCTCCAGATTGGATTCGTACCGACTTGATTCCGCCATCTTCATTCAGTCGCGTCTCGACGACTTCGCCCTCGATGTGCTCGACGCCCCAACTCACCGCGAGATCCCGGAGGTAATTGGCGACGAGATGAGCGTCGAAATGCCAAGCGTGACTCATGCACGACTTGCCGTCACGAGCCTTCGGCGAAAGCTTGGCATCGAGCAGTTTCGCCTTGTTGTAGCAGGCGTATGCGAACGGTTCCGAGATCTGCCCAGCATTTCGCAAGTGCGCCCAATAGTGGGAAAGAGGAATTCCGTTGACTTCCTTTAATTGCCCGAACATATGGTAAAAGTAGTCATCTGGATCGCTTCTTGTGTTCCAGCCAACGAACTTGATTGCCGACTTGAACGACGCATTGCAATGAGGCATCCAGTCCTGCTCTTTCAGCCCTAGAAAGTCAAAGAAGACCTTTTGCAGATTCGGAATTGTTGCCTCGCCTACACCGATTTTCGGAATGGAAGGTGCCTCAATTAGTGATATTTTCACCTTGCAACCATACGCTTTGGAAAGATAGGCTGCAGTCATCCACCCCGAGCTTCCTCCGCCAACAATCAGAATTCTCTTCATCAAACTCTGCATCATGTCTCCCATACTATTGAAATGGAACTGGCTATCCCTGCGGCGTCACCGCGTGGTCACTGATGGCGCGAATTACTGGCGATTCGAGCAAACTTTGAAACCAACGATTCCACTATCCTTATTGCACCACGGAGGTCGGATTGGCTATCGATGGTTGATGCTGGGTCATCATGGGACACGCCCTATGGGAAGTATGTCCTCTCATTCCTGCTGGCTATTATTCCAGTGAAAGTAATCGCCAATGCGATTTTTGATTCGAGCCTTGCCGACCAAGCCAGTTCGGTGCGCAGCAAGCCGGCTTGCCCGGTGCGCATCTGAGCTGGCACACCGTGCTTTGTGCAACCTGGCCAGTGCAGGCTCCCGCGCAATCGAAGCCACCACCGGACGGTGGTAGATGTCAGCGGACTCCCTAGCAGGTAGTCATATTTACGGAGCATAAACGATGCGTGACCACAGTGGATATGGGATTAATCTGAATTTGAGTAAATATTTCGTGAAATCTGTACGAGATGAAGTTCGAGATACTCGGTGCACTGAAGACCAATCTCCGCTCAAAATCAGAATTTTCCCATTACTTAGTGGGTCGGTAATGGGTAAATATTGAGGCGCCCAAAATGTAGCTCATAGGAGGTGCATTCAAATGCCGCTGTCCGACCCACCTTTTCGTCCATGCGGGCATGTCCTGCACACCCGGCCAGCCCTGTTCGTACTGGTCAACTATGCGCCAATGGAAGGCCAGCCAAGCTGGCGCAATGCCTCTTGCGAATTCATGGAAGAGGGCAACGCCGATGCCGGGGCGGCACTGTCCGTCCACATCTCGCCCTTCGATGCGCTGCTGAATGCCGCGTTCATATCCGAGCCCGGCAAGCCCTATCACATAGCGAATGCGGCAAGCTTCGATCCCCGGACATTGATCTGCGACAGCGGCGGAAAGCTGCATATCAACCTGCACTGCGGCTGGGCGGCAAGCCACGGCCGCATCATCGTCAGGCGCAAAGGCTCGCTCGCCAGCGTTTGCATGGTGCAAACAGAAGAGATCCCCGAAGCGCGGCTCAATGCCATCGACGTGGCGATCGACCAGGACGGCATTGCCAGGTACGAGCGGCTGCGCGAACACGCCGGGCTGTTCGCGCATGCGGATTCGCATTGCCTGCAGCAAACCTGGACGGAGCAGCATCGGCATCGGGCGGTGGCGCTGGCCATACGGCGGATGCCGGGAACGGTCTCCGTGGGCGCCGAAATCAACCAGGTTGCCCTATACGATCCCGAAGCCGCGCGATGGCACTTCGTGCCCATCGAGGTCTTCTCCGGCAATCCGGATCGTACGGCGAATGCCTGAACGACCGGCTTCAAGCCGGTGACCTGAGTCACCGCAGGAACACGCAATTTGAGAGGTTCTGCGGATTAGAGGATGAGGCGAATAATCTGGAAGGAGTGCATAGAAGAAGAGATTCAAAATTATTGGTTCTTGTTCATGAGGTGGCACATTTTCCAGATGCAATGGACGCGAGAGATGATTGGTATTCTGTTTTTTACTCACAGAAGAAAGCAAAAGAGGAGCATGTGGCATGCATTGAAATGGCAGACAACCTCGCGAGCTACGTGCTCGATATTCCAAATTGGATGGGATTAGATCCGGTATGGGGACCTTAAATAGAATATTCTGTGCGATTGTTCTGTCGGCTTTGTCTTTACCCGCCGTTGCCTGTAGCCTAGGAACCCTCGGGTATGAACCAGTCTTTGACGACGAAAAGCCCGCTCTATCGGCAAAAGAGGTGTTACGGCTGGCACATTGGCGAGCACAACTAAGAATCTGGCTGCCAAATGGCGGCACGTATCACATCGCCGTCAATCGCAATGAGAAGGCTGGAGTCTCGGCGACGCTGGCCGAGAAACGACGGCAGAGCCTCACTTCGCTGCTTCTGGCATTCGGCATCGAGCCAAGGGATATTGAGGAGTCGATTGTCAAAGACTACAGGCTGAGCATTACGGAGCCATGGATACGCCCAGATCTTAACCGGGCCTCCATTGACATCACTGAGCCGCGCTGCCCACATGGCTGCTGCCCTGGGCCACAGCCGATGGAGAAGTAAATTGAAAGGGCTACCATGAGAAGAGCGCTGGCTGTCACCATGCTCTTGATTTCACTTCCCGTAATGGGGTGCACCTTGGGATTTGTTGATTACGAGCCAGTGTTTGCAACTGGTCGACCCGATCTATCGGCCAATGAAGTCCTGCGCCTGGCAAATTGGCGGGCGCAACTGAGACTGTGGCTCCCGAACGGAGGAAAGTATCTCGTCTATGTTCGCCAGAACGCGCGCGTAGGCGTGTCAGCCAAGCTAGCGGAGCAGAGACGCAAGAGCCTGTTATCGACGCTCTCGAATATGGGTATCGACAAAGCGGACATTGAGGAATCGGCAGTCCGTAGATTCAGCGAAGACCTGAGGCCGGGTCCGGAACTGCGCCATCTCACCAATGTTGCGGAGATTTCAATCGTCCCGCGCTGCCCGCATCCGTGTTGCCCCGGGCCGCAGCCAGTGGCGAAGTGAGGAGCCGCATGGATGCGCTACGGAAGCTGGTCCCCATGATCGTCTGGTGCGCCTGGTCTGTACCCACATTCGCTTGCAGTCTTGGATTTATCGAACATGAAGCGGCGTTCCAGGGTGGCCGCGCCGACCTATCCGCCGGTGAAATCCTCCGCCTTGCGGATTGGCGCGCTGAGCTGAGACGATCCGTTCCAAACGGCGGAAGGTATTCGGTCTACGTACGTCAGAATGCAAGTGTAGGGGTATCGGCCGGGCTAGCCGAGCAACGCAGGCGCTATTTGATGTCGACGCTTTCCAATCTCGGTATTAGAACAGATGACCTTGACGTATCCATTGTCCGCAGATTCAGCGAGGACTTGAAGCCAAGTAAAGAGTTGCTCAGGCTCACGAATCTTGCGTATGTCTTGATCGATCCGCGCTGCCCGCATCCTTGCTGTCCGGGGCCACAACCCATCGATGCGAAATCAAACGATTGGAGGAATGATGGCCAAAATGAATAGATCGGGACCGGCGAGCCTGTATCGGCAGTGGGCCGGTAGCGCCACGGCGGCAATGTGCCTGGCGAGCACTGCGGCCCTCGCTTGCGCTCCACGGGTCCCGGGGATAGACCTTCAGTTCCCCAAAAATTCACACGCGCTGACGGCTGGCGGAGCGCTCAAGCTGGGGACATGGCTTGCGGATCTGCGGGTTCGCTACCCGAACTACGACCATTTCTTCGTTGCGGCATATCGGGTCGGTGGCGAGGCCGATGGGATGGAACTGGTCGCAGCGCGTGCCGAGACCGTTCGTCGTTTCTTTGTCAGCCGGGGGTTCAATCCGGAAAGGATCGATACGCAGGCACAGGGAACGTTCCTGGATGACCCCGCAAAGGAGGAAGGGGCCCGCGCGGTCGATATCGGCTTTCTCCCGGCCTGCCCGCATGCCTGTTGCAGCCTGGAAACCCATGGGGTCAAGTTCACCGGGCTGCCGATGCCCAGGGATGGCGGCATGGCCGCAGTGAATGGCGAAGTACGTTAGCGTCCGGTCTCGTGCGCTCCCGGTACGCCGTGCCGGCGGCGGCCCCTCCTCGATCCCATTCTGTAATTTGGAAGATTCAGAAGATATGGCGAGCTATGCTCCAGGCATTCCAGTTTGGAGAGTAGGCAGCCGGTATGGAATCCAGGCGGCGTTCACTAACCCACCACCGCCTTGGTCGCCAGGAACAACAACGACGGCCCCAGCAGACAGCCCAGCCCGGTGTGGAAGGTCGCCACCAGCGCGCCATAGGGCACCAGCCTGCGGTCCGTCGCCGCCAGCCCCGCCGACACGCCGCTGACGGTGCCGGCCAGCCCGCCGAACACCATCGCCGCGCGCGGGTTGTTCAGGCCGAGGAAGCCCGCCGCCATGGGCGTGCCCACCATCACGATGATGGCCTTGATCAGGCCGGTGGCGATGCTCAGCGCGATCACGTCGGAACTGGCGCCCAGCGCGGCGCCGGTGACCGGCCCCACGATATAGGTCACGGCGCCGGCGCCGATGGTGGTCATGCTGACCGCATCGCTATAACCGAAGGCGCGCGCCACGGCGGCGCCCACGATGAACGGCAGGACGGTGCCGAGCAGCAGCGCTATGGCGCCCACCAGCCCCGCCTTGCGCGCCTCGGTCACCTGCACCTCGAAAGCGGTGGCAACGATGGCGAAATCGCGCAGCATGGCGCCGCCCATCAGGCCGATGCCCGAGAATAGCGAGAGATCCGCCAGGCCCTTTTCCTTGCCGGTGGCGATGCCGCCGTAATAGGCCAGCAGCAGGCCGATCACGATGGCGATGGCGGAGGCATGGACGCGGCCGAAGGTGAGCCAGCGCGACAGGCGCGATGACAGCCACATGACGATACCGACCGCGGCGAAGGCCGTGACCAGGCCGTTCTGCAGCAGTACGCCCTGGAACACGTGCGAGATGGAATGCGGCATGGTGGTCTCCTCAGTGCGATGCGTGGCTGGCGGCGGCTTCGGGCGACGGCAGCGGCGGCAATGGCGCATGGTTCCCGGTGCGGCTGAGCAGCGCGATGCAGCAGGCCGACACCAGCACCGCGCCGAGCGCCGCGATCAGGGCCACCGGGCCGCCGCGCAGCGCCGCGACCACGTTCTGCTGGGCCGCCATCGCCACCACCACCGGGATATACATCGCGCCCCAGAAGCCCACGCCGGCCTCGGTCTCCCTGGGCAGCAGGCCGCGCCCATGCAGGTAGAGCCGGATCGTGATCAGCAGCAGCATGGCGATGCCGACGCCGCCCACATTGGCCTTGACGCCGATCGCCATCCCCAGCAGTTCGCCGAGGAACAGGCCGACGAGATGGCAGAGCGCCAGCAAGGCGGTTCCGTAGATGATCATGGTGCTGTCTCCTGGTGGCCTGTCGGCGTGCTTGCGCGCAGGCTGGTTCTTGGTATGTGGTCGGACCCGCGCCCGGTGCGGCAGGGTCCGCCGGTGGCCCGGCATGGGATGCAATCTAGGCGAGCCACCGCAGCGCATCAATCAACCCGGGAAGTGGATCGTTAGCCTGGGATTAACGGCGCGCCGCCGCCGGCGGATGGCGTTGTGACCTGGCCGGCCCTTGCGCGCCGCGCGACGCACGCCTGTCCGCAAACACCGGCTCCGATACCGGCGCCAGCAAGTCCAACACTTACACCTGGAGTAACGATGCCACGCCCGGCGTCATTGCTTGCGCGGCGCGCGCTGCGTATCTTGGTGCCATCTACAGCATCAAGCACACCGGAGACGCGATGCCGAATCCAGCCACGGACCGCCAGTGGGACACCCGCCGCGCAGAAAAGCGCCGGCGCCTTGCGCGCGGCGCCGCCATTGCCAGCGGCCGGGTCGTGCCCACCGCCGATATCGTCCCCTTTCTCGAAGCCATCACCGCGCCGGGCGACCGCGTGGTGCTGGAGGGCAACAACCAGAAGCAGGCCGATTTCCTTTCGCGCTCGCTGGCCGGGGTGGACCCGGCCAGGGTGCACGGACTGCACATGATCATCCCGAGCGTCAGCCGCGTCGAGCACCTCGACCTGTTCGAGCGCGGCATCGCCAGGAAACTGGACTTCGCCTACGCCGGCGCGCAGAGCCTGCGCATCTCGCAGTTCCTCGAAGACGGCCTGCTGGAAGTCGGCGCCATCCACACCTATATCGAGCTGTACGCGCGGCTATATGTGGATCTCACGCCGAACATCGTGCTGATCGCCGGCTACAAGGCCGACCGCGACGGCAACCTCTACACCGGCGCCAGCACCGAGGACACCCCCGCCCTGGTGGAGGCCGCGGCCTTCCGCGACGGCATCGTGGTGGCCCAGGTCAACGAGATCGTCGACGATCCCGCCGGCCTGCCGCGCGTGGATATTCCCGGCTCGTGGATCGACTATGTGGTGCAGGCGGACCAGCCCTTCTTCTGCGAGCCGCTGTTCACCCGCGATCCGCGCCTGATCAAGCCGGTGCACGTGCTGATGGCGATGATGGCGATCCGCGGCATCTACGAGCGCCACCAGGTGCAGTCGCTCAACCACGGCATCGGCTTCAACACCGCGGCCATCGAACTGATCCTGCCCACCTATGGCGAAGCGCTCGGCCTGAAGGGCAAGATCTGCAAGTACTGGACGCTGAACCCGCACCCCACGCTGATTCCCGCCATCGAGTCGGGCTGGGTGGAGAGCGTGCACAGCTTCGGCAGCGAACTCGGCATGGAGAACTACGTGGCGGCGCGGCCGGACGTGTTCTTCACCGGCGCCGACGGCTCGATGCGCTCCAACCGCGCGTTCTGCCAGCTTGCCGGGCAGTATGCGGTGGACCTGTTCATCGGCTCGACGCTGCAGATCGATGGCGACGGCCATTCCTCCACGGTCACGCGCGGCCGCCTCTCGGGCTTCGGCGGCGCGCCCAATATGGGCCACAACCCGGGCGGCAGGCGCCACCCCACGCCGGCATGGCTCGACCTGATCGAGACCGACGACCCGCTCGCGCGCGGCCGCAAGCTGGTGGTGCAGATGGTGGAGACCTTCCAGGCCGGCGGCAAGCCGACCTTCGTCGAATCGCTCGACGCGGTGCAGGTGGCCAGGGATAGCGGCATGCCGCTGGCGCCGGTGATGATCTACGGCGACGACGTGACCCACGTGCTGACCGAGGAAGGCATCGCCTACCTCTATAAAGCGCGTTCGCTGGAAGAGCGCCGCGCCATGCTGGCGGCCGTGGCCGGCGTGACGCCGATCGGCCTGCGCCACGATACGTCCACCACGCGCCGCATGCGCAGCGACGGCCTGATCGCGCTGCCGGAGGACCTGGGCGTGCAGCGCAGCCAGGCCACCCGTTCGCTGCTGGCGGCCAAGAGCATGGCCGACCTGGTCGACTGGTCGGGCGGGCTGTACGAGCCGCCCGCGCGCTTCAGGAGCTGGTGATGGCGAGCCCCGCATGGCTTGCCGAAGGGCCCGCAGAGGCGGGCCTGGATCCGGATGCCGTGGCGCTGGCCGATCTCGCCGTCAGTGCGCTGATCGACGAGGCCACGCTGTCTCCCAAGCCAGGGCTGGTGGATGGCCGTGGCAACGGCGCGCATGCCGACCTCACGCTGGACCTGATGCGCATCTCGGCGCGCGCGCTGCAT
>NZ_JARJLM010000201.1 GCF_029335485.1 Cupriavidus basilensis
CCGCTCGAAGAGCCCGAGCCACTCGAAGAACCCGAACCGCTCGATGATCCCGAACCACTCGAAGAACCCGAACCACTCGAAGAACCCGAACCGCTCGATGATCCCGAACCGCTCGATGAGCCCGAGCCGCTCGAAGAGCCCGAACCACTCGACGAGCCCGAACCACTCGATGAACCCGAACTACCGCCGGACCCGCAGTTACCGAAAATGCAGAGCACAGCGTAGCCTTTGTTGACTGCACTCGTTGCCGGGAAGCCCCAGACGGGCGCGGTGGCCGGCACGTCCGGCGCCCAATAGTAGGAGGACTGTTGCGTTTGCGTATTCAGTGTCAGCAGACTTGCCTTCACCGTACTGTTGGTCGGGTCCTGCATCTGCTGGGTACTCAACCCAACGCCCAACAGATTGTTCAGGGGAGCAGAGAGCCCGAGCGCGTTACTTTGGCCGGTGGTTTGCGTGTCCCAGAGGTTGTTGGCTTTCTGGCTGCCGTCGTACCCTTGGTACAGCGTGCCGTTACGGTTCGTAAGGCCCACAAGCCCCCCCGCGCCGGCACCACCGCTGACCTTCCCCGTTGCGTAGCTGTAGGCGATGTAGTCCCCTCCCCCAGGGGAGTACAAGTACCCCACGAGACCGCCCCCTCCCCCCGGACCGCCAGCAGTAGCGTCTCCCGTGGCATAGCTATTCAGAATGGCGTAAACGACGGCTGTGCCGACCAAACCGCCAGCGGAACCGTTTCTCGCCAGCGCCGATCCGCTAGCGTAACTCTGCACAACGGTGCCGGCCGACAGCTGCCCGATCAGACCTCCGACGGAATCGCCGCCGGCAACCGCCCCAGTGGCAAAGCTCGCCCGGACACTCTCGCCGATGAACGTGCCAAATAGGCCGCCGATCGAGGCAGCTCCATTGCCGGATCCAGTGACGGATCCGGTGGCGTAGTTCCAGTACGCCGCTCGCGGAACGCCCCCCGAAGCAAAGATTCCCACCAATCCACCGACATTGGCTGGGCCCGACACATCAGCGGTGGCATAGGTATGGCTAAGGTCACCTCCCTGATAGTTCCCCACCAACCCACCGACATAGACGAACGAGCCCGTGACTTTCCCGCTGCCGGTCACATAGCTGTTGCCGACACGCCCCTTCTGAGCCACGTTACCGACCAGGCCGCCCACATTCCCGCGCCCGGTCACGCCCGCCGCATCCAACACCACGCCGACGTTGCGGACGACGCCACTGCTCTGCGAGAACAGCCCCACGTTGTCGGTGGTCGGCAGGTTGATCGCCAGCCCCGTGACCTGATGCCCCAGGCCATCGAACACGCCGGTGAACGCCCCGACATTCGAGCCAGCCATCCCGATCGGCGTAAAGGCGCCGCTCAGCGCCACGTCGCTGCCCAGGAAGTAGTAACCGTTCAGCGACAGGTTCCCCAGGTCCGCCTGCGACTTGACCTGCGTGTACGTGTTGCCGTTGATGGTCAGGCTACCGCTCGAGTTAAAGTCGAGCCGGCCGGTGAAGCCGCTGCTGTCCAGGCTCACGCCCATGCGCACGGTACCGCCGCTGACCGCAGTGCCGGTGTTCATCACCAGCGAGCCTTGCCCGCTCGCGCTGGCCACCGCATTGAAGTTGATGTTGTTCTGCGCGTTCAGTGTCAGCGTATTGGCGTTCCACGTCACTGCGTCGTTGACGTTGATGCTGCCGTTGTCGGTGGTGCTGGTCCCCGCCGTGGCGCCATCGGTGGAACTGATGGTGACGTTGCTGGTGGCCAGCTTCGCGCTCAGCGCCGAGCCGGTGATATCGCCGCCCGACGCGGCAATGGTGTAGTTGTTCGGATCGATCAGCCAGTTCCCGGTCTTGCCCTGCGGCGCGCGCGTATCCACCATCGCGCTGTCCGCGATCTTCACGTGCGAGCCTGACGTCTCCACGAAGCCCCCATCCCCTCCCAGGTTGCCGCCGCGCGCGCTGATGGTGCCGTCCACCGTGGTCAGGCTGTTGGCGTTGCCCAGGTCCGCGATCGCTGTCACCGTGCCCCCCTTGCCCACGCTCTGCGCTGCGGCGTCGGCGTGGATGGTGCCGCTCTGCCGGATGGTGTCGCTGGCCAGCAGGCGCACCGTGCCGCCGTCGCTGCTCAGGCCGCTCGCTTCCAGCGTGCCGGTGTTGCGCACCACGCCGCCCTGCAGCCGGTCGGCCGCCTGCGCCGACAGGATGATCAGGCCGCCCGGCGCGCGCACCGCGTTGCCGTTCTCCACCAGGGCCTGGATCGTGACCGGCGTCACCTGGATATTGGCCAGCGTGTGGTCGCCGCTGAATTGCAGCTGGTAGGTCTCGCCGGCGGCCAGCGCCACCGTGCCGAGCTGCGCCACCACCACGCCGTGGTTGCGCACCTCCGGCGCCAGCAGCGCGATGTAGCCGCCCAGCGCTGCCTGGATCTGCCCGTCGTTGACGATGCCGCCGGTGGCGCCGTTGCGCGCGAAGCGGTAGTTGCCCGCCATGAAGTCGGCATTGCCGATGCCGTGCGTGGTCGCCACCAGGCTGCCCACGTTGACGCTGGCGCCCGGCCCGAAGTACATCCCCGCCGGGTTGACGAAGAACACCTGTCCCGGCGCGTTGATGTGGCCGTAGATCTGGCTGGGGTTGCTGTCCAGCACGCGGTTCAGGATGGCCGCGCCCGCCGAGGGCTGCTGGAAGTTCACCGTGGCCGCGCTGCCCACGTTGAAGCTCTGCCAGTTGACCACGGCGTTCTGCGAGGTCTGCGTCACCGTGGCGGTGTTGCCGCTGCTGCTGATGCTGGCCTGCCCGGCGGCCACCTGGCCGCCGGTGGGCAGCTGGTTCGGCGCCGGCGGCGCAGCATGCGCCAGGCCGATGCCCACCAGCGCCGCCACCAGAGGCTTGATGGCCAGGGCGGCGCGCGGCGCGCCGCCGCCCACGCTGCCGCTGGCCTTGCCCCGGCTGCGCGCAGTCTCGGCCACGACGACCCAGGCACGCACGAGTTCGCTCCAGATCAGGCGATAGATCTTGTTCATGGTCTGACTCCGGAAAACTTAGAACGACAGGCTGGCGGTCAGCCAGACGCGGTTCTTGATCAGGGAGCCGTCCTGGTCCTTGCCGGACGGCGTGGCGTTGGGGTTGCCGCCGATGCGGTGCGCCCAGGTCGCGCCCAGGTTCACCCCGCGCCCGGGTTGCCATTGCACGGCCAGCCCCGCCCCTTGCAGGTGGTAGCTGTTGACCGGCGGCGCGCCGGGGAAGTTGTTGTCGCGGTTGACGGTGACGTGGCCCCAGTCGTAGAAGCCCGATAGCGACACGCCGTAGGGCAGGCGCCAGCGCAGTTCCAGGTTCACCAGCTGGCCTTCGCTGCCGCCGCCTTCGCCGATCGGATAGGCGCGCACGCCGCTCGGACCGCCCAGGTAGAACTTCTCCGACGAGTCCAGGTTCTTGCTCGCCATCTGCCCCGACAGCGCGGCTGTGGCCGACAGCGCGTCGCTCAGCACCTGCTGGCGCGACATGCCGTAGCGCATCTTGAGGAACTGGCCGGCCGTGCGCAGCGTCATGGCGTCGGCCGCCTGCGTGGGCGACTGGCCCAGATTCAGGCTGCCGCCGGTCAGCATCGCGCTGGCCGTGTTGGCGCCGCCGCCACCCAGGCCGTCGAACAGGTTGCCGTTCAGCCCCAAGCTCAGCGTGTTGTCGAAGTAGCGGCTGGTGGTGACCTGGCTGGCCTCGTTGTCGTAGGTCTTGTGGTCGTAGTTGACCACCAGGTAGAGGTTGCGCTGGCGCGCCCGCACCAGCGGGTAGCTCGCCTCCAGCCCCACCGTGTTGGAGTTGCCGCGCGCGGCCAGCGCCTTGAAGTCGTCCGTCACCAGCCGGTAGTCCAGGCGCGAGGCGTTCACGCCGACGCGCCAGCCGTCATAGCCGACCGGCACCGTGTAGCCCAGGCGCAGGTAGCGGTAGCCCTCGCTCACCAGCCCGTTGGCCAGTAGCTGGTCGCCGAAGCCGGCCAGGCTGTTGACGCTGGCATTGCCCACCATGCGTGCCGCCCCGGTCGAGCGCGCGCCCTGGTTGTCCACGCCCACGTTGCCCGTCACCAGCGGCGTCTCGACGAAGTTCAGCGCGAGGTCGGTCTCCTGCTCCCGCGCGCCCGGCCGCAGCCGCCCTACCAGCGATACGCCCGGCAGGTCGTTGGCCAGCAGCAGCGCGCGGTCCAGCGTCTCGGTGTTGAGCGGCGCGCCCACCGCCTGGTGCGCGGCGAAACCGGCCTCGATGCGCTCGCGGCTGACGCGCTGCGGGCCCTGGCCCTCGATGCGCACGCCGCCGAATACGCCCTCCACCACCTGGATGGTGACCACGCCCTCGCGCACGTCCTGCGCCGGCAGGTAAGCCCGCACCACCCAGCCGGCCGCGCGGTAGGCCTCGGCCACCGCGGTGGCGGCCGCCTGCAGTTCGCTGAAGGACAGCGGCCGGTTCAGGAAGCCGGCCACCACCGGCGCCAGCTGCGCCTCGCTCAGTTGCTGATTGCCGGCGAAGCGGAAGGCGCTCACCGTGACGGTGGCCTCGCCGCGCTGGCGCAGCGGCGGCGGCGGCGCCGTGCGGTCCG
>NZ_JARJLM010000202.1 GCF_029335485.1 Cupriavidus basilensis
CCGCTGGCGCGGCGGCGCTCGGTGGCGTGGGCCGAACTGGGCAAGCACACCCTGGTGGCCCTGGCCAGATCGAGCGGCAACCGGCTGCTGCTTGACCTCGCGCTGGCCGACACGCCGGTGCGGCCGGCCGCCTTTTACGAAGTGCGCCATGTCAGCGGCATGCTGGCGCTGGTGGAGGCCGGGCTCGGCGTGGCGGCAGTGCCCCGCCTGGCGCTGCCCGGCGGCGATGGCGCGGCGATTGCGGCAGTGCCTTTGCGCGCGCCGGCAGTATCCCGCACGCTGGGCATCCTGCGGCGCCGGGGAGCGATGCTGCCGCCGCACGCGCAGGCACTGTACGACCTGGTCGGGCAGGCCGTACCTAAGCGCGGCCGGGCCTTGCGCCCGCCACGGGAAGACACGCGGGATGCTGGCAGTATTGATGCGTAAAAACGATCAAAGCCAAGAAAGTTTGCATTATCGCGGCACGCCCGCCTTGCATAGAATGTGCAGCCTGCCCGGTAGAGGCAACGTGGCAGGCCGGTTTCCCTTCAATGCCCATCGAGAGTGCATATGTCTATTTCATCCGCCGCCGTGCTGGTCCCCGCCGTCAACCCACTCCGCAGGAATGCTGTAAAGCCCCATGCCAGGCCCCTGCTGGCCCTGATATTGGCGGGCATGGCCAGCCTTGCCCTGGGCGTTGGGAACGCGCTGGCCGACGAAGTCAAGGTCATGAACTCGGGGGGCTTCACCGCGGCCTACAAAGCGCTTGGCCCGGGTTTCGAGAAGGCCACGGGTCATAAGCTGTCGACCGCGTGGGGTCCCTCCATGGGCAAGTCGCCCGAAGCCATTCCCAACCGCCTGGCGCGGGGCGAGCACGCCGACGTGGTGATCATGGTGGGCTATGCGCTGGACGACCTGATCAAGCAGGGCAAGGTGGTGCCCGACAGCAAGGTCGCGCTGGCCGATTCACGCATTGGGCTCGCGGTGCGGGCGGGCGCACCCAAGCCCGATATCAGCACGCTCGACGCATTCCGCGACACGTTGCTGAAGGCCGCCTCCATCGCCTATTCGGACAGTGCCAGCGGCGTTTACGTGGAAAAGGAGATGTTCAGGAAGCTGGGCATCGAAGAACAGGTCAAGGGCCGCGCCCATATGATCGAGAAAACCCCCGTGGGCAGCGTGGTGGCCAAGGGCGACTACGAGGTCGGCCTGCAGCAGGTCAGCGAACTGTTGCCGGTGCCGGGCACCACGTTCGTGGGCAAGATTCCCGAGGCCGTGCAGAGCATCACCACCTTCGCTGCAGGCGTGCCGGTCAATGCCGAGCATCCGGACGCCGGCCGCGCCCTGATCCGCTACCTGGCGTCTCCCGCAGCGCGTGCCGATATCGAGCGCAGCGGCATGGACCCGGTGGTCGATCCGAAGGCTGCGCAGTAACCCGCCACGGCCCCCCGATGGGAGGCGGGAGCTGCAAATGCCGCCGCACACGCTGGATTACGCAGTTGGCGGCTCCCAGTCAAACCACCCCTCTCCCCAACCCTCGCGCGGCCGCTGCTGCGGGATCGGCAGGGGCGGCCTGGGTGGTCTCGCGCAGCGCCTGCGCACCGGCGCCCGCCAGGACGGCGTCGTTCTGCGGCGTATGAATGCGGCTGCACAGTACATTGCGGTAGTGGCGCTCCAGCGGATTGCCGCGCGACAGGGCGGGATTGCCGGCCAGTCTGAGCGCCAGTTCGACGGCGGCGATCGCGTTGTCGGTCACAGTGAGCTTGAGCAGGCCGCCATCGGCGGCGCTGGCCGGGGCGCCGGCATCCGCGTCGGTACAGAAACGGTCCAGCAGTATGCGGTTGGCCAGGAGCCAGCCGTCGATGCGGCCCACCGCTTCCTGGAAACGCGGCAGGGTGGCGAGCGGTGCGCCCAGGCTGCCAGGCGCGCGCAGCTTGAGCCACGCGACGAACCAGTCGCGGGCGCTGCGCGCCACGGCGTCGTACAGCGCGCCGAGCAGGACGGCGCTCCAGACGGCCCAGGCCGGGTCATGGCGTTGCGCCCAGTCTTCCGGCTGGCGCAGATCGACCGCATGGGCGGCGGGCAGTGGCGTGTTGTCGAAGACCACGTCGTGGCTGCCGGTGGCGCGCATGCCGAGGTGGTCCCAGGTTGGCAGCACGGTGATGCCGGGCGCGTCGCGGGGCACCAGGAATACGCCGGTGCGCGGGCTGGGCTCATCGGTGCGTCCCCACACGGCCAGCCAGCTCAGCGCCGGGATGCCGGTGGCATACACCTTGTGGCCGGACAGCAGCCAGCCGTCGCCATGGCGGCGCGCTACGGTGGCCGGCATGCCGCCGCGCGCGGGCGAACCGAGGTCGGGTTCCACGCGCAGCGAGTTGATCAGCGCACCACGATCCACCGCGCTGCGTTGTACCGCTTCCCGCACGGCAGCGGGCCATTGCGCATCCTGCGCGAGGCTGCGATGGCCGAGGGTCTGCATCACCAGCACCAGCGCAGTGGACGGATCGCCCGCAGCCACGTGCTGGATCACGCGGCGCGCATCCGCCAGCCCAGTGCCGCTGCCGCCGAGGGTGCGCGGCACGGTGAGGGCGAGCAGGCCAAGCTGGTGGAGTTCGGCGATATTCTCAAAGGCAAAGGTGGCGTCGCGGTCGTGGCCGGCGGCGCGCGCGGCAAAGCGCGCGGAGAGCGCGCGCAAGGCCTCTTCCGGAGGGGGCGGGCGCGGTGTGAGACCATCGTCGGGACCTGGCGCCGGTACGGCGGGCGCGAAACCGGCTTCGCTGTGCCAGTCGGAAATTCGCCGCCTTGCGGTAGTACCGCTGGACTGCAAGCTCATGCTTTCCCCTGTTGTCTTGTGGTGTGGTGTTGTGCCGTGCCTGCCTTGTTGGGGGGGCGGCCGCGCTCAATGACAGATCTGCCCGCTCTCGACCAGCATCATGTTGAAAGCCGCCTCGCCCGCGGCGGCTTCCCGCAGCCGGCCAAGCCGCCCGTCGCGCTGCCAGCGCGCCAGCAGCTGTTCCAGGTAGCGGGCGGACTGCGCATCCGGCTCGCGCAGCGTCAGCGCCGCGCCCTCGCCATTGAGCACGAGCGGCGCCGCCACGAAGAAGCGCCATTCGGGCAGGCGCATCACGCGGGCGGCCAGCGCGGCGTCTTCCGCCACGGCGGCGCATTCGCCGCGGCGAAATGCCAGCAGCGCCTGCAGCGGGGAGGGGTAGCGGCGCAGTTCGGCCCCGGCCCGGGCCAGTGCCGCCTGGAAGGGGCTGCCCTCGCTGACGCAGGCGGTCTTGCCGCCAAGTGAATCGAGCCGGTCGACCGGCGTGAAGCGCAGCGTCAACAGGGTGCCGCGCGCGGTGGCCGGCGCCTGCACGGAGGCCGCGCGGGGATGGCGGCTATCCGCCGCCGCGCCGAAGGCAAGATCGAAACCGGGTGACTGGGTGTTGCCCGCCGCCGGCAGATGACGCAGCCTGACGGGCAAGCCAAGCGCCCGGCCGAGTTCGGCGGCCAGCCCGGCTTCGCCCGGATCGGGCTCCGGCACCAGCGGGCGGCCCGGCGGCGTGGCGCGCGGATAGGCGTGCACGCCGACCACCAGTTCGCCGCGCGCCTGGGCCTGGCGCAGCAGGGGGCCGGGCCCGGGGTCAGCTTGCCAGCGCGCTTCCGAGGACAGCCACATGGGCAGGGCGGCGATACCTGCGCTCAGCACAAGCGCAGCCGCGATGGCGCGGGCCGCCCGCCGTCCTGCCACGGCGATGCCAGGCGGCAGGCGGGGCAATGCGGCGCTATGCCTGCCGTCCCGGTCCGGGTGCGGTATCGAGTCCGGACCCAGCCACCACGTGCCGTGCAGATGCCAGAGTTCATCGGGCATGGCTGCCTCGGCGGTGGGGGCGCGCCGCGAGCCGCGGGATCCGCGCGGCTACCATCCCTGGCCCAGCCCCAGCAGGCCAAGGATTTCGCGGCGCAGGCGGATCAGTTCCGGATCGTCGCGATGGCGCGGATACGCGCGGTCGATCTTGAGTTCCGCCGTGATACGGGCCGGCCGCTCGCTGAACACGATCACGCGCGTGGCCAGCAGCAGCGCTTCCTCCACATCGTGGGTGACCAGCAAGGCGGTAAAGCGCGAGCGCTGCCACAGCGAGACCAGCTCGCCCTGCATGCTCAGGCGCGTCAGGGAATCGAGCTTGCCCAGCGGCTCGTCGAGGATCAGCAGGCGCGGCTCGTTGACCAGGGCGCGCGCCAGCGCGGCGCGTTGCGCCATGCCGCCGGAAAGCTGGCGCGGATAGGCCCGTGCGAAGTCGCTCAGGCCCACGCGTGCCAGCGCGTCGTCCACGCGGGCGCGCTGGGTGCCGAGCAGCCCACGCGCTTCCAGGCCGAGCGCGGCGTTGTCCCATACCGTGCGCCATGGATATAGCGTGGGGTCCTGGAATACCACCACCCGGCTCGGGTCCGGCCCGGCGATTGGCACGCCATCCACCGCCAGCGTGCCGCGCCGTGGTGCCTCCAGTCCGGCCACCAGCCGCAGCAGGGTGGACTTGCCGCAGCCACTGGGGCCGAGCAGGGCAACGAACTCGCCCGGCTCGGCGGTCAGGCTGACGCGGCTCAGCACCGGCAGTACCTGGTCGCGCAGCGTGAAATGGTGGCTGACCTGATCGATCGTCAGGCGCACGCCGTTGCCGGCCGGGTCTTCCACAGGCGGCACCTGGACGGATTTCTCGAGCACGGCGCTTACCATTTGACCACGCCCTTCTGCCAGGCCAGCAGCCGGTCGCGCGAGCGGAACAGCAGCGTGATGAGTCCCGAGAACAGGAGCGCCATTACCAGCAGCGCGGCATACATGCTGGCGTAGGCGGCCCAGCCCTGGGCCCATTGGAGGTACCAGCCGAGGCCGGATTTGACCCCCAGCATCTCGGCCACCACCAGCACGGAGAACGATGAGCCCAGGCCCATGAAGAGGCCGACGAACACGCTGGGCAGCGCCGCCGGCACTGCCACCTTGAGCACCAGGAAACGCTCCCTGGCGCCCAGGGTGCGGGCCACGTCGTAATAGGCCGGGTCCACCGCCGCGACGCCGGACCAGGTCAGCACGGTGACGGGGAACCACGTCGCCAGCGCCACCAGGAAGGTGGCCGCGCTGGCGCTGCTGGGAAAGGCGAAGAACACGATCGGCAGCCAGGCCGTGGCAGGCAGCGGCCCGAGCAGGCGCAGCACCGGATGGACCCAGTAGCCGGCCCGGCTCGACCAGCCGATCGAGACACCGGTCAGGAAGCCCGCCAGCGCGCCAAGCAGGTAGCCGGTGGCCAGCAGGCGCAGCGAATGCGCCACCGCTTCCGCCAGCCGTGCATAGTCCTCGAGGAAGACCTCCAGCAGCGCCTGCGGCGGCGCAAAGAAGGGGCGCGGCAACAGGCCCAGCTTGGCGGTCGCCAGCTCCCACGCCAGCGTCAGTGCCGCCAGCACCAGCAGCCACGGACCGGCGCGGCGCAGGGTGGCGCCAATACCGCCAAGCCGATGCTGCACGAAGGCCAGCACCAGCAGCACGGCGGCGATGCCTGCGAACAGGGAGGCGGTCTCATGGGTCAGCGGCCAGTCCTCGGGTTCCGGCCAGAATTTCACCACGGCGGCGAGCCCCAGCCAGGCCGCCCCCGCCAGCGCGCCGCCCAGCCATACGCGCGGTACGGCGGCGGGCAGGGCCAGGAATTCATCGCGCCCGTCGAAGGCGTCGTGGCCGGCCAGCGCCTGGCTGGCGGCGGGCGCTTCCAGCACGCCGTGCTGCCCGTCAGCTGAGAACGTTGGCATAGATGCGCTCCGCGAATTTATTGGAATCGGTGCCCGGACGGATGACCGACACGAGCTTGAGTTCGTCGGTGTATTGCGCCAGTTCCTTTTTCAGGTCCGCGCCAACCGGATGATGGCCGTGGGTGTGGCTCTTGAGCATGGCCACCACATCGCTTTGCGATGCCTTGGAGAATTCGGCGAAATGCCGGGCAGTTTCCTCGGGGTGGGCTACCGTCCAGTCCTGCGCCTGCAGCACGGCATGCGTGAGCGCGGCGGCGACCGGCTTGTCCTCGCGGATCAGGCTGCCGCGAATGCCCAGCACGCAGCAGGAACGGTTGGCGTATTCGTCCGACAGGTTGGTAGCCACCTCGACCAGGTTGCGCTCCTTGCGCAGCAGGTAGGTGCGCGGGTCGCCGTCGGCGGCGGCTTGCGCCTCGCCTTTCTCGAGGGCGATGCCGAGCAGGTCGGCGGGGTACTGGCGCCACTGCACGTCGCGTACGGGGTCGATGCCGCGCTTGGCCAGCAGGATGGAGAAGAAGTTCTTGGCCGGGCTTGCCATGTCGCTGACCGCCACGGTCTTGCCCTTGAGGCTCTTCAGGTCGGTCACGCCGGAGTTGCGCAAGGTCAGCAGCCGCATGCAGCCACCGTGGGTGGCGGCGGTCAGCTTGACGTCGAAGCCTTGCTCGAGCGGCTTGAGCCAGCGCAGCGCCATGCCCACTCCGGCGTCCGCCTTCCTGGTGGCGATGGCTTCGAGCAACTGGTCGGTGGACCCGCCGAAGTTGATCAGTTCCACCTCCAGCCCGTGATTGCGGAAGATGTTCTCTTTCAGCGCCGCTGCGACGGGCGCCAGGCACACGCCGCTGGCATTCCACGCCAGCCTGATCGGCTTGAGCTGGCCGGCGGCGCGGGCCTTGGCGGTCCAGACAAAGGGCGCGGCGCCGCTGGCGATGGCCAGTGTGCCGGCGGCCCGCAGCCAGCCGCGGCGGCTCAGGCCGCCTTTGCTGCCCGCGGGCGTTGGGAGGTGGAGGGCGGACGGCTGCTCTGGCGCTTGATGCATGACACTCCTCGGTAGGCTGCGGGATGCGGGATGCGAACGATATGCACCATGCTAAGAACTGGTTCGCTGCAATAGAACGAATTTGTTGGCACAAGCTTGCACGCGCAGCGACTAATGCGGCGGCTGCATATGCTTGTACCCGCGCGGCGGCGGGTGGGCGGTAGTGGGGTAAGATCGCCGGTTTTCATCCCGGACAGGCCGATGCAAGCGCAGGCAGTTGCCGCCCCGAGGCGGGTGGATATCGTCGTGTATCCCGGATTCAAGGCGATGGAGGCAGTCGGCCCGATGACGGTGTTCGACTACGCCAATGTGCGGCTGTCCCAGCGCGGGCAGCCGCCGGCCTATGCCACGCGCGTGGTGGCGCTGGAGACCGGTCCAGTGCGCTCGGACACGCTGATGACGCTGGAAGCCACGGCTCGGCTCGACACCGTGCTGCTACCCGATATCGCACTGATCGTCGGCGCACGCGACATCGAGCGCGCCATGGACGAGGCGCGGGGCATCGTGCCCTGGGCACGCGCGGTGGCCCCGCGCATCGGGCGGCTGATCGCGCTGTGCTCGGGCACGTTCTTCCTCGCCGCGGCGGGCCTGCTCGACGGGCGCCGCGCCACCACGCACTGGAGCGTGGCGGCGCTGCTGCGCCAGCGCTTCCCGGCGGTGGAGGTGGACGCCGACGCGATCTTTATCCGGCAGGGTAACCTGTGGACTTCGGCTGGGGTGACCGCCGGCATCGACCTGGCGCTGGCGGTAGTGGAGGAGGACCTGGGGCGCGAACTGGCGCTGGATCTGGCGCGCGAACTGGTGGTGTACCTCAAGCGCCCTGGCGGGCAATCGCAGTACAGCCTGCATCTGGCCAGCCAGGCCACCAGCCACGCAGGCATCCGCGGCGTGCAGGACTGGATCCTGTCCGACCTGGCCCATGATTTCACGCTGGCCGGGATGGCGGCGCGGGTCGCGATGAGCGAGCGGAATTTCCGCCGCGTATTCGCCCGCGAGGCGGGCGCCAGCCCGATGGCGTTTATCGAATCGGCACGGATCGAAGGTGCCCGGCGGCTGCTGGAGCAAGGCGACCTGCCGCTCAAGGCGATTGCCGCGCGTACCGGCTTCGGTTCCGACGAGGGCTTGCGGCGCGCCTTCCTGCGCCAGCTGGGCATCACGCCGCGCGAGTATCGCGAGCGCTTCGGGGCCGTGCAGGGCTAGGCGGGCCTTACTGGCTGGCGGAATTGGCAGGCGCGGCAGCCGGGCCGGTGGCGGTGCCGGGCGCGTTGGTGTGCAGCGCGGCATCCTGGCTTGCCAGGGTGTCGGCAGCGGCACCTGCCGGACCGTTCTGGGTGCCGCTGTCCTGCGAGCGCTGGCGGCCCCTGCCACGGCCACCGCCTCGCCCGCCGGTCTGGAGCGGTGCGGCATGGTTTTGCCGCAGTTCCTGGTTGATGCTGTCCACGGTGCGTGGCGGCGGCGTCATGCGCGCAAAGTTGCTGTTGATCGCGTTCATGGCTTCGTCCCCGCCGGCGGGCGAACCCTGGGCGAAGGCGGCGGGCGACAGCAACAGCGTGGTCACCAGGGGAATCAGGCGGAGAGTGCGGGCGCTGCGGGTCATCGTGAAATCCTTCGGGATTGTCGCTACCGCGGTGGCCGGCCACGGGGCCGTGCCCGCTTTCGGACGATGCAGGCGCGCGATCTCGCCAGATGCTAGCAGCGCGGCCGGACGCAGTGCAAGGCGCCGCCGGGCGGATTCTGTTTCAGCGGTAGCCAGCCCGTTTCAAGGTATTACCAAGCGGCGCCGGCTGCGCTGGAGTGGCCTGCCCCGGATTCTGCCCGATTCGTCAGGCGCCTGGCGGTCAGGGGAAGGAGGGAGGTAAACGGGAGAGCATGACCGGCGGAGGGCACCCGCCCGCCGCTTCAGTAGGAGCGCAGTGCAATGCCCCAGCGCTGCGGCATGGCCGGCGGGGGGCGGTGCCCCCGCCACAACAGCGCGGTTCAGAGCTGCGCCGCGTGGTGCCGGATATGGTCCTCGATAAACGTCGAGATGAAGTAATACCCGTGATCGTAGCTCGCGTGCCGGCGCAGCGTCAGCGGCTGGCCGACGGCGGCGCAGGCCGCTTCCAGGGCTTCGGGATAGAGCTGTTCGGCCAGGAATTTGTCCGCCAGGCCCTGGTCCACCAGAATCCCGCGCGGGAAGGGTGCCGCCGCCTGGCGCGCCATCAGTGCGCTGGCGTCGTACTGCTCCCAGGTGGCGCGATCATCGCCCAGGTAGCGGCCAAGGGCCTTGTGACCCCACGGGCAGCGCGTCGGCGCCGCGATCGGCGCGAAGGCCGACACCGAGCGGAAGCGTGCGGGATGCCGTTGCGCCAGCACCAGCGCGCCGTGGCCGCCCATCGAGTGGCCGAACACGCCAACGCGTCGCGGATCGGCGGGCAGCGCCGTGGTGACCAGCCCGAACAGCTCCTCCGTCACATAGCTTTCCATGCGCCAGTATTGGCTCCATGGCGCCTGCGTGGCATCCAGGTAGAAGCCCGCGCCCACGCCAAAATCCCATGCCTCGGCCTCGCCGGCAATGCCAGTGTCGCGCGGGCTGGTATCGGGCGCCACCAGGATCAGGCCGTGCTCGGCGGCAAAGCGCTGGGCGCCGGCCTTGATCATGAAGGTTTCCTCGGTGCAGGTCAGGCCGGCCAGGTAGAACAGCGCGGGCAGGCGCTGTTCGGGCCGGGCCAGCGCCTGCGGGGGCAGGAACACCGAGAAACGCATCGGCAGGCCGATGGCGCTGGAGGCGTGCCGGTAAAAGCGCTGTACGCCGCCGCAGCAACCGTGTTCGGAAAGGAGTTCGAGCATGGCCGGCCTCAGTACAGCACGACCGAGCGGATCGACTCGCCGCGCTTCATCAGGTCGAAGCCCTCGTTGATGCGCTCCAGCGGCAGGGTGTGGGTGATCAGGTCGTCGATATTGAGCTTGCCTTCCATATACCAGTCGACGATCTTCGGCACATCGGTACGGCCGCGCGCGCCGCCGAAGGCCGAGCCCTTCCATTCGCGGCCCGTCACCAGCTGGAACGGGCGGGTGGAGATTTCCGCGCCGGCCTCGGCCACGCCGATGATGATGGACTTGCCCCAGCCCTTGTGGCAGCACTCCAGCGCCTGGCGCATGACCTTGGTGTTGCCGATGCATTCGAAGGAGTAGTCGGCGCCGCCATCGGTAAGCTGCACGATGTGGTCCACCACGTTCTCCACTTCGTTCGGGTTGATGAAATGGGTCATGCCGAACTTGCGCGCCATGGCTTCGCGGCCCGGGTTCAGGTCCACGCCGATGATCTTGTCGGCGCCGACCATCCTGGCCGCCTGGATCACGTTCAGGCCAATGCCGCCCAGGCCGAACACCACCACATTGGCACCGGCTTCCACCTTGGCGGTGAACAGTACCGCGCCCACGCCCGTGGTCACGCCGCAGCCGATATAGCAAACCTTGTCGAAGGGCGCGTCCGGACGGATCTTGGCCAGCGCGATTTCCGGCACCACGATGTGGTTGGCGAAGGTGGAGGTACCCATGTAATGGAAGATGGGCTTGCCGTCGATGGAAAAGCGCGAGGTGCCGTCGGGCATCAGGCCCCGTCCCTGAGTGCTGCGGATGGCCTGGCACAGGTTGGTCTTGCGCGACAGGCAGAACTTGCACTGGCGGCATTCCGGCGTGTAGAGGGGAATGACATGGTCGCCGGGCTTGAGCGAGCTCACGCCCGGACCCACGTCGGTGACGATGCCGGCGCCTTCATGGCCGAGGATGGCGGGGAAGATGCCTTCCGGATCGGCGCCGGACAAGGTGTAGTAATCGGTGTGGCAGATGCCGGTGGCCTTGATCTCCACCAGCACTTCTCCGGCGCGCGGGCCGTCCAGGTCCACGTCTTCCACGGTCAGCGGGGCTCCGGCGTTCCAGGCGATGGCGGCTTTGGTCTTCATGATTGCGTTCCTTGGTGGCGGCGGCAGCCTGGCTGCCGGCTCGATGTCCGGGGGCGAAAACCAGTGCGCGCGCCCGGCTTCAAGGGGTGCCGGGGCGGTGCTTTTCGTCTGCAGAGACTATACGTCCTTCGGACTGGCCACGGACGCCGGAAGCGGCGCTTTTGGCCCGGGGCGCCCCCAGTTTGGCCAAAATCGCGGGTCGGGTGGCCGGCTTGTTGACCATCTCCGCGGCTGCCGCTCTAATGCCAGCTTCACCCACGCGCCGCCGCTCAAGCCCAATGTCCTCGCCGTGTTGCCTGTTTGCCGCTCCGGCTACCGTGCCCATCCATCCGCTCCAGGGATGAGTACCGGACCCGAACCGCCCACCTCCCGGGCCTCGCCCGTGCAGCGCGCGCTATGGATACTGCGCGCCTTGTCCGATCCGCAGGTTCGCCGTCTCTCCGATGTGGCGCGCGCCACTGGCCTCGACCCGGCCACGGCCTCCCGCTTGCTGGAGCTCCTGGTGGCGGAAGGCTTCGTGAGCAGGGACGCGAGCCGCCGCTTCGGCATCGGCCCGGAGATCTTCCAGCTGGCCGATGTGGCGCAGCGCCGTGTCGACCTGCGCGCCCTGGCGCGGCCCAGCCTCGAGCGGCTGGTGGAAGCGTTCGAGGATACGGCGGTTCTGACGCTGGCCAGCCGTGGCGAATCGGTGGTGGCGGATATCGAACTGGGCACCTTCCCGATCCGCGCCAACTATGTGGAGATCGGTACGCGCCGGCCGCTCGGGGTGGGCGCCGGCAGCCTGGCGGTGCTGGCCTGGATGCCGGAAGCCGAGCGCGCCGTCCGGGCGCGGCTGGGAAAGGCGCAACGTGTGCGCTATCCCCGCCTGACGCCCGAAGTGATCGGGGAGCAGATCGAAGCGGCGCGCGGGAGGGGCTATGCCTTGTTCCTGGACTGGGTGGTGGACAAGATGGGCGGGATCGCCGTGCCGCTGCTCGACTACGAAGGCCGGCCCATCGGCGCGCTCAGCGTCGCGGCGCTGAGCGAACGCATCCTGGCTCGGGAGGCCAGGATGGCGCGCTTGCTGAAGGAGGAGGCGCGACGGGTTACCAGCGCCTGGGCGCGCCGGGCCTTGCCAGCTTAGCGTGGCATGCGCCGATGCACGGCTGGCGGACGGCTGCTTTCCACGCCTGTTGAAGGATTTTCAGAGGTTTTCCAGGGCATAGGCGAGCATGGCACTGCTCAGGAACGCTACCATTCCGGGGTGGTAGGCATTATGGAAATTTCTCATGGTGGGATTTTCGCTGTAAAGCAAAGCCATTCCAATATAAGCTTCCCGGCTCGGGGTATAAAAGCGGCAGGAGATTTCGTGATGCCGGTGAACCAGCCCCTGAATATGTTCGTCCGTCGGATCCGACGTGTCGATGAATTTCGATAGATCCTTGTAAAAGGCATCCCAGTCCGCGTGAACCCTTGCCCGGTCAACGTGCTCCCAGCAGTTCGTCTCCGAGAGGCTTCTTGCCTGCTCCTCATTCAGAATGTCCCGGCATTTTTCTTGATATGCGGAGTCGAGGCGGTCTGAAATCATGATTTCCTGTCCTTGCCGGGAATGAATAGGAAAATCATATCGGGCATGGCGCGCCGGTATTATCAGAAGATTCCTCTTTTTCTGCTCCCGTTTCCGCTTTGTCGACAGAAAGCGGTTTCGCATGGCTCCGCCATCGCCGTGTCCGGCCTTTCAGCTGGCCGGCCCGTGCAGCAGCGGCCGCAGCGCCTCCGGTACCTCCACCTCGAAGCGCAACACCGCGCTGGCCAGCGCCTTGCCGTAGTTGTCGAGCGCGAGGCTGCGCGAAACGCCGCCCCCGAGCGCGCCATGGGCCACGAAATTGAGCACCTGAAGCCCGTCGGCCTCGAAACGTTCGACCTTGCCCGTGACCACACCGCCATACAGCGCCTTGAAGGCCTCGGCAGTGAGCTGGGCCTTGAGATGAGGATAGAACGCGGGTTCATAGGCGATCACCGCGGTGTTGGAGATATCGCCCTTGTCGCCCGAGCGGGTATGCGCCAGGCGCCTGAGTGGAACTTTCATGTCATGTGCCTCGCGGCAGGTCAAAGGGGGAAAAGATCAAAGGAAATGGATATCGGAGCTGACCTGCGTGCGCGGCACCAGGGCCGACCAGACGCCGATGATCTCGCGTGTGCGTTCCTGGTGCGGTACGCGCTTGCCCGTGGAGGCCAGCCCGCATACCGCCATGCTGTCGATCTCCCGCCCGACCTTGGCGGCCTCGGCGCGGGTGCGGGTGCGCGCGGCCACGCGCACGGCGATCTCGTTGGGCTCGCAGGCCGGCGCGGGCGAGGCCGCGCCGTGGATGGCGTCGACGCCGAGAAAGTCGATGCGCAGCGCTTGCGCGTCCAGCCCGGCCCGCTGGAAACGGTGCTCCAGGATGGTCTTGGCCAGCCGGGCCTTTTCCAGGCAGCCGGGCCCGGCGTAGAAGAACATGTCCTCGCCGATAAAGCCTTCGGTGCAGCCCAGCGATACCTTGAGCGTAGCGGTGCGCGGCGTTCCGCTCACGCCGCTGATGCGTACCTCGTCAGGTCCCACCTGTTCCAGTTGCGCCGTGGTGAAATCCACCACCACATCGGGTGTGATGTAGCGGCGCGGGTCGTGCACCTCGTAGAACATCTGCTCCTTCACGGTCTGCAGGTCGATGCGCCCGCCGGTGCCCGCCACCTTGGAGATCACGGCGGTGCCGCTGGCATCCACCTCGGCGATGGGGAAGGCGAGGTTCCATGGCTCGGGCACATCCTTGTAGCCGGGGTCGCCGAAGTAGCCGCCGGTCACCTGTGCGCCGCATTCCAGCAGGTGGCCGATGGCGCTGCCCCGGGCCAGCAATGCCGTGTCCTGCGGCATCCAGCCGAAGGCATGCATCATCGGCGCCAGGAACAGCGAAGGATCCGCCACGCGGCCGGTTACCACGATTTGCGCGCCGGCTTCCAGCGCCCGTACGATCGGTTCCGCGCCCTCGTACGGTTCGGCGGAAATCAGCGAGTCGCGCAGCGTGGCGATGGGAGCGCCGCTTTCCAGTATGTCCAGCGGCGCGTCGCAGATGTTGCCGGTCAGGTCGGTGGTGGTGATGGCGGCGATCTTCACGCCGGGCAGTCCCAGCTCTGCACAGAGCTGCGCGATGCGCCGCGCCGCGGCAAGCGGATTGATCCAGCCCTGGTTGCTGACGATGCGCGTGCCCTGCGCGATGCAGTGCGGCAGCACTGCGCGCATGCGCTCGTCCAGATAGGTGTCGTAGCCTTCGAAGGTGGGATCGCGCCGCTTGCGGACCTGTGCAGCCGATACCGTGGCTTCCGCCATGGTTTCGAAACAGAGGAAGTCGAGCTTGCCGTACTGCGCGCTGAGCGCCGCGGGTTCGACGCGGTCGCCCCACCAGCCCGAGCCCGAGCCGATACGGATGGTCTTTGCTGCCATGGGGGATTCCTGGTTGGTCGTGCCGTGCTGGCCGTTTCGTGCTTATTGCTTCGTATTTATTGCTTCGTATTTATTGCGCCTGGATGCCGGCGCGCTTGATCACGCGCGACCATTTCTCCGTATCGGCGCGGATCACGGCAGCGAAGGCGGCCGGCGAGTCGCCGCCCGGCACGGCGCCAAGCTGTTCGATGCGATGCTTTACCTCGGGGGTGGCCAGGATGCGGGCCACGGTCTGCTGCAGCCGCGCCACCAGTGCCGGTGGCGTGCCTGCCGGCGCCAGCAGGCCGAACCAGGAATTCACCACGTAGCCGGGCAGGCCGGATTCCGCCACGGTGGGCACGTCCGGCAGGACCGGTGCGCGCTGCGGGCCGGTCACCGCCAGCGCGCGGACCTTGCCAGCCTGGATCTGGGCCAGCGCCGAGGGCAGGTTGTCATACATCAGGTTGACCTGGCCCGCCAGCAGGTCGGTCATGGCCGGCGCCGCACCCTTGTAAGGCACATGCTGCATCTTCACGCCCGCCATGCTGTCGAGCAGTTCGCCGGACAGGTGCGGTGAACCGCCGGTGCTGGTGGAGGCGTAGTTCAGGCCACCGGGACGCTGTCTGGCCAGCGCGATCAGTTCTGTCACCGACCTGACCGGCAGCGTGCCATTGGTCAGCAGCACATTGGGCGAGTTTGCCACCAGCGTCACCGGCGCAAAGTCCTTGGCCGAGTCGTAGGGCATGCGGGCGTAGATGAACTGGTTGGTGACCTGGGTGCCGAGTGTGCCCATCAGCAAGGTGTAGCCGTCGGGGGCCGCCCTGGCTACGGCTTCGGCGCCGATATTGCCGCCCGCGCCGGGCCGGTTGTCGACCACCACGGTCTGGCCCAGCGCCTCTCCCATCCCCAGCGCCACCAGGCGCGCGAGGATGTCGGTGGTGCCGCCGGGCGTGAAGGGGACCACCAGCCGCAGTGGCTTGGCCGGGTAGTTGTCGGGGGCCTTGTCTGCCGCGCAAGCCGGCAGCGCAAGCTGGGCGCACAGGGCGGCGCCGGCCATGGCGGCCAGGCGAAGGGTGGCGCGTCGGTTCATCTGTCTCCTCGCTGGCGCTGGCCCGTAGGGCGGCGCTTCGTGGGTTTGCCGCGTGCGCGAATGCGCCGCAGCATTTCGTTTAATGAAATATTTCTTGGCCGATCTTATTCATGTGGCAGTTTGAAGGTCAAACATTAGCCATAAATTTTCACTGAATGAAAATTCATGCGGCGTCCATGCTGTGCCGCGGATGATGCGGTGCTGGCTGCGCCAGTCTTTGCAATCGATGAGGGAGGCCAGCGCGTGGCCCGGGAGGTGGGTGCGGCTGACCGAGTCAGCGCGTCGGATGCCGATCCGGCGGAACGGGCCGGTGCGGACGGTGGAGTTAGCGCGAGGGGAGGCAGCCGCCGCAACTAACGGCTTGCCGCTCAACTGGCGGGCGCCAGCAGGGCTTTGACCGGCAGCGTGCCGCACGGGCCATCCGGCAGGCCCGGACCGTCAGGACGGGCACCTGGGATGGTGCTGCCGGGCTGCCAAGCTCAATATCCCGGCGCCTGCTGGTAGTAGTAGGGTACCGGCTGCGGCGCGCACGGGACATAGGCGCGATCGTAATCGCGATAGCAATAGCCCGGCGGCGGCGAGTACACCGGTGCGGGCGGGGCCGCCATAACGACCGGCTGGCTGGCCACCGCGGGAGAGACTGGGGCGCAACGCATGCAGCGCGTTCTTGATCGTGGACGCACAGAGCGTGAAGAACACGGGCACGGCGACCCTGAAGGGCTATGACGCGGGCAAGAAAGTCTCTGGCATCAAGCGTCAAAGCGGGCCAAAAATGGCCCGG